>JBDNGO010000155.1:0-3575 GCA_041689245.1 Flavobacteriaceae bacterium | reverse complement strand
GTATGCCAATGCCAACAAAATTTTTGCAAAAAAACATGGAAGGAGAACAGCATATAAACCGCATCCTTATGATACCCTAGAATACAAATCTGACCCATTTATATACAACTATATGTGGGGTCCAAGTGAGTTTACTTCAACGGGGACACTAAGAAATTATGACATACATCAAACACTTAAAAACATCAAGGTACCAGTATTATTTACTACTGGTGAATTTGATGAGGCTCGTCCAGAGACTGTGAGGAAGCTAAGTGATTTAGTACCAGGATCTAAAATGGTAGTAATCGAAGGAGCCGGGCATTCTACTTCTAATGATAACCTGCCAGCTCTGATATTTGCAATGAAACAATTTTTAAAAAGTCAAAAGAAATAGAAAACTCACAATGAAATGAATCCAGTTAACGCTATAAAAACCAATTATTATTTCTCATAAGTGCTAGTTTGTTTTCAAAAAGGTGTCATAATTTTCAATTGATTGAATAATTAGCTTCACAGCTTCTATATAAAACTCTTGATTAATGTTTTCAAAAGTGTCTGTGTCTTTGTGGTAGTCTTTATGATCTTCAACTCCGAAATAAATAAAAGGTATTTTTTCTTTGTGAAATGATCTATGATCAGATGAATTAGTCCAGTTGTCTTTTGTTTTATCTTTCGGGTCATCATGTCCTGATAATAAATTAATAGAAGAAATCACCTTTGTTAAAGGTTCTTTTAATTGTGGATAATGATACAAACCACAAGCATACAATTCGTTTTTATCGTTGTGAGCAATCATATCCATATTTATATTTAAAACGATATTTTGTTTTCCTAAAGGAAAGTTATTTACTAAATAACTAGAACCATGCATTCCTGCTTCTTCAGCATCAACTGTAGCAAAAACTAAGGTATGATAAGGTGTTTTATCTTTAAAATAATCTGCAATTGTAATTACAGCGGCAGCTCCAGAAGCATCGTCATCAGCACCATTAAATATTTTACCATTTCTAATTCCTAAATGATCATGATGTCCGGTAATAACAATTACTTTGTCAGATTTTCCTTTTATCATACCAATAACATTCCCTCCAACAACTGTTGTATCTGGTACATTTACATCATTTTTATCTTTTCCATTTACAGGAAACATACGTTGTCTTCTTGCGCCTTGATATGTAGTTGTAAACTCTTGTATATAACCAGTTTCTAAAGTGGTTGCTAATTGTAACCTTTTAAACTCGTTAGCAATTAATTGTTGAGCTTTATAATTGCCAGGTTTAGAAAAACCTCTTCCTTCTAAAGAATCACTTGCTAATATTTTTATGTTATTTAGTAATTGAGCTTCATCAATTTTAATATTGTTTGAAGAAGAAGTGGAATTTAATTGAGTTGAGTTTTTTGGTTGGTTAGGTTTACATCCGATCAAAATAAAAGTAAAAAAGATAGCAAAAAAAATAGGTTTTATTTTCATATAAGAGACAATTTGGTTGTTGATTAATGTATAAAGATAAAGAATATTAGAATTTAAAGATACTATTTTTAATCAGAATTGTTTTTGTTAGTATTTTTTTAGTTAAAAAAGGATATCATTAATTGAATATGCTATATTTGAAAGCTTAAAACATTTAAAAAATACACTTTGCAAAGAGCAATTATTTTACTTTTTTTATTTTTCAGTTCTTTATCTGTTGTAGGTCAAGAAACGTTACCAATTTATTCTGATTATTTGTCTGATAATGTGTTTTTAATTCATCCTTCTGCGGCAGGAATTGGAACTTGCGGTAAAATTAGATTTACAGGAAGAAAACAATGGCAAGGCGTAGATAACGCGCCAGAATTACAGACATTAAGTTTTCATAATAAATTTGGAGAAAAAGCAGCAATGGGTTTTGTTGTTTTTAATGATAAAAACGGATATCATTCTCAAAAGGGAATTCAAGCTACTTATGCATATCATTTAGATATTGGAAATGGTAGTATTTTTGAACAACTTTCATTTGGTTTATCTGCAATAGCGGTTCAAAATCAATCTGATCAAAGAACTTTTTTTGGAGATATAACGGTGCAACAACTAATTGAAAGTACAAGTTATTTTAATGCAGATTTTAGTGTTGCTTATCATAGAGCTGGTTTTTCATCTTATTTTACAGTAAAAAATTTATTGCTTTCTGCTAAAAATAATTTAAATAACAGGCTAGAACCCTTAGATTTAAGAAACTATATTTTTAGCGCAGGGTATTTCTTTGATTACAGAGAAAAAGTTCAATTTGAGCCTTCATTTATGTTGCAGTTAAGAGAAGGAACGGGAGAAACAATTGCAGATTTTAATATTAAAGCGTATAAAAAATTAAACAAAGCTACTTTGTGGGCAGCATTATCTTATAGAAGAAGTTTTGATAAAGGAGCTATAGAAAATCTAAATTATCTTTCTCCAATTGTTGGTGTAAACTATAATCAAATGATAATTTCTTATACCTTCACAAAACAACTGGGAGATATTGTGTTTTCTGATACCGGTTATCATCAAATTACTTTAGGAATAAATATTTTTTGTCAAACTCAGAGAGCTGCTGCTTGCCCTAACATTAATGCTTCTTTCTAACTTAGAAATTTAATTTTTCTACGCTATAATTCTGATTATTTTCTAAAACTAATTTCAACACCTTTGTTGTTGCATTGGTGTAAAACAAATGACTTGCATTTAACTTTTGAGTATTTAACAAACTATTTTCTTCTAAAATCTTTTTAGTGTTTTTTGCAACAGCTTGACCAGAATCTATAATTGTTATAAAAGGTCCTATTATTTCTTGTATTTGTGGTATTAAATACGGATAATGAGTACACCCTAAAACCAGGTAATCAATATTATGTTTTAACAATTTTTGCAAATGATTAGTTAGCAACTGAGTCATTTCTTTTGAAACTAATTGTCCATTTTCAATCAACTCAACCAAACCTTCTCCTACTTGTTCTATAATAGAAATTTCTTGACTAATACTGTTAGAAGTTGTAGCAAACAAACGACTGTTTAAAGTGCCTTTTGTAGCTAAGATTCCAATATTTTTTGTTTTGGTATTTATAGAAGCAGGTTTTATTGCAGGCTCAATTCCTATAAAAGGAATCGTATAATTTTCTCTTAAATATTTAATTGCATTTGTTGTAGCGGTATTACAGGCAACAACAATTAATTTGCAGTTTTTATTTAATAAAAATTTAGTGTTTTTTATAGATAATTCAAGAATTTTTTCTTCAGATTTTTGTCCGTATGGTGCGTTTTTGCTATCTGCTAAATAGATGGTGTTTTCATTTGGTAAAAGCAGATGTATTTCTTTCCAAATAGAAGTTCCGCCAATACCAGAGTCAAAGATGCCAATAGGTTGTTTAGAAGTTAAATTCATATTCTAACAAAAATAAAAAAACCTACTTTAATAAGTAGGTTTTTTATTTTATAATTATGTCCCGTCCTGAAATAGCGATACACAAAAAGTATCCTAATGGAAAAATCACAAGAAGCACGCTACATTAAGCGAACCCAAAAAGACTATTCGATGTCTTTTAAATTAGAAGTTGTACAAGCAATAGAGCAAGGAAAG
>JBDNGO010000154.1:0-10585 GCA_041689245.1 Flavobacteriaceae bacterium | reverse complement strand
TATCCGTTTTAAATGGTTTATTAAATACAAAAAGTGGATTGATATATTACCTAGAGATGCTTACCAATACTTACAATATAAATTTTATAAAAAAAGTAAGTAAGGCAAAACTTTTATCAACAAAAAAACCGCATCATTTAAATGATGCGGTTTTTTTTATAACCTTTTTTTATTTACTTTTTATTAGATGCTAGTTTAGTGTCTTGATTCCAATTTTTAACACTAACAATTCTGCTGTTATTATAGTTAATCTCTTTTAAGGTATTATTGCTCCAAGCAAACCATTTTCCTACTTTTTTACCAGCTTCATAATTAGCAATCATTAATTTTTCTCCTTGTTGATTATAAGAAATCCATTGACCTGTTAGTTTTTTATCTTTAAAAAACCCTTGTTCTCTTATAGAACCATCTTGGTAATAATACGTCGCTTTTACCATATCTTCAGATTTTTCATAAGTTGGCTTAACCTCTTGAGCATTGCTAATTGTAAAAGCAAACAATAACGTTAGTGTAAGTATTTTTTTCATGATATATCTATTTAATATTAACTACCTACACAAATATAATTTTATTTTTAACAATAAGCAAACATTTACGTAACATTAAATTAACATTGGACTAGAACCAAAAACCCAAATTAAAATACCAATAGTGTTTTTTTGTATCTGGAGACCAAGAATATTTTAGATCTATTGGACCAATAATAGAATTTATACTATACCCCAAGGCATAGCCAGATTTTGTGCCGTTAAACAAGTCTCCTCCTTTTAAAACACTATTATCAACCCTAGCGTAATTGGCTAAAAAGTGAACAAACTGTTTTTCTGTAATACCAACTCTTAAGTTAAGTGTAGATTTCAAAAATGATTGCTCTGATAAAGCGTTAATATCATATCCATAGAAAGGAATAAAATTATTGATAAAGTTTTGATTATATCCCCCTAATAAAAAATTGAACATTGTTGAGTTTACTTTGCCAAGTGTAAATCCAGCTTCAGACTCGAACAAAAATGTAAGATTCTTTTTAAAAGTTTTTGCAAAACCTATTTTTCCTCTTACTTGTGAAAACTGAATAAAATCTTTATTGTAATCAGAAGAAGTCATATACCATTTAAATCTGGCGTCTAATAATACTCCTTTTTTAGGATAATACTTGTCGTCATAAGTATCTAATTTTACATATGAATAAAGGTTTAAATAATCACTATCGTCAAAAACAAAAGGTCTGTTTGTTGCAGTAGAAATGGTTTCTGTTTGCGATAATAACTTCTGATGTTCTAAACCTAACCCTATTGCAAACTTTCTATTAAAAGTTGTTTGAACATAAAATCTATTTGTAAAATCTATATACTGTAAATTAATTAAATTTATGCCTGATATTTTCGATTCTACATTGGTTTGAAAACTATTATATCTAGAAGTAAATCCGTAACTATAATAAAACCCGTTATCTACAAAATATTGCAAATCAAATCTTGGTTTGTCCCCAACAACTAAATCTAAAGAAACAGCATCATTTTTAGATAAAATGTTCTTTTTATTTAAGTTGATTAAAACTCCAGATTTGTAAACCAAATCGTAATGCACTCCCAATCTTAAACTAGCATTTAAGTTGTTTTCATTAATATTTAATATTACTACTTCCCCTTCAGGAGTATTTTTAACAGTAAAGTTAATCATCTTAAAACTATCTGTAGTCGATAAAAAACTAATCTTAGTTGCTAATTCTTTATAATTAGTTTTATCTCCAACTTGTAGTTTTAACTTCCCTAAAACATAAGCTCTTGTGTAGTTTTCATTTCCGTTAAGTTCTATTTTACTAACAATAAATTCTGAATCATTATTTACAAAAACAATCGGTTTTCTTTTAATTCGTTGAAGCTTGGCAATACTATCAAATGTTTTAGAAAACTTTTTTGCAATTTGAGTTCCTTTAGATAAAATTTCTATGGATTTATCAAAAGAAACTACAGAATATTCATAAATATCTGGGTGAATATAGACATCTGTTTCTGCAATTTGATCTGGATTTTTATTATACATCTGATAGTTAGAAATTTGCCTCAAAACATCTAATGCCGATTTAATACTTTCTTTTTTAAATAATTTCGATTGCACATCAACGCCAATAATAATATCAACATCGGTTTTTTTCATTTCATCAATCGGAAAATTATTTGCAATTCCACCATCAATTAATAATTTATCATCAATTTCTATGGGATCTAATAACGTTGGAAAAGAACCACTTGCTCTTAATGCCAAAGGCAAAGAACCACTTGTAAGTTTAACTTGGTTTCCGGTTTCTACATCTGTTGCAATGCAAAAAAACGGAACGGGTAATTTAGAAAAATCTGAAATTGAATCAACATGAGATAATAATTGCGTTAAAAAACTCAACACATTCTGACCTCTAGAAACACCTTGAGGTAGACCAACTTTTCCTTTATTTATTGGCAAAACAAGCGAATATTTTTCGCCATGTTCTTTTTCAAAAAAAGGTTTTGCTTTTCTAGGGTTTTTATCTTGCAATAAGGTGTAAAAATCTGTATTGATAACAATTTTTTCTATTTGACTAGCGCTATAACCAGAAGCGTACAAACCGCCAACAATAGCTCCCATGCTTGTTCCGCCAATATAATCTATTTGAATTCCTGATTTTTCTATTTCTTTTAAAACTCCAACATGAGCAAAACCTTTTGCGCCACCACCACTTAATACCAAGCCTATTTTTGGTTGTTTTTTTTGTGAAAAAAGAACCATTGATGTCATTAGAAATATAATAAACAATTTTTTCATTATGATTTATTGTTGAAATATTCGAATATAATTTTGGCTCTTGAAAACCCAACTTCAGTTTCTAACTCTTGTAAAGCTGCACTTTTAACTCTTTTTGCTGATTTAAATTTACGCAATAATGTAGTAATAGTTTGCTTACCAATACTAGGAATTTGTTCTAATTCAGATTGAATGGCACTTTTACTTCGTTTATTTCTATGAAAAGTAATCCCAAACCTGTGTGCTTCGTTTCTTAAAAACTGAATAATTTTTAAACTTTCAGATTTTTTATCTAAATACAACGGAACAGAATCTCCTGGATAATAAATTTCTTCCAATCTTTTTGCAATACCAATAATGGCAATTTTTCCTCTTAACCCTAAAATGTCCAAACTTTTTAAAGCTGATGATAATTGTCCTTTTCCACCGTCAATAATTATCAATTGAGGCAAAGGCTCATTCTCCGCTAACAACCTTTTATAGCGTCTAAAAACCACTTCTTCCATCGACGCAAAATCATCTGGACCAACAACGGTTTTTATATTGTAATGTCTATATTCTTTTTTGCTAGGTTTTCCGTTTCTAAAAATCACACAAGCTGCAACAGGATGAGTTCCTTGAATATTAGAATTATCGAAACACTCAATATGTTTTGGCTCTTCTTTTAAACGTAAATCTGATTTCATTTGAGACATAATTCTTTTTGCATGTCTGTCTGGATCAACAATTTTCATTTGCTTAAACCTGTCTTGTCTAAAATATCTTGCATTTCTTATTGATAAGTCTACAATTCGTTTTTTATCCCCAGTTTTTGGAATAGTTACTTTTATCTCATTTCCAACCTCAACAGCGAACGGAACGTAAATTTCTTTTGATTGCGAATTAAATCGTTGTCGAATTTCTATAATAGATAGCTCTAATAAAGCTTTGTCTGATTCATCTAATTTTTTCTTAATTTCTAATGTGTGAGACTGAATTATTGATCCGTTTGCAATTTTAAAAAAGTTAACATAGCCATAACTTTCATCAGAAATTACAGAAAACACATCTACATTATTTATACTTGGATTTACTACCGTAGATTTTGCTTGATAATTGGCTAGTTGCATTAGTTTTACTTTTATTTTTTGGGCTTCTTCAAACTCCATTTTAGTAGCAAAATCTTGCATTAATTCAGAAAATTTTTCTAAAGATTCTTTGAAATTTCCTTTAATAATGTTTCTGATTGTAGAAATATCTAATAGATAATTTTCCTCTGTTTGAAAACCTTCGCAAGGCGCTTTACAATTGCCTAAATGATATTCTAAACATACTTTATATTTTTTTGCAGCAACTTTTTCTTTGCTTAAATCATACGTACAAGTTCGTAACGTATACAACTCTTTAATTAAATCTAATAATGCTTTTGCGGTTCTAATAGAGGTATATGGTCCAAAATATTCTGAACCATCTTTAACAACATTTCGAGTTAAAAAAGTTCTAGGAAAACGTTCTTTTTTAATGCAAATCCAAGGATAGGTTTTATCATCTTTAAGCATCACATTATATTTTGGTTGATACTTTTTTATCAGATTGTTTTCCAACAACAATGCATCGGTTTCTGTATCTACAACAATGTGTTTTATTGCTACAATTTTCTTTACTAAAACTCTGGTTTTGCCATTTTCATGATTTTTAGTAAAGTAAGAAGCAACTCTTTTTTTTAAGTTTTTTGCTTTACCAATATAGATGATAACATCGTTTATGTCAAAATATTGATACACGCCAGGAGAATTTGGCAACGATTTAATTTGGATTTCTAAAGCATTAGACATACAACGAAAATACGTTTTTTATAACGTATTTAAGTAGTTGATTTTATGAAATTAAAAAGAGGGTCTTACTCTATTTAGTAGTAAGTTCAGAATCGTCTTCTTTTCCTTTTTCTGGTGGGAATGCTTGTTTATTAAAAATAAACAACAAAACAACACCTATTGTAATAAAAGAATCTGCACCATTAAAAATAGCGTTGAAAAAAGTAAAACTTTCTCCTTCGTAAATTGGAAAATAGAGCATATCTACTACTCTTCCATGAAATAATTCTCCATACGGATTTTCTGCAAAAAGGGTTGCAGTTCCGTGAGCTGGCGCATCAAAAATAACTCCATAAAACACAGAATCTATAATGTTTCCGAACGCTCCTGAAAGCACTAAAGCTATTGCCAAAACAACAACTGTCGGAGCATTTCTTTTAATGGTATTTCGCAACCAATAAATAATTGCAAATACGGCTACTACTCTAAATAATGTTAAAAATAATTTTCCTGCTTTACCACCAAATTCAAAACCCCAAGCCATTCCATTGTTTTCTGTAAAATGAATTCTAAACCAGTCAAAAACACGAATACTTTCTTGTATTTCAAAATTAGTTTTTATATAAATTTTACTTACTTGATCTATAAGTAATGCTAAAAAAATAGTAGTAATTGCAATGGTTTTTTTGGACATGAATAAAATAAATTATATTTAAAAAAAGCTTCCTTAAAAGGAAGCTTTTTTTATTGGTTTCTTTTAGCTTCGATGCTAAGAGTAGCATGCGGAACTAATTTTAGACGTTCTTTAATTATTAACTTTCCCGTAACTCTACAAACACCATATGTTTTATTTTCTATCCGTTGTAACGCATTTTTTAAATCTCTAATAAATTTTTCTTGACGAATGGCTAGTTGTACATTTGCTTCTTTCGCCATTGTATCGGAACCTTCATCAAAAGATTTAAATGACGGAGAAGTATCATCTGTCCCGTTATCTGCATCATTTTTATATGAGCTTTCTAATAAAGCTAAATCTTCTTTAGCTCTCGCCATTTTCTTCTCAATAATTTCTTTAAACTCTTGTAAGTCTTTATCTGAATATCTAACAATGCTGTCTGACATAACTCCTACATTTTATTAATTAATATTCTACTTTTGATGTTGTCAAATTCAATTTCTGCTCCATCATTTAATACATCAACAAAAACCATTTCTTTGGTTAATGTTTCACTCATAATATATTCTTTGTTTTCTAAGACAGATTCTTTTAAATTTTGATAATTTAAAACCGTAAGCTGTATCTTGTCTGTAACTTCAAAACCAGAATCTTTACGTAAATTTTGAATTCTGTTTACCAATTCTCTGGCAATTCCTTCTTTACGTAATTCCTCAGAAATTGTAACATCTAAAGCAACAGTTAAGCCTTGTGCATTTGCTACCAACCAACCTTCTATATCACTAGATGAAATTTCTACATCTGAGATTTCCAAATGTATTAATTTTTCATCAATTTTTATAAAAAGTTTACCATCTTTTTCAATGTTAATTATATCTTCTTGACTAAAGTTTTGAATGGCATTAGAAATTGCTTTCATATCGCGTCCAAACTTTGGCCCAAGTGTTTTAAAATTTGGTTTAATTTGTTTTACCAATATTCCAGAAGCATCTTCTAATAATTCTATTTCTTTAACGTTTACTTCATGTTTTATCAAATCAGAAACTGCTAAAATTTCTTCTTTTTGTTGTGCATCAAACACCGGAATCATAATTTTTTGTAACGGTTGACGAACTTTTATTTTTTCTTTTGCTCTTAACGACAACACTAAAGATGAAATCGTTTGTGCATTTTCCATTTTACGTTCTAAAGAAGCATCAATAAATGATTCATCAAATGTTGGAAATTCTGCTAAATGTACAGATTCAAAACTCTCTTTTTGGGTTGCATTTGTTAAATCTGTATACAGTCTATCCATAAAAAATGGTGCAACTGGCGCACTTAATTTTGCTACCGTTAACATACATGTATATAATGTTTGATACGCAGAAATTTTATCTTGCTGATAATCTCCTTTCCAAAAACGTCTTCTACACAATCTCACATACCAGTTACTTAAATATTCTTGAACAAAATCTGAAATTGCTCTTGTAGCTTTTGTTGGCTCATAATCTGCGTAATATTCATCTACTCTTTTTGTAAGTGAATGTAATTCTGATAAAATCCAACGATCTATTTCTGGTCTTTCGTTTAAAGGAACATCAGCTTCTGAATAGGTAAAATTATCAATGTTTGCGTATAAAGTAAAAAACGAATACGTGTTGTATAAAGTTCCGAAGAATTTACGACGAACCTCTGCAATTCCTTCTAAATCAAACTTTAAATTATCCCATGGATTTGCGTTGCTTATCATATACCAACGCGTAGCATCTGCACCATATGTTTTCAACGTTTCAAAAGGATCGGTTGCGTTTCCTAAACGTTTCGACATTTTCTGTCCGTTTTTGTCTAAAACCAACCCGTTAGAGACTACGTTTTTATACGCAACAGAATCAAAAACCATCGTTCCGATTGCATGTAATGTATAAAACCATCCTCTTGTTTGATCTACGCCTTCTGCAATAAAATCGGCAGGATAACTTTCTTTATTATCAATCAATTCTTTATTTTCAAACGGATAATGCCATTGAGCATAAGGCATCGCCCCTGAATCAAACCAAACATCAATCAAATCGCTTTCGCGTTTCATTGGTTTTCTTGATGCAGAAACTAAAATGATTTTATCTACTACATTTTTGTGTAAGTCTATTTTATCATAATTTTCTTCTGACATATTTCCAACTTCAAAATCTGCGAAAATATCTGAAGACATTACTCCTGCTTCAACAGATTTTGTAATTTCTGATTTCAATTCTTCAACTGAACCAATAAGAATTTCTTCTTTTCCGTCTTCAGTTCTCCAAATTGGCAATGGAATTCCCCAAAAACGAGAACGAGATAAATTCCAATCATTAGCATTTTTTAACCAGTTTCCAAAACGACCTGTTCCTGTTGATTCTGGTTTCCAATTAATTGTTTCGTTCAATTCATGCATTCTATCTTTTACATCGGTAACCTTGATAAACCAAGAGTCTAACGGATAGTATAAAATAGGCTTGTCTGTTCTCCAACAATTTGGATAACTGTGCACGTATTTTTCAACCTTAAAGGCTTTGTTTTCTATTTTTAATTTGATCGCTAATTCTACATCTACAGATTTCTCTGGTGCTTCGCCATCATTATAATATTCGTTCTTAACATATTTACCAGCAAACTCTCCCAATTCTGGTCTAAATTTTCCTTGTAAATCTACTAACGGAACTGGATTCCTATTATCATCTAATACTAATAAAGGCGGAATTTCTGGTGTTGCTTGTTTTGCAACCATTGCATCATCTGCTCCAAATGTTGGTGCTGTATGTACAATTCCTGTTCCGTCTTCTGTAGTAACAAAATCACCTGAAATTACTCTAAAAGCATTTTCTGGATTTTCGTATGGCAAAGCATATTTTAATAATTGTTCGTATTTAATTCCAACTAAATCAGCTCCTTTAAATTCGTTTAATACCAAAAACGGAATTTGCTTATCGTCTTTATTGTAATTTGCTAATTCAGCTGCAGCTTCAACTTTATTAAATTTTTTGCCTGCAAATTGTTTTCCAACTAAATTTTTTGCCAATACAACTTTTGCAGGCTCAAATGTATATTGATTAAACGTGTCAACTAAAACATAATCAATCTTTGCACCAACTGTTAATGCTGTATTACTTGGCAACGTCCACGGAGTTGTGGTCCAAGCTAAAAAATGTACATCTCCATCAACTTGTAAAAATTCTGGTAATGTTTCTTTAATCGTTTTAAACTGCGCAACAACTGTTGTATCGGTAACATCTTGATAGGTTCCAGGTTGATTTAATTCATGAGAACTTAATCCTGTTCCTGCTTTTGGAGAATATGGTTGAATTGTATAGCCTTTATACATCAATTTCTTGTTGTAAATTTGCTTTAACAACCACCAAACAGATTCCATGTATTTTGATTTGTACGTAATATATGGGTCTTCCATATCTACCCAATAACCAACTTTACGCGTCATATCATTCCAAATATCAGTATAACGCATTACTGCTTCCTTACACGCTTCGTTGTATTCTTCTATCGTGATTTTTGTTCCGATATCTTCTTTGGTAATTCCTAGTTCTTTTTCGACACCTAATTCAACAGGCAAACCGTGAGTATCCCAACCAGCTTTACGCTTTACTTGAAAACCTTTCATGGTTTTATAACGTGGAAAAATATCTTTAATAGCTCTTGCTAAAACGTGGTGAACACCTGGTAAGCCATTTGCTGAAGGTGGTCCTTCAAAAAACACAAATGGTTTATTTCCTTCACGTGAAGTGATACTCTTTTCAAAGATGTTATTCTTTTCCCAAGATTGTAAGATTTCGTCTGCAACTTTTGGTAAGTCAAGTCCTTTATATTCAGCAAATTTCGCGCTCATATTTTCCTTCTAAATAATCGATGTGCGAAATTACGGATTTTCTTGTAATTTTTGATAGTTGAAAGTTGCAAAGTTTGAAGCTACAAAGTTACAGAGTTGCAAAGTTTCAGAGTTGCAGAGTTATACCGTTGTTGAGGGTGAAAATAAAAAGAAGATGTATTAAGAAGCGAGTTCCGAAGTACTTAGATTACAATGAGAACAATTTTGTGGTTTTGTGCTATTAAACTAGTAACTGAAATTGATAATTGAACACTAATTTACCCCTCTTTCTTTTTTAATTTTTTCATAAGCATTCTGAATTTGTAAAAATTTTTCTTCTGCTCCTTTGATATGTTCTGGTCCTAAATCTTGTAGTTTGTCTGGATGATACTTTTTTGCCATCTTTCTATAGGCCTTTTTAAGCTCATCATCTGTTGCCAATTTTGTGATTTCTAATATTTTATACGCAGCGTCTGAGTCATCATAAAACATCGCTTTAATAGATTCATAATCGTGCTGGCTGATGTTTAAATAACCTGCAATTTTTTTGATTTCTTCAACTTCTGAAGGGGTTACAAACTGATCTGCTTTTGCAATTCCGAATAAAAAATGCAGCAATTGTAATCTTGATGCATGTGGCATATGTTGGCGTATCTGTGCACAAACTTGATGTGAAGAAACTTCTTTTTTAATAATACCGCCAAATAATTTAAAGGCATGGTTTGCACGTTCTTTTCCATACATTCCAACAAACTGAGAGCGTACAAAATCTAATTCTCGTTGATCTACTTTTCCGTCTGCTTTTATAACTACTGACGCTAAAATCAATAAACTAATTTCAAAATCTCCAGATTGAGTGTTTCCAGAAGTTCTTCCAGATTGACTTTCTTGAAATTCTTTTAAGATATCATCTTTAGAAAAGCCATCCACAAAACTTCCAACTGCAAACCCAATAATACTTCCAATCGGTCCTCCCAACGTAAACCCTAATCCTGCACCTAACCATTTGGTAAAATTTCCCATTCAATTATCATTTTAAAAGTTTCAAAGATACATATAATTGCAATGTATAAAAGTGAACACGATGTTAGTTTCCGTTTGTTTTGTTTCCTGATTTTTATCTGTATCTTTGTAACTTAAAATTTATAGAATATGTACCCAGAAGAATTAGTAAAACCAATGCGTGACGAATTGATAAACGCAGGTTTTAACGCTTTATATACGGCTGAAGATGTTGATAACGCTTTAGCAAAAGAAGGAACAACGTTGGTAATGGTAAACTCTGTTTGTGGTTGTGCTGCCGGAACAGCAAGACCAGGAGCAATTGCTTCTTTAGGAGCAGACAAAACTCCAACAAACTTAACAACCGTTTTTGCAGGTGTAGAAAAAGAATCTACTCAAAAAGCAAGAGAACATATGATTCCTTTTCCTCCATCTTCTCCAGCAATTGCATTGTTTAAAGATGGTAATTTAGTTCATATGTTAGAACGTCATCATATT
>JBDNGO010000153.1:0-7769 GCA_041689245.1 Flavobacteriaceae bacterium | reverse complement strand
TTCGTGATTAACCTTGAAAATTGGACTTAGTTGACTACTTTGTAACATCATCTAAGATACTTATTTTCAAGGTTTTAGGCAATAGTTTAGGTGATTTATTTCCTGACAATCAGTTGTTTATACTTTTTGTCATGTAGTTAGGTAAATTAAATATAAATTACATAAAGAGTAGTAAAGAAAAATATATTTTATGGCAATAAAATTAGAAAAGGGAGGAGCGTCTCATAATATTACAATAGCAAAACTCCAAGTAGGCTTAGGTTGGGATCCAATTATTTCAAATGTAAATGAAACATTTGATTTAGATGTTTCAGCATTTATGTTAGGTGCATCCAAAAAAATTATTTCTGATGATTATTTAGTCTATTATAATTCAGAAAAAAGAGTACGTCCAGACAATTTACTGCGTCTGGAAAACAAAAACAGTACGCTTTATCCGCCATATTTGGATGAAGATGGAAAAGAAATTACATCAGAAGAGCATTGGAGAAGAAAAACAAGGCCAGTTGATCCTGATTTCTCTGTTTATGGTTCAATAGATGATATGGAAGGTGTTGAGAGTGATGGCGGAGATGACGAAACGATGAATATTGACCTGAGAAAAATTAATCCACTTATAAGTGAAATAGTAATTGCTGTTAGTATTTATGATTTTCAAAAATGGAATCAAACTTTTGGAAAGGTTAATGATGCATATGTAAGAATATTAAATGAAGCTACCGGTGAAGAAATGTTTAGATATGATTTGCAAGGAGATTTTGCTATTAATACTTCGGCAGAGTTTTGCAGCATATATAGGGATGCCGGTCTATGGAAAGTAAAAGCTTTAGGATTTGGCCATGATAATGGTCTGCAAAGTTTACTTGATATTTACAATTAATTTAATTAAAATAACAAAAAATGGCAATAAACTTAAACAAGGGTGGCGATCAACATAAGATTGATCTAACCAAAGGAAAAATGAACGTTACTGTTCATGCTAATCTAAATTGGAATCAAACTATTCAAGAAAAAAAAGGATTTTTCGCGAGTGTTTTTGGTGGTAAAAACGATGGTCCTGATTTAGATCTTGGCTGTATGTATGAAATGCAAAATGGTAATAAAGGAGTAATACAACCTTTAGGCAAAAACTTCGGAAACAAATCTCAAGACCCCTATATTTTTTTAGATAAGGATGATAGGTCGGGCAGCGCAGCAGATGGCGAAAACATGTTTGTTTTTAAACCTGAGCTAGTGAAAAGAGTAATGTTTTTTGCATTAATATACGAAGGAGCCACAAATTTTCAATCTGTTGGAGGTAAAATGACTTTTAAAATAAGTAATGGTGAAGTAATCACATTAAGTTTAAATAACCCTGATTCGTCTTCTGTTTTTTGCGCTGCTGCATTGTTTGAAAATAGAAATGGTGATTATTTTTTAACCAAGGAGGAACGCTATTTTGCAGGTCATCAGCTTGCGGATGCTCATTACAGATTTGGATTTACTTGGACAACAGGAAGCAAGTAAAAACTATTATAAATTAACAAATAAAACTACAAAAAAATGAGAAGATTACCAGTTTATTTAGTGTTAGACACATCAGGATCAATGGCCGGTGAGCCAATTGAAGCAGTTAAAAATGGTGTGCAAGTAATGATTAGTTCATTAAGAGCAGATCCACAAGCAGTAGAAACAGCATACTTAAGTATTATTACTTTTGATACTGATGCAAGGCAACTTGTGCCCCTTACAGATTTAGCGACATTTCAAATGCCAGATTTGAAAGCAACAGGCACTACTTCTTTGGGAGATGCATTAAAAGTTTTAAGTAAATGTATAAAAACAGAAGTTACCAAAACCACAGCAGAGGTAAAAGGCGATTGGAAGCCATTAGTTTTTATTATGACAGATGGACAACCTACTGATGATTGGCAAAATGGTTTAAATGAGTTTAAGAATACACGTATTGGAACTGTTGTTGCTTGCGCTGCTGGTTCTAACGCAGATACCTCCGTGTTAAAACAAATTACCGATAATGTGGTTAGTTTAGATACGGATACTGAAAGTATAAAATCATTTTTTAAATGGGTATCTGCTTCTATTGGTGTTTCTTCTACTAAAGTTGGAGAAACCGGCACAGAAGTTACTGGATTAAATCAAATGCCACCACCACCTGCTGAATTAAATATTGTTGTATAAAATGAACATTTAAAGATGGGCAAATTTGGATTTTCTTTTTCTTGGAAAAGACTTTTAGGAATAACGAGTGCAAAACAAAGTTTTGCTAGAAAAACTGGTGTACCTACCTCAAAAGGAGGATTAGAAAGAAAAATTGGGGCAATGCTATTAAAACTTATATTTGGAAAGAAATAATAATGAGAAGATTACCAGTTTACTTTTTACTCGACACATCAGGGTCAATGTATGGAACATCCATTGTAGCGCTAAACAATTCTTTGAGTGAGATGATTGGCACTTTGCGCCAGGATCCGCAAGCTGTTGAATCTGTTTGGGTAAGTATAATAACTTTTGATATAGAAGCGAAAGAAATCGTACCGCTGTCTAGTTTGGATTCATTTCAATTACCCGAGATAACTTGTCCTCGTTCTGGGCCAACTCATACAGGTGAAGCATTATCATTATTACTTACTAAAGTTAATACTGACATCAAAAAAGGATCTGCAACCGAAAAGGGCGATTGGAAACCACTTTTATTTCTGTTTACAGATGGTTCCCCAAGTGATAAACAGCTTTATAAAGAAATGTCCCCTAAGATTAAAGCACTAAATTTTGGAATTATTGTTGGTTGTGCTGCCGGTACGTTATCTGATGATACAAGTTTAAAAGAGTTGTGTGACCACGTTGTGCATTTGGATACAACTGATGCTTCTACTTTAAAGCAATTTTTTGCTTGGGTATCAGAAACAATTGATCACGGAAATAAAAGTATGGGCACTGGTGAAAAAGTTGGCATACCTCCACCACCTTCGAATATTAATTTAGTTATTTAATACATTTTATGAAGTTGCTAATAATATTTATACTAAACGCATTTGTAATAGGTCTATTCTTATATTCAAAACTATTGCCTTACAAAGCAAATCTAAACAATAAATACAATGGAGTATTTAGTTTTTTTAACAGTGTTTTTAATCCTGTTTTAAATTTTCTAAAAAAGTATATTAAACCTTTTCAGGTTGGCCAAGGGTTATCTGTTGATATGACACAAATTGTTCTTCTTTCTATCTTTCTATTATTGTTAAATTTTATTAGATGAGGCGACTACCAATATATTTTTTAATTGATGTTTCTGAATCAATGGTTGGTGAGCCTATTCAACAAGTAGAAGAAGGTTTATCGACAATTATTCAAACATTAAAAACAGATCCAACTGCAATTGAAACAGTTTGGGTTTCAATTATTGTTTTTGCAGGTCAACCAAAAACATTAGTTCCACTTCAGGAAATCATTAATTTTTATCCTCCAAAATTTCCAATCGGTAGCGGCACATCATTAAGTAAAGGATTAGGGCACTTAATGTTTGAACTTCGCAAGAACACTGTAAAAACTACTGCAGAACAAAAAGGAGACTGGAAACCAATAGTATTCTTATTTACAGATGGTGCACCAACAGATGATACGAAAAAAGCTATTGCTGAATGGAAACAATACTGGCAAAGAGCTGTAAATTTGGTTGCCATATCTTTTGGAACAGAAACAGACTCACATCTATTGAACGAATTAACAGAAAATGTTTTGCATTTTAAAAATACAGATTCAACAGCATACAACAGGTTTTTTAGATGGGTAACAGACTCAATAAAAACGAGCAGCGTAAGTGTTGAAAATAATTCAACGGGGTTTGGTTTAGCAAAACTAGATGGTAATACTATTTCAAAAATTAACATAACTAAATCAAAAATAACTACAAAAATAGTAGATAATAATTTTGTGGTATTAGCTGCAAAATGCCAAAACACAAAAAGGCCATATTTAATTAAGTACAAAAAGAAAATTACTGCAACTAATTTTGAGGGTTTAGAACTTGATACAATGTCATATCGATTAGTTGGTGGTTTTCAAGTTGACAACTCTTATTTTGAATTATCCGATAACTCCGACATTGACTTCAAAGTAAATACGGAGGAATTAATCGGTGCACCAACTTGTCCTTGTTGTGGAAACCAATTTGCATTTGCAGTTTGTTGTTGTGGCAAATTACATTGCATTGGAGAAGAAGAATTAAATACTTGTCCTTGGTGCGGAAATCAAAGCGCTTATGGCGCTGGTGAAGGGGGATTTGACGTAAACAGAACACAAGGATAAAACATATAGTTAATATGACAACAAAAGAATATTTAGAACTGCTATTTAAAAGCAAAGGGATTTTATTTCCATCTAATCTTAGTGCTCAATTTGAAAAATTTGTTGCAGAAAACAGTAATATAGAATCAGTAAAAATAATATTAGAAAATCAAATGAGCATATTAAATAGTTGGAAAATTAAAAATAGAATTATTGACATTAATAATCAACAAATAATATTGCCAAATGCATTAATGGATAAAAGCTATCAAGCTAATATTGATTTAGGAAAACTGAATCTTAATGATTTAATTATAAAAGATATAGAGGGGCTAACAGATATTGGGTTGAAATTTAATCCTGATTCATTTGTTATAGATGGAATACCAACTAAAAGTGGGGATTTTAAAATTAAGTTATTGTACAGACTTCAGGACGAAGCAGAAGATTCGACAATAAATGAAAAGCTAATTCCAATTTTGATATTGGCAGACCCAAAAACATTATGGAAAAATTTACCATCAAATAAAGAAGATATTTATTGGAAAGAGGATAATGTTTCCCTTTGCCAAAAGTTAGGCACAAAAAATCTTTTAGTATCTTCTAAAAGAGGGCGATCGCATCAAAATGTTGGCTCTTTTAGAGACGATGACTTTAGTTTTAAACACTTTGATACAACTGGATGGTCACTGATATGCGTGGCTGATGGTGCAGGAAGTTATTCGTTATCAAGAAAAGGGTCTCAAATAGCTTGTAATGCTGTTGTTGAGCATTTTGAAACAAATTTAATTACAGAAAAACAAATTGAGTTTGAAATTAAACTTAAGGAGTTTGCTAATTCCAAAGACGAAGCTTTAAAAAAAGAAATAGACGGATTATATAAACAGAATTTATATAAAGCAGTTCTTTTTACTCATAATAAAATAAAAGAACATGCAGATGAAACATTTATTAGTAATCCTGAATTATTTAATAATCCAAAAGCAAAAATTCCTTTGGATTACTACCATACCACCTTACTTTTTACGCTTTTCAAAAAGTTTGATTTTGGATATGTGATTTTAACTTTTGAAGTTGGCGATTGTCCTGGGGCAGTTATGAATAAAGAAAAAACGAATACCATTTTATTAAATTGGCTTGATGTGGGTGAATTTGGAGGAGGAACACGTTTCATTTCGCAACCAGAAATATTTCATTCAACCGAACATCCGATGGCTTCTAGATTTAGTTTAAATATTATAGAAGATTTTTCATATTTGTTTTTAATGAGTGATGGAATCTATGATCCTAAGTTTGAAGTTGAGGCTAACCTTGAAAAAAACGAAAACTGGATTGAGTTTTTAGCCGATTTAGAGGGCAAAAATGAAGCAGGTATAAAAATTGATTTCAATATTGATAACAAAGAAATAACTAATCAACTGTCTTCGTGGATGGATTTCTGGAGTAAAGGAAATCACGATGATAGAACATTAGCAATAATTTTTTAAAGATTATATAAATATGAAAACAGTTACAGTTACCTCAATTATTGACACTAATAAAAAATATCAATATGTTGACAATGGCACTCCTTCTGCTGCTGGTGGAATGAAGGATGTTTATTTTAGTCCAGATAAATCATATGTAGTTTGTTTTTATAGAGATGCTCAAGACCATAATGCGAAAGAAAGATTAAAAAAAATAGTAACAACATATTTTGACAGGTTTTTCAATAATCAAGGAGGGGCATACTATAAAGAATTATATAGCTGGCCTACTGATGTGGTTGAGTTTGACAGAAGATTAGGTATTGTTGTACCTTGTTATAATAAAACTTTCTTTTTTGCAAAAGGATATTCTTTGAATGATGCTTTAAAAGGTAAAGAGAAAGAAGGTAAATGGTTTGCTAGTGCTAAATTTAGGGTATCAAATTCTAAATCGAAATTAGATGAATTAGAATTAGGGAATTGGCTAAGTTATTTTCAAATTGGGGTAAATATTGCACGTGGAGTAAAAAGACTGCACTCTGCTGGTTTAGCTCACTCTGACTTATCATATAAAAACGTTTTAATTGATCCAGTTACGAAGACAGCTACTATTATTGATATTGACGGTTTAGTTGTTCCTGGTTTATTTGCGCCTGATGTTATTGGAACAGCGGACTTTATTGCCCCAGAAGTGCTCGCTACAACTCATCTTAATTTAAAAGATCCAAACCGTAAACTGCCTAATATACAAACCGATAAGCATGCACTCGCTGTTTTGTTATATATGTACCTATTATACAGGCATCCTCTCCGAGGAGGTAGGTATTTCGGTGCTATGGAAACCGATGAAGAAGAAAAATTATTAATGGGGGAAAAAGCATTATTCGTAGAACACCCAACTGATAAGAGTAATCAAAATTTTAAAAGAGAATATGGTGATGATTTACAAAAGTTCCAACCTTGGACAGATTTAAATAAAACCCCTTATACTATTCTTGGCCCCTATTTAAAAGAGATGTTTGATTTGGCGTTTATTAAAGGGTTACACAATCCAACGGAGCGACCACCAGCTTCTATGTGGGAGCAAGCACTTATTAAAACTATGGATTTAAAATTACAATGTGCTAATGCTCGTTGTGATCAAAAATGGTTCATTTATAATGATACGATTAATACTTCTTGCCCTTTTTGCAATACAAGATATAATACATCTATTCCAATTCTTGATTTTTATTTTCAAACATCCCCTGGCAAATGGAAACCTGAAAAACAAAGATTAGTTATATATAATAATACCACACTTCATCAATGGCACATCAATAGAAATGTGATAACAAATGAAAATTTGACAAGTGAGCAAAAAGTTCCAGTTGGATATTTTTCTTTTTATAATAACAAATGGCTATTTGTTAATCAAAAGCTAACATCATTAGTAGATAAATCAGAAAATAAAGAGATTAAAATTGGTGAAATGGTACAGTTAACATCAGGAAAGCAACTTATACTGTCTAAAGAAGATGGCGGGCGAGTTGCGGTAATATCAATAGCAAACAATTAATAACAACAACTAAAAAATCAAATTATGGTAATCTTATCTTTATTTTTAATCGCTCTATGCTGTGTAATAATATGGAGAGCAAGTGATGGCTTCGAAACAGCATCAGAGTATTTAGGTCGTAATTTAAGCGAAGGTGTTAGAGGTGCAACCATCAACGCAATTGGCTCTTCAATGCCAGAATTATTCACAACCTTATTTTTCTTATTTATCTTAAAAGACAAAGATGGCTTTGCAGGTGGCATTGGAACAACTGCAGGTAGTGCTATTTTTAACGGTATGATTATTCCTGCTGTTGTAATTTTAATTGTTGTTTTTAAAAAAATTAATAGTTCAGTTACTATTTCTCGTAAAGTATTATTAAGAGATGGTATTTCATTATTAATTTGTGAACTCGTTCTAATCTTTTTAATTGGCGGTAATACATTAACTTGGGTTCACGGTGTAATTCTAATGGGTATGTA
>JBDNGO010000152.1:0-14091 GCA_041689245.1 Flavobacteriaceae bacterium | reverse complement strand
TTTTATTTCTTTGGATAATTCTTTAAAAGCTCCGGTTGCTTTTAAGTAAAAAGTATCTAATATTCCTGTAAGTAAATCAATATTTTGATAAAAAATGATTGTTTTTGATGAGATGTATTTTAAAAAACTTTCTCTTTTTTCCTGTAGTGTTTTGTTCTCTACATTTGGCATGATGCTGATTTTTTTCAGCTTTTCAATAGAGAGTTGCGTTTCAACATCAAATGTTCTTATACTTTCCACTTCATCTCCAAAAAACTCTATTCTGTAAGGTTCATTATTAGAAAATGAAAATACATCTATAATTCCGCCACGAACAGAAAAATCACCAGGCTCAGTAACAAAATCAACACGTTTAAAATGGTATTCAAATAAGACTTCGTTTACAAAGTCTAGCGAAAGATTTTCGCCAATACTTAACTTTAACGTATTTTTTTCTAATTCTTTTTTGGTAACTACTTTTTCAAATAACGCATCTGGATATGTTACGATAACCGCTGGTTTTTTTTGCGAATTTATTCTGTTTAATACTTCTGATCGCAATAAAACATTTGCATTATCTACTTCTTCTATCTGATAAGGTCTACGATAAGAACCAGGAAAAAACAGCACATTTTTATCACCCAGTAATTGTTCAAAATCGTTTAAATAATAGGCGGCTTCTTCTTTATCATTAAAGATTAAAAGATACGGTTTTTCTATCTTTTTAAAAGTTTCTGAAATAACAAAAGACAACGACGATCCGACCAAATTCGTAATTTGAAAATGGTTCTTTTCGTGTTGAAGCTCCGATAAAATCTGCTTTGTTTTAGCAGAATTTTTATATCGATTTATAATAACCTCTTTACTCAATTCAACTATTTTCAGCAAATGTACCATAACTATTTGTAATAATTAAGCAACAAAATTCAGATTAAAAAAAATACAATAACTTTAGAAAAAATTAGTTATAAAAAAAAATAAAACTTAGACATGTTTAAATCTCCAAAAATATTTTTATTATTATTTTTTATTGGTTTTCAAATCGTAGCACAAAACAAAAACAACCGATGGGTTGTTGGGGCAAGTATTGGGGTTGTGAAGTTTGCTTCTGAAGACTCAAAATTCATTGGCGAGCAATTTATTTTTCAAATGCCAAAACTGAATGTATCAAGGTATTTTTATAATGGATTCACAGTAGATGCTGCAATTTCGTTTAATACAATTAATGAGATTCCGAGTTTTTATAAAAACAGTATTTCTTACTTGTCTTTAGATGGTGCGGTAAAGTATGATTTTGGAACTTCAAATGATAATTTGGTTCCTTACATTTTGTTGGGGGGGAGTTTTCTAAAAACAACCTATAAAATGAGGCCAACAATTAACGTTGGAGGAGGAGGGACATTTTGGTTAAATTCTAGATATGGATTGAATACGCAATTATTGTATAAATACTCGCCAGAATCTGTTGGAAGTATGCGTTCACACGCTTATTTTTCTTTTGGGGCAGTTTATAGTTTAAGTATAAGAACGTTGGCGCCTAGGTTGTGGGATAATAATTGATAATTCATTTTTTTTTGTGAAGGTTGATATTCCAGCTAAAACCTGTTGAGAAATAGTTCATTCCGTAGTTTAATCCAGTTCCGTAAGAAATGTCTAATTGCAAATTGTCTTTTAATAAATAAGTAAAGCCAGTATCAAAACTTGCTAAGTGACTTTCAAATTCGGTAAACTCACCGTAGGGCTCAACATAAAAGACTATTTTATCAAACAAAGAAATACCTAAAGCAACAGAATAGGTTAGGTTACCACTTCCGGTTCCGAAGTAATCATAACCAACATTGTATCCTACCCCAATTTTTTCTGAAATAGCATGTGATATTGACAATTTGTTAATAGTTCCTACTTTATCATTTGTGATTTCTTTTTTTGCTGTAGGAATAATTAAATGGGATAAGAAAGCAACTTCTGTATTTACGTTCTCCTTTTTATATAATTGAATTTTTGTTCCGATTTGTAGGTCGCTAATTCCGTTGTTTTTTAATGAGCTGTTTAGTAACTTATTGGTTTCAAATTGGGTTAGTAAACGCAACTCAACCTTTTTAGTAACTCCGTATCTCCATAAAACAGATGGATATGCATTTGCTTGTACACCGTCGCTTTTTTGAAAAAGAGCGCCAGCCTCAATTTGCAAGCTTTTTACGGGAACTATAGATGAACTTTCTGTTTGATCTGGTCTATCTGAAACAATAGTTTGTGCTTTAATTATACTTATTGTAAATAATAATAGAGCTGTAATTATTTTTCTAACGGTGTGCATTTTTCTTGTATATATTTCTGCAAATATAAAATTAT
Organism: Flavobacteriaceae bacterium; assembly: GCA_041689245.1. Classification (GTDB taxonomy): domain Bacteria; phylum Bacteroidota; class Bacteroidia; order Flavobacteriales; family Flavobacteriaceae; genus Polaribacter. The sequence continues at coordinate 11,760 of JBDNGO010000152.1, read as the reverse complement.
TTTTAGTCTTAGCTAAAAATAATTTTATATAAACAAAAATAATAATATATTTGCATTATTATTTTGAGATTATGTTTACACATTCAGAAGAAAATTATTTAAAAACAATTTATCATATCAGCGGCTCACCTGAAAAAAGCGTGAGCACAAATGCTATTGCAAAAAAAATAAATACAAAAGCGTCTTCGGTAACAGATATGATAAAAAAACTTGCCGAAAAGAACGTTATAATTTATAAAAAATACCAAGGAGTTTCATTAACTGAAGAAGGGAAAAAATTTGCAGCATTAATTGTTAGAAAGCATAGATTGTGGGAAGTTTTTTTAGTTGAAAAACTGAATTTTAATTGGGATGAAGTACACGATGTTGCAGAACAATTAGAACATATAAAATCCCCGAAACTTATTAACGAAATTGATGAGTTACTTGGATTTCCAAAATATGATCCTCATGGTGATCCGATTCCAGATACCAACGGAAACTTTCATCAAATGAAAAAAATATTGCTATCAACTTTAAAAATAAATGATAAAGGAATTTGTGTTGGTGTAAAAGATTCTTCGGCTTCTTTTTTACAATTTTTAGACAAACAACAAATTGCATTAGGGCAAGAAGTTGTGGTTTTAGAAAAAGAAAAATTTGATGATTCGATGACCATAAAAATCAACCAGAAAAAGATTGCAATTTCAAATAAAATTGCCAACAATTTATATATACAAAAACAATGACCACATTTAGTCCCACAACCTCTCTTGTTGTGTTTTTTGGTATAATACTTCTGCTATACTTTCTGTTTAGGCCCACTAAAGGATTGTATTATTTGTTAAAAAAAACATATAAATCAGACTCAAAAATTATTGTTGAAGATATTTTAAAATCGCTTTATCATAACCAAATTTCTAACAAGAAATTAACGATTAGCGATTTAACAAATGAATTAAACTATAATAACCATTTGCTTATAGAAGGCATTAGTAAAATGATTGAAAATGAGTTAATTTATATGGAAGGAGATTCTTTTAGGCTTTCAGAATTAGGGAACGAATATGCTCTTCAAATAGTAAGAGCACATCGACTTTGGGAGAAATTTTTATCTGAAAAAACAGGTTTTGATAAACATGAATGGCACCATAGAGCAGAGCGAAAAGAACATGAATTAAGTATTGAGGAAACCAATAAATTATCAGAACTTTTAGGAAACCCGAAATTTGATCCTCATGGAGACCCCATTCCTACAAAAACAGGAAAAATAGCCTTAAAAACAGGGGTTTCATTATCAGAGCTTTCTGTTGATACTATTGGAAAAATTATTCATATAGAAGATGAACCAGATATTATTTACAAACAAATTTTAGCAGAAAAAATACATTTAGATTCTCAAATTCGTGTGGTTGAAAATAACACTTCGCGTGTAGTGTTTCATTCCGAAGGCGAAAAATTTGTTTTAGCACCCATTGTGGCAGGAAATATTACGGTTTTAGTTTTAGAAAATAATGCCATATCGGAACAAAACATTATGCGTCTTTCTAGTTTAAAAGTCGGGGAAATGGCCAAAATAATAGGGCTCTCGAAAGAATGTAGAGGAGAAAATAGAAGAAGGTTGTTAGATTTAGGTTTTGTAAAAGGAGCAATAATTGAAATAGATTTATTAAATCCTTTAGGAGATCCAAAATCTTTTTTAATAAAAGGAACTGCGATTGCTTTAAGAGAAGATCAATCTTCAAAAATTCTAATTAAAAAAGAATAGAGATGGAAGAACAATCAAAAGCAGCTTGTGAAACATGTGCACTTTATAATGCCGATGGATTGAAAAAACTAGGAGTACATACCGATGGTTTTGATTTTGTAATTGCGCTTGCAGGAAATCCAAATACGGGAAAAAGCACAGTGTTTAACGCATTAACAGGTTTGCGACAACATACAGGAAACTGGCCAGGAAAAACAGTAACTAGAGCAGAAGGAGCTTTTGAGTATAATGCTCAAAAGTTTAAGCTAATAGATTTACCAGGCACTTATTCGTTGCTTTCTACCTCAGAAGATGAAGAAGTTGCAAGAAATTTCCTTCTTTTCGGAAAACCAACAGTAACTGTTATTGTTGTTGATGCAAGCAGATTAGAAAGAAATTTAAACCTTGTTTTACAAATATTAGAAATCACAGAAAATGCTATTTTATGTTTGAATTTAATAGATGAAGCAAGAAGAAATCAGATAGAAATTGATACAAGAATATTATCAAAAGATTTAGGTATTCCAGTAATAGCAACAAGTGCAAGATTTAAAGAAGGAATTCCAGAGTTGGTTAAAACGATAAGTGAGTTAGCAAATCAAAAAATTAAATGCAAACCACGTAAAATAAAAAATATTCCTCCAAATATAGAAAAAGCAGTGCAAGAATTGAGTGCTTCAATAGAAAAAGAGTATCCAACAATATCTAACAGTAGGTGGCTTTCATTTAGATTATTAGAAGGGGATAATCAAATAATTGAAGGATTAAAAACAGGCGAGTTTATTTAAGATACATAAAAAATGAACACTAAAAATATAGAAAACATAATTGCATTATCTAAAGAACTTCGATGGCAAATTGGGGATGATTTTCATGATAATTTATCAGAAAGTATTTATGCAGACGCCTCTAAAATTGTAGAAGGTTCTGTTAAAAAAAATCAGCAAAAAAACAAATTTAGATTAGATGCTAAAATAGATAAAATTGTTACTAGTAAAATATGGGGATTTCCTATAATGATATTCCTTCTTGCGGTAATACTTTGGGTTACAATTATAGGAGCAAATTACCCCTCATCAATGATAGCTAGTTTGTTGCTAGACACGATTCATCCACTTCTAAAAAGCGGAGCAACAAGTATTCAAATGCCTTGGTGGTTAAGCGGTTTTTTAATTGATGGCGTGTATTTGTCTATTGCTTGGGTAATTGCAGTAATGCTGCCTCCAATGGCAATATTTTTTCCATTATTTACACTTTTAGAAGATTTTGGATATTTACCAAGAGTTGCATTTAATATGGATTATTTATTCAAGAAATCTGGAGCTCATGGAAAACAAGCATTAACAATGAGTATGGGTTTTGGTTGTAATGCTGCGGGTGTTATCGCAACTCGAATTATAGATAGTCCAAGAGAACGATTAATAGCAATTATTACGAATAACTTTTCTTTATGTAATGGTCGTTGGCCAACACAAATATTATTAGCAACAATTTTTGTTGGAGCTGTAGTGCCATCATCTTACTCAAGTTTAGCTTCTTTATCCGCTGTTATCGGAATTGCTGTATTAGGAATCTTTTTTATGTTTTTCTTTTCTTGGGGATTGTCTAGAACGATCTTAAAAGGAGAAGTTTCAACATTTAATTTAGAATTGCCGCCATATCGTCCGCCCGTATTTTGGAAAACAATTTACACCTCATTAATTGACAGAACCTTGATTGTTTTATGGAGAGCGATTGTGTTTGCTGCACCAGCAGGAGCTATAATTTGGCTTATTTCTAACATTTTTATTGGCGATGAAAGTATTGCTGCTTTGTTAGTACATTCTTTAGATGGGTTTGGGTTTTTATTAGGTTTAAACGGGGTTATCTTATTGGCATATATTGTAGCAATTCCAGCAAATGAAATCGTAATTCCAACGATATTAATGCTTACTGTAATGGTAACGGGAATTTCTGGAGGAGTTGGCGCTGGAGTTATGTTTGAGTTAGATTCTGTAACAGCAACTGGAGTTATTTTAAAAGCTGGTGGCTGGACTTTGTTAACCGCAATTAATGTAATGCTATTTAGCTTACTTCATAATCCTTGTAGCACAACAATTTATACTATTTATGAAGAGACAAAAAGTGTAAAATGGACAATTGTGGCTACTGTTTTACCTGTTATAGCAGGGTTTGTTGTTACTTTTTTAGTGGCTCAAGCTTGGAGAATATTTTTTTAAAAAAAAGAAAATAAACGTCAATAATAATAAGATTTCGATTTCAAATAATTTACACATTCAAAAAGCCTAAAAAGGCAATAAAAATAGAAGATATTAATTATGAGTACATTTGATCAAATCGTTGCATTTGCCAAAGAAAACCCAATTAGGGCTGCCTTGTATGCGTCTTTATTTACTTGGGGTTTAACAGCTTTAGGAGCATCATTAGTATTTTTCTTTAAGAAATTAAACAGAGCTGTTTTAGACGGAATGTTAGGTTTTACTGGAGGAATAATGGTTGCTGCCAGTTTTTGGAGTTTATTAGCACCAGCAATAGACAATAGCCCGGGAGAAGGTTTTATGAAGGTAGTGCCTTCTGCAATTGGTTTTGCTGTAGGAGCTTTAGCTTTATTTGGAATGGACAAAATTTTACCGCATTTACATATTAATTTTAAAGAAAGTGAAGCCGAAGGGGTAAAAACAGGTTGGCACAAAACAACTTTATTAGTAATGGCAATTACACTACATAATATTCCTGAAGGATTAGCGGTTGGTGTTTTATTTGGAGCAGCATCAACATTAGTTGGTGTAGAACAAACTGAAATGATTCTTGCTGCAATTTCGTTGGCAATCGGAATAGGAATTCAGAATTTTCCTGAAGGATTTGCAGTTGCAATGCCTTTAAGAAGACAAGGGGTTAGTAGGGTTAAAAGTTTTTGGTACGGACAATTATCTGCAATTGTAGAACCTATTGCAGCTGTATTAGGAGCTGTTGCAGTTTCATTTTTCACACCACTTTTACCATATGCATTAGCGTTTGCTGCTGGAGCAATGATTTTTGTAGTAGTTGAAGAAGTAATTCCGGAAACACAACGAGACAAATATACAGATATAGCAACATTAGGTTTTATTGGTGGATTTATTGTAATGATGGCTTTGGATGTTGGTTTAGGTTAGGAAACAATGTGTTCACGTAATGATAAAGGAAACCAACAATAAATTAGAAAACTAAATTGTTGTCGTTTTCTTTTTTATAAAAGTCTTGTGTCTTGAATCTTGTTTCTCGTTTCAAAAAAAACTATTTTGCACTAAAATAAAATTGTGCAAACATCATCAAATTTTCAAGTTTACAATGCATCTGCCGGAAGCGGAAAAACATTTACGCTTGTAAAAGAATACTTAAAAGTTGTTTTGCAATCTGATGATCGTTTTATTTTTCAAAAAATACTTGCCATTACCTTTACTAACAAAGCGGCATCAGAAATGAAAGAGCGCGTAGTAAATAATTTGCAACTTTTTTCTGAAGGAGAAGAAAATGATTTGTTCTTAAAATTAAGAGAAGAAACCGCACTTGATAAAAGCACAATTCAGAAAAGAAGTCATTTAATTTTAGAAGCTATACTTCAGAACTACAGTGCTTTTGCAATTACCACTATTGATAGTTTTACGCACAAAATAATTAAAAGCTTTGCTTTTGATTTGGGACTTAATTTGAATTTTGAAGTTGAATTGGATTCAGACACATTATTGTCGTTGGCGGTTGATGTTTTAATTTCTAAAATTGGTGTAGAAAATGACATTACAAATACATTGATAGACTATTCTTTAGACAAAGTCAAAGAAGATAAATCTTGGGATATTTCTAGAGATTTAAATGAGTTTTCAAAAATTTTATTGAAAGATGAAGACGCAGATCATTTTAAAAAGCTGAGCACAAAAACAATTAGCGATTTTACGTCGTTAAAAAAGAAATTAAAACAGCATCAAAAACAACTAGAAAAACGTTTTATAGAAATTGGCGATGAAGGATTACGAATTTTAGAAAATAATAAGTTGTCTGAGGATGATTTTTTAAAAAGACCTTCATTTCCAAATCATTTTTTAGTATTAAAAGAAGACTTATCTAAAGCAAAGTTTTTAGATCAGAATACCTTAAAAAGAAATATTGTAGCGCATAAATTTTATACGAATAAAGCATCTGAAAACATAGAAATAAAAAACATAATAGATGCTGTTGTTCCAGAATTAATTGAATTATACAATGAATCTGAGAAGTTATATCAACAATTTACATTAAACACGTTAGCGTTAAAAAGCATAATTCCGCTTGCTGTTTTAACTAAAATAAATTCAGAATTAATCACGATAAAAGAAGAAAATAATATCCGATTGATTTCAGAGTTTAATCAGTTAATTTCTAATAATATCAAAGAAGAACCAGCTCCTTTTATTTACGAAAGAATTGGTCAGAAATTTATGTATTATTTTATTGATGAAATGCAAGACACATCAATATTACAATGGCAAAATTTAATTCCTTTAATAGAAAATGCATTGGCACAAGAAAAAAGTAATTTAATGTTGGTTGGCGATGGTAAACAAGCAATTTATCGATGGCGTGGCGGAAAAGCAGAACAGTTTATAAAACTTGGTTCTATAGAGCAAAATGAACAAATTTCGAATCCATTTAAAGTACATAAAGAAGTAAAAGGACTAGAAACCAATTATAGAAGTTATAGCGAAATAATTGACTTTAACAATTCGTTTTTTCAATATGTTTCGCAGTATTTTCAAAACCCAATGTATCAGCAACTTTTTGTTGATGGAAACAAACAAAATACTACGCAAAAAAAAGGCGGATTTGTTTCCATAGATTTTCTAGAAAAATTAGAGGATAAAAAAGAAAACGATTTAAAATATGCTAAGAAAGTTTATGATATAGTCATTAACTTAGATGCTGATTTTTCAAGAAAAGAGGTGTGTGTTTTAGTTAGACGAAAAAAAGAAGGTGTTGTGGTTGCAAATTATTTATCAGAAAAAGGGATTGAAATTATTTCGTCTGAAACGCTGTTAATTCAGAATAGTAAAAAAGTAAATTTTATCATCGATTTACTTCAGGGATTTCAACATCCAAAAGATCAAGAAACGTGGCTTAATATCAGTTACTTTTTATACAATCATTTAAATATTAAAAGAGACAAACACAGTTTTATAGATTCTTTCGACATTACAAATGGCTTAAATTTCTTCAAATTGATTGCGCAATATAATATTCAGTTTGATGTAAATTATTTTTCTAAACTTCCGTTTTATGAAAAAATAGAAGAAATAATTAGAGCGTTTCATTTGGCAGAAGAATCTGATGCTTATATTCAATTCTTTTTAGATGTTGTTTTTGAACGACAACAAAAAGGAACTAGCATTCAGCAATTTTTAGATTTTTGGAGCCTTAAAAAAGAAACACTGAGTATTGTTGCGCCAGAAGCAGAAAATGCAGTTCAAATAATGACCATTCATAAATCAAAAGGACTAGAATTTCCTGTGATTATTTTTCCATATAATATAGAAATATATGGACAAATAAATCCTAAAACATGGTTGTCTAAACTACCTTTAGAGCAATTTAAAAATTTTAATGAATTGTTAGTAGATTCTTATTCAAGTATTAAGCATATTGGAGAAAATGGCGTAGCTATTTACGAAAACCAACGACAAGAATTAGAATTGGATAATTTTAATTTATTGTATGTTGCTTTAACAAGATCAATAGAACAACTATATATCATTACGGATAAAACCATTAATTTAAAAGAAGAAGTAAACGCTAATTTTTCATCCGGAATTTTGATTAATTTTCTAAAAGAAAAGGGCAAATGGTTTGAGGATACCTTAACGTATAATTTTGGAGATAAAAAGAAAGTTAGTGATTCCGAAAAAATAATTTCTAAATCTATTATTCAGAAAGAATTTATTAGCAATTCTTGGCGTCAGCACAATATTTATATGGTTGCTAATTCATCAAAACTTTGGGAAACAGAACAAGGAAAAGCAATTGAATATGGTAATTTAGTTCATGAAATGCTTTCGAAAGTAAAATCAAAAGAAGATGTAGAAAAAGTAATACATCAATATTTACATCAGGGTTATTTGAATTCAGAAAATTCAAAAAAATTCAAAAAAATGCTTTTAGAGATTGTAAATCACCCAACACTTCAAACTTATTATTCAACGGAAGTAACTGTTTTTAATGAGCGAGAAATTGTTTCTAAAGAGAATCATATTTTTATTCCAGATAGATTGGTTTTTAATTCAGAAAATGAAGCTATTATTATTGATTATAAAACAGGAAAACCATCTAAAGAGTACCATCAACAACTAATAAGTTATGAAGATGTGTTAAAATCGATGCAACTAAAAGTGGTAAAAAAACTACTTATATATATAAACGAAGAAATTACAATAGAAGAAATTTAATTTATCTTTGTAAAATCAAAATTAGCTAAAAATGTACGGAAACATAAAAAATCAATTAGAACAAGAGCTGCAAGAAATAAAAGAGGCAGGATTATATAAATCTGAAAGAATTATTACATCATCTCAAGATGCAATTATAAAAATATCAACAGGAGAAGAGGTTATTAATTTTTGTGCCAATAACTATTTAGGATTGTCTAATCATCCAGAAGTTATTCAAGCAGCAAAAGACACAATGGATACACATGGATTTGGTATGTCATCTGTTCGTTTTATTTGCGGAACTCAAGATATTCACAAACAATTAGAAGCAAAAGTTGCAGAGTTTTATAAAACAGAAGATACTATTTTGTACGCAGCAGCTTTTGATGCAAATGGAGGGGTTTTTGAACCGCTGTTATTAAAAGAAGATGCAATTATTTCTGATAGTTTGAATCACGCATCAATTATAGACGGAGTTCGTTTGTGTAAAGCAGCACGTTATCGGTATGATAATAATGATATGAATTCTTTGGAAGAGCAATTAATTGAAGCGAATAAACAAAAGCATCGTTTTAAAATTATTGTAACCGACGGAGTTTTTTCTATGGACGGAATTGTTGCTAAACTTGATGAAATTTGTGATTTAGCAGATAAATATGATGCAATGGTTATGGTTGATGAATGTCATGCTGCTGGATTTATTGGTAAAACAGGAAGAGGAACTGTTGAGTTAAAAAACGTAATGGACCGAGTTGATATTGTAACCGGAACTTTTGGAAAAGCTTTAGGGGGTGCTATGGGCGGTTACACAACAGGAAAAAAAGAAATAATTGAAATTTTACGTCAACGTTCTAGACCGTATTTGTTTTCAAACTCATTAGCTCCGGCAATTGTAGGAGCATCATTAAAAGTATTTGACTTAATTTCTAATGATACGTCTCTTAGAGATAAACTAGAATGGAACACAAATTATTTTAGAACAAAAATGCAAGAAGCTGGTTTTGATTTAGTTGGAGCGGACGCTGCAATTGTTCCTGTAATGTTGTATGATGCAAAATTAGCTCAAACTATGGCAAATATGTTATTGCAAGAAGGTGTATATGTAATAGGTTTCTTTTTTCCAGTTGTTCCAAAAGATAAAGCAAGAATACGGGTACAGCTATCTGCTGCACATAGTAAAGAGCATTTAGATAAAGCTATTTATGCATTTATTAAAGTAGGAAAATCACTTAACCTTATATAGTGTGGAAGTGTTAAGAGAAATTAAGTTTACATTTTTTTAAAAAATCTTTGTAAATACGTTTGAACAACTTATATTTGTATTCTTAATAAAGAACTTTTAATTTAAAAATTTGACAATGAAACATTTAAAAATAGCTGTGATAGCTTTATTTACATTAGTAGTGGTTGCTAATGTAAGCGCTCAGGACTCTAACAATCCATGGGCAATTACCTTAGGACTCAATTCTATAGATTTCCGAGGAGGTGCTGCAATTGGAATTTCAGACATTGCTGACGATTATTTATCTACAAGTGATTGGAGTGTTTTACCTTCAATTTCTAGAATTTCTGCAGAGAAGTATTTAAAAGACGGGTTTACTTTACAAGTAGCAGGGTCTTTAAATAAGATTGAGAACTTTAGAGCTAAAGATGCCTACTTAAGCGGCATGTATTATGCAATTGACGCAAATGTAAAGTATGATGTAAATAAGTTGGTTGATATGGTTTTCGGATCTACAACATCTTATTTTGATCCTTATGTATATTTAGGTGGTGGATACACTAAAGGTTTTGGTAAGGATGCTGGAGCGATGTTAAATGTTGGTGCAGGATTTAATGTTTGGATTAGTGAAACTATTGGATTAAATGTACAGTCTGGAGTGAAAAATAAGTTTAGTGTATGGGAAGCTGATCACTTTCAACATACTTTTGGTATAATATTTAAATTCGGAGGAAAAGATACAGATGGAGACGGAATATATGATAAAAATGATTCTTGTCCAGATGTTGCTGGTTTAGCAGCTTTTAATGGTTGTCCAGATGCTGATGGTGACGGAGTTCAAGATTCAAAAGATTCTTGTCCAAACGTTGCAGGTTTAGCTGCTTTAAACGGATGTCCAGATGCTGATGGTGATGGAATCGCTGATAAAGATGATATGTGTCCAAACGAAAAAGGATCTTCTGCAAACAGGGGTTGTCCAGATTCAGATGGTGATGGTGTTGTAAATAAAGAGGATAAATGTCTAAATGTTGCAGGACCTGTAGCTAACGGAGGTTGTCCTTGGCCTGATACTGATGGTGACGGAGTTTTAGATAAAGATGATAACTGTGTGAATGAAGCAGGACCTGCTTCTAACGACGGGTGTCCAGAGTCAGTAATTACTGAAGCTGCTATTGAGACAATCAACACAGGAGCTAAATCTATCTTGTTTAACACAGGAATGTCTTCTTTTAGACCTAAAGTATCTAACTATTTAGATGCTATCGTTACAACTATGAATGAATTCCCAAAAGCAAATTTCATGGTTAGTGGTCATACAGATAGTACTGGTAGTGAAAAAGGGAATGCTAAGTTGTCTCAAAAGAGAGCTGATGCAGCAATGAACTATTTCGTTGAAAAAGGAGTTGACGCTTCAAGATTAACAGCTAAAGGATTTGGAGAAGGTTTTCCAATTGACTCTAACAAAACTAGAGCTGGTAGAGCAAACAATAGAAGAGTTGAAATTAAAGTTACTAACGAATAGTAGTTTTTAAAAAAATTTTAAAAAAGCCTCATCATTTTTGATGAGGCTTTTTAATTGTTTTAAATTATAGAATTACTTAAAAAAACTTTTTAAATTCGGTCAAAAAAATTACCTTTGCACCCTGAAAAGGAGGGGTAAAACTCACGCAATAAAATAAATAACTTTAATTAGATACAAAATGTCTACAATAACAGGTAAAGTTTCTCAAATTATCGGACCAGTAATCGATGTTGAGTTTAACACAGAAAATGGCAATCTTCCAAAAATTTATGATTCGTTAGAAATTACTAAAACTGACGGTTCAATTTTAGTTTTAGAAGTTCAACAGCATATCGGAGAAGATACAGTTCGTACTATCTCTATGGATGCAACTGATGGCTTACAAAGAGGACAAGAAGTAAGAGCTACTGGAAGCCCTATTAAAATGCCTATTGGCGGCGATATCTATGGAAGATTATTTAATGTAACTGGAGACGCTATTGATGGTTTAGGGAACTTAAATAAAGAAGGGGATAATGGTTTGTCAATTCATAGATCGGCACCAAGATTTGAAGATTTATCTACTTCTACAGAAGTTTTATTCACCGGAATTAAAGTAATTGACTTAATTGAGCCTTATGCAAAAGGAGGTAAAATTGGACTATTTGGTGGGGCTGGAGTAGGTAAAACAGTATTGATTCAAGAGTTAATTAACAACATTGCAAAAGGACATGGTGGATTATCTGTATTTGCTGGAGTTGGAGAAAGAACTCGTGAAGGAAATGATTTATTAAGAGAGATGTTAGAATCTGGAATTATCAAATACGGTGATGATTTTATGCATTCTATGGAAGAAGGAGGATGGGATTTATCTAAA
>JBDNGO010000151.1:0-20681 GCA_041689245.1 Flavobacteriaceae bacterium | reverse complement strand
AAATAATTATTATGTCATTCCTGCGAAGGCAGGAATCCATAGAAAGTCTATTGTATAAGATTAAGTAAGTATAGATTCCTGCCTTCGCAGGAATGACAAAAGAAAAATGAAAACAAATTTTAACATAAACAATCTCGTAAGAGAAAACATAAAGTCTTTAAAACCATATTCTTCAGCAAGAGATGAATTTAAAGAAAATACTTCTGATATGATTTTTTTAGATGCCAACGAAAATCCGTTTGAAAATGGTGTGAATCGGTATCCAGATCCGCAACAAAATTCTGTAAAAGAGTTGTTGTCAAAAATTAAAAAAGTTAATACAAAGAATATCTTGTTAGGAAACGGAAGCGACGAAGTATTGGATTTAATTTTTAGAGCTTTTTGTGAACCAAATAAAGACAATATAATCATTTTACCGCCAACTTACGGAATGTACAAGGTATTGGCAAACATCAATGCAATTGAGGTAAAAGAAGTCCTATTGACAACAAATTTTCAACCAAAAACACAAACGATATTATTAGCTGCAAATCAAAACAGTAAAGTCTTGTTTTTGTGTTCTCCAAACAATCCAACAGGAAATAGTTTTTCAAGAATCCAAGTTGAAAAATTACTGAAACAATTTAAAGGAATTGTAGTGTTAGATGAAGCTTATGTCGATTTTTCTAAACAAGAAAGCTGGTTGAATCGATTAGAGGAATTTCCGAATTTAATTATCACACAAACATTGTCAAAAGCATATGGTATGGCAGGAATTCGATTAGGAATATGTTATGCTTCTAAAGAAATTATAACCGTATTAAACAGCATCAAGCCTCCTTACAATGTAAATGAATTGACGCAACAAAAAGCTATTGAAAGATTATCAGATTTTGACGTAATTCAAAATGAAATTAAGCAACTAAAAAACGAAAAAGTAAAACTTCAAAAGGCACTAGAATCTATTTATTTTGTTCAAAAAATTTACAAATCAGACGCTAATTTTTTATTGATAAAAGTTGATGATGCAGCGGAGAGATATCAGCAATTAATAGAAAAAGGGATTGTAATTCGAAATAGAACAAAAGAACCAAATTGTGAAAATTGTTTACGAATAACAGTTGGAACTGAGGAAGATAATGAGAAATTTATTTCAGTTTTAAATAAATTAAGTAAGTAAAATAATTACCATAATGTCATTCCTGCGTAGGCAGAAATCCATTACAAATAAGAGAATAAATTAAAATAGATTCCTGCCTACGCAGGAATGACAAAAAAGATGAGCAAAAAAGTATTATTTATAGACAGAGACGGAACGTTAGCTATTGAACCTCCAATCGATTATCAATTAGACAGTTTAGAAAAGTTAGAGTTCTATCCAGGAGTTTTTCGTTGGTTGGGGAAAATAGCAGAAGAGTTAGATTTCGAATTGGTTATGGTAACCAATCAAGATGGATTAGGAACAGATTCTTTTCCGTCAGAAACTTTTTGGCCAGCACAAAACAAAGTTATTCAAGCATTTAAAAATGAAGGAGTTGTATTTGATGATGTATTAATTGACTTCTCATTTCCAGAAGAAAATTCACCAAATAGAAAGCCAAGAACAGGGTTGTTAACGAAATATATGGTTGGTGACTATGATTTAGAGAACTCCTTTGTCATTGGAGATCGGTTAACAGATATCGAATTGGCAGATAATTTAAAAGCAAAAGGAATTTTAATTAGTTCAGATGCTGAATTAAATTATAAAAATAATACACAGGTGTTAAAAACTGAGAGTTGGAAAACTATCTACGAATTTTTAAAATTAGATGAAAGAACAGCATCCATAGAAAGAAATACGAATGAAACAAAGATAAAAATAGATATCAATTTAGATGGAACAGGAAAAAGTACGATTGATACAGGAATCGCTTTTTTCGATCACATGTTAGATCAAATTGCACGTCATGGTCAGTTAGATTTAAATATTCAGGTTAAAGGCGATTTAGAAGTTGATGAACATCACACAATTGAAGATACGGCAATTGCTTTAGGTGAAGTTTTTAATGCTGCTTTAGCAAATAAATTAGGAATTGAACGCTATGGTTTTTGTTTACCAATGGATGATTGTTTAGCGCAAGTTGCTATTGATTTTGGTGGAAGAAATTGGTTGGTTTGGGAAGCAGATTTTAAACGTGAAATGATTGGTAAAATGCCAACAGAAATGTTCTATCACTTCTTTAAATCGTTTACTGACGGAGCTAAATGTAACCTAAACATCAAAGCAGAAGGAACCAATGAACATCACAAAATAGAAGCCATTTTTAAAGCTTTTGCAAAAGCCATAAAAAGAGCAGTAAAAAGAGATGCAGAGAAAATGATTTTGCCATCAACAAAAGGAATGTTGTAAAATAGCTTTTAGCCGTTAGCCTTTTACTAATAGCTAAAAGCCAAAAGCTTAAAAAATGAGAATCATAATTATAGATTACGGAGCAGGAAATATTAAAAGCATTCAATTTGCTTTTAAAAGATTAGGTTTTGAAGCTATTTTATCAAATAATATTGATAAAATAAGAACTGCAGATAAAATTATTTTCCCTGGTGTTGGTGAGGCGAGTTCAGCAATGAAAAAACTTAAAGAATCTGGTCTGGATACCTTAATTCCAACATTAAAGCAACCTGTTTTAGGAATTTGCTTGGGAATGCAATTACTGTGTACTTCTACAGAAGAAAATAACACTGTAGGGTTAGGTATTTTTAACACAAAAGCAAAAAAGTTTACAAACGAAGTAAAAGTTCCACAAATAGGTTGGAATTCAGTTTCAAATTTAAAATCGGATTTATTTAAGAATATTAAAGAAGATGAATTTATGTATTTGGTTCATAGTTATTATGCAGAAAGTTGTGATGAACAAATTGCCACAACAAATTATAGTGTGAACTATGCATCAGCTTTACAAAAAGATAATTTTTACGGAGTGCAATTTCACCCAGAAAAGAGTAGTAAAGCAGGAGAACAATTATTAAAGAATTTTTTGAAACTATAAAAACAAGCCTTTTGCTGTTAGCCTTTAGCTAATGGCCAAGAGCCAAAAGCTAATAAAATGAGAATTATACCAGCAATAGATATCATAGACGGAAAATGCGTCAGATTATCAAAAGGAGATTATAGCACAAAGAAAATATACAATGAAAGTCCATTAGAAGTAGCAAAGGAGTTTGAGCAAGCCGGTATAGAATTTTTGCACTTGGTAGATTTAGATGGTGCTAAAGCGAGTAAAATCATCAATTATAAGGTTTTAGAAAGGATTGCTTCAAAAACCAATTTAAGAATAGACTTTGGTGGCGGATTGAAATCAAATAAAGATTTAGAAATTGCTTTTAATTCGGGCGCAAATCAAATAACTGGAGGAAGTATTGCAGTTAAAAATAGTGAAATTTTTGAAAGTTGGATTTCAAAATATGGTTCAGAAAAAATCATTTTAGGAGCTGATTTTTATCCAGATAATTCAGGAGGGAAAATTGCTACAAATGGCTGGCAAGAAGAAAGTTCATTAGAATTAATTCCTTTTATCTCTGATTATCAGCAAAAAGGAATTCAGTATGTTATTTGCACAGATATTTCTAAAGACGGAATGTTAGAAGGTCCAAGTTTTGAAACGTATGCTAAAATACTAAACGAATGTCATGTTGAGCTTGTCGAAACATCTATAAAACTGATTGTTTCAGGAGGAATTTCAACTTTTGGTGAAATTCCAAAATTAGCAGCACTAGGTTGTGAAGGCGTAATCATTGGAAAAGCCATTTATGAAAATAGAATTTCATTGAAAGAGTTAGAAAACTATATACTTTCAACCTAGATGTCATTCCTGCCAAAGCAGGAATCCATAAAAAATAAATTAATAATAAAAATAGATTCCTGCTTTCGCAGGAATGACAAAATTTTATGCTAACAAAAAGAATTATTCCCTGTTTAGATATTAAAGATGGAAGAACAGTAAAAGGTGTCAATTTTCTGAATTTACGAGATGCTGGAGATCCCGTAGAGTTGGCAAAAAAATATGCAGAAAACGGAGCAGATGAGTTGGTTTTCTTAGATATTTCTGCTACGGAAGAAAAACGTAAAACATTAATTAAATTGGTATTGAAAGTTGCAGAACAAGTCAATATTCCGTTTACAGTTGGTGGAGGAATTTCAACTATTGAAGATGTTTCTGTGCTATTAAATTCTGGAGCAGATAAAGTATCTATCAATTCATCCGCAGTAAAAAATCCGCAATTAATTAATGATTTGGCAAATAAATTTGGAAGCCAATGTATTACTGTTGCTATTGATGCAAAAAGAGTTGACGGAATTTGGATAGTACATTTAGTGGGTGGGAAAGTACCAACTGAACTGAACTTGTTTGATTGGGCAAAAGAAGTGGAGCAAAGAGGAGCAGGAGAAATTTTATTTACATCTATGGAGAATGACGGAACCAAAGACGGATTTGCAAACGAAGCATTGGCAAAATTATCATCTTTAGTAAACATTCCGATTATTGCTTCTGGCGGTGCAGGAAAACTGCAGCATTTTACAGATGCTTTTATCAAAGGAAAAGCCGATGCAGCTTTAGCGGCAAGTGTTTTTCATTTTAAAGAAATAGAAATAAGCGAATTAAAAAAAGAATTACAGAGAAATAAAATTCCTGTGAGAATATAAATCCCCCTTTAATCCCCCAAAGGGGGAATTTCTGCGAGGATTATTTATTGGAATTATTAGAAAAATAAAAAATATAATATGAGTTTTATAGATATAGAAAAGAGTAAACTTTTTTCCCCTTTTGGGAAATTAAAAGGGGAATTAGTTCCAGCAATCATTCAAGATGCAACCACAAAAAATGTATTAATGTTGGGTTACATGAATCAAGAAGCCTTTAATAAAACACAAGAAACAAAATTGGTGACCTTCTTTTCTAGAACTAAAAATCGATTGTGGACAAAAGGTGAAGAAAGCGGAAATACGTTAGAGTTAATCGACATCAAATTAGATTGTGATAACGATACGTTGTTAATTCAAGTAAAACCAACTGGTCCAGCGTGCCATAAGGGTTCAGATACGTGTTGGAATGAAAACAATAAAGAAAACTATGGATTCATTTCTAAATTAGAATCAACTATAACAAATCGAATAGAGAACGCTGATGTGGAAAAATCTTATGTCTCTTCATTATTTGCTGAAGGAATCAATAAAGTTGCTCAAAAAGTAGGAGAGGAGGCGATAGAAGTAGTTATCGAAGCAAAAGACAACAATGATGACTTGTTTTTGAGTGAAAGCGCAGATTTGTTATTTCACTATTTATTGTTATTACAAGCCAAAGGTTTTAAATTGAATGATGTTGTAGCGGTTTTAAAAGGTAGAGAGAAATAAAACAACACGTTATTACGAGTGAAACGAAGTAATCTTTTTAAGAGATTGTTACATAAATAAATTTCTTTGCAATTGTAAAGGTTAACTAATTCGCGGACAAAATTAAGAATATTTAATTTTGTTTATATGAGAAATAACAATCTTTGTTTACCACCAAACAAGAAAGAATTTAAAAATTTCACCATTTTGTTTTTTAAACCAACAAAGTGGAGACGTTTTTTGTTCTAGTATTTCAGAAACTTGTTTTTTGAAAGTTGTATAGTTTTGCCAATCAACGTTTAAAGTTGGTTCTAGTAGCCAATTCATTTTTGAAGGAATGTAAAATTTACACTCTTTAAATACTTGTAATTCCTTTTTGTTGGTGTAAAATCCTGACACACAATTAGAATTAAGATGTTTGAAGTTTATTTTTGTTGTGTTTAGAGGAACAAATAATTGTGATTTAAACAATACTTTTTGCTGAATTTCATCAATATTAAAATGGATTTGTTTCAATAATTGTTCACACTCTTTTTTATACAATAAAGGCAATTGCTTTGTTGCAAGTTTCTCTAATTTTTGTTGCAAAGAATCTTTTCTGTTTGGTCCAATCCAATGTTCAATTTCAGTATTTCCAACCGTATTATCAAATAGATAAAACTTATAAATAATTTCTAAATGAATTGGTTTATCGTCTTCTAAAAATAAGCAATCTAATTCTCCAATTGTAATTTTATCTTTCTGTATTTGGATGTTTTCTTTTAGAATCTCTATTGATTCATATTGCTTTAAATAACAAGAAACAAAAGATTCTACTCGTTTTCCTAATCTTGGAGTTTTTGTGATTGTTCCATTGAAAATAGTTGTGTTTATTGGCGGTAATTCCAATTGTTGTAATCCAATCAATTCGTTTTTCCACAATACATTTGTGCTTAAAAAACCTTGATATTGCTGTTGTATTTCCTTAAAGTTAAATTCCATTTGAAATTCGAATGTAGGAATACTTTTTGTATATTGAAACTCTAATTTTTAGAACTATGAAAATCGATCAATCTATACTACAATTTTTAAAAGATTTATCTACCAATAATAACCGAGAATGGTTCACAGAACACAAAAGCACCTTTACAGAGAATCAAAACCATATAAAAGATGTATTTGCAGAAATGCAAGTAAATTTAGAAAAGTATGACGAAATTGAAAAGATGAAAGTCTATAGAATTTATAGAGATGTTCGTTTTTCTAAAGACAAAACACCTTATAACCCAAGGTTTGCCGTTTCATTTTCTAGATTAGGAAAACAATTACGTGGCGGTTATTTTTTACAAATAAAACCAGGAGAAACAGTATTAGGCGGTGGATTTTGGCAGCCAGAAAAAGACGATTTACAACGGATTAGAAAAGAAATAGAATTA
Source organism: Flavobacteriaceae bacterium (assembly GCA_041689245.1). GTDB lineage: Bacteria > Bacteroidota > Bacteroidia > Flavobacteriales > Flavobacteriaceae > Polaribacter. The sequence continues at coordinate 13,916 of JBDNGO010000151.1, read as the reverse complement.
GATGCAACTGAGTTTAGAGATATTTTAACTAACCCAAATTATATAAAACATTTTGGAGGAACTTTTGATGGAGAAGAATTAAAATCTGCTCCAAGAGGTTTTGATAAAGAACATCCAGATGTAGATTTGTTGCGTAAAAAAGGATATATAGCTATTAGAAATTTTTCTGATAAAGAAGTTTTGGCTCCAAATTTTTTAGAAGAAGTAGATGCATCATTTAAAGCATTACGTCCGTTTTTTAATCTGTTTAGTGATGTGTTGACTACGAATTTGAATGGAGAATCTATTCTTTAATAGCTTTTGTAGTTTTATCAATTTCGCGCTTTAAAAAATATCCTGTAACAATAGTTGATAATACATCAGCAATTGGAAAAGAAATCCACACTCCTAATTCGCCATAATAGTTTGGCAAGATTAGAATCAACGGAATAAAGAAAAATCCTTGTCTTGTAAGTGTTAATAAAAGTGCTGGCGTAGCTTTTCCTATTGCTTGAAAATAAGCCGCTCCAATTAACTGAATAGCAATTATAGGTGTTGCTGCAAAAACCCAACGCATATCATGTGGAGTTTGCTTTAAAATATCGGCATCAGAAGTAAATAGATTTGTTATTGTCTCTGGAAAAACCATCAACAAAATAAAAATTAATGTAGCCAACAATGCAGCATATTTTATTGCTGTATAAATAGTTTCTCTTACTCTGTGATAATTTTTTGCTCCGTAATTATATCCAGCAATTGGTAAAAAACCTTGTGTAATTCCGAATACTGGAAAAAGTGCAAACATTAACATTCTACCAACAATTCCGTATGAAGTCACAGAATTAACACCCCCTAAATCAAATAAAATATTATTCATTAATAAATAGGTAACACTTACCGCAGCTTGTCTTGCTAGCGTTACAAAACCTAATGAGCTAATTTCAGATACAATTGATTTTGATAGTTTTAAATGATGCAATCCAATGTTTAGTTCAGATTTTTTAGAGACAAAAAACCAAAGAATAAATAAAAAACACAGCATATAAGAAAGTGTAGTTGCCCAAGCTGCACCTTGCATTCCGTAATCTAATACGTTTATAAAAATATAATCTAAAATTAAATTCCCTACAGAAGGAATTAGCATAGCATACATGGCAAATTTAGGTTTTCCTTCAGCTCTAATAACGGTATTTCCCATCATACAAAGTGCTAAAAAAGGTACTCCATATAAAACAATTGTATAATAGGTTTTCGCAGGTTCAAAAATTTCACCTTTTCCTCCAAAAGCAGGAATTAAACTGTTTGCATAAATCAATCCTAAAACAGTCATTGTTAGTGTTACAATTAAGGTAAGCGTAATTTGATTACCAAAAGAACTCAGTGCTTTTTCTTTATCATCAGAACCTAAAGCTCTAGAAATAATGGAAGAACCTCCAATTCCAATACTCATCCCTAAAGCAGAAATAAAAAAAGAAATTGGCAATACAACATTAATTGCAGCAATAGCAATTGGACCAATCCAATTTCCAACAAAAATGGTGTCAACTAAAATGTTTAAAGACATTACTAAAAGACCTATTGATGCTGGCATTGCCTGCTTAATAAGTAGTTTACTAATATTTTCTGTACCTAAGCTATTTGATAAATTTCTCATAAAAGATGCAAATATCTAAAATCTTTATTTCAACTTTGTTTTTATTTTGAAAAATATTTTCATAATACGATAAACAAAATATATGAAGTCGGTTTTTATTTTAAAACGAATTGTTAAATCATCAGAAATTGATACATTGAACCATGTAAACAATGTTGTTTATGTAAAATGGATGGAGCAAGTTGCTATTGCTCATTGGGCAGAGTTAACCAAAGGAGATCCGTTACCAAATTATGTTTGGGTTGTGATAAGACACGAAATTGATTATTTTAAACAAGCTCTTTTAGGAGATGAAATTACCATAAAAACATGGGTTGGAGAAACACAAGGTTTTAAATCTGAAAGGCATATAGAATTTTACAAAAAAGAGACCTTACTTGTAAAAGTAAAAACAATTTGGGCAATGCTAGGAGCCAAAACGTTTAAACCTACAAGAATTACAGAAAACGTTTTAAAAGTCTTGCAAGCATAGAATTAAGCGTACATTTGCACTTTCAAAAACACCATAGCATGTCAACATTTAGTGAGTTAGGAATTCGCAAAGATTTTATAGAAGGTTTAAAAGAATTGAATATTAAAAATCCTACAGATATTCAAGAGAAAACAATTCCGATATTATTAAATTCTGATACAGATTTTGTTGGACTAGCACAAACAGGAACAGGTAAAACGGCTGCTTTCGGATTGCCAATTCTTCATAAAATTGATTCAAATGATGGTACAGTTCAAGCATTAATCTTATCCCCAACAAGAGAATTGGTTCAGCAAATAAAAAAGCAACTTTTTAAATTCACTAAATATTGTGATGATAAAATTTTTATTGAAGCAGTTTATGGTGGAGAAAAAATCGACAGACAAATAAACAATCTTAAAAGAACAACACATGTTATTGTTGCAACTCCAGGAAGGTTAATTGACTTAATCGAAAGAGGAGAAGTAAACCTTCAAAATGTAAAAAATGTTGTGTTAGATGAAGCCGATGAAATGTTAAGCATGGGTTTTAAACAAGATTTAAATAGAATCTTGAAATACACAAGCGGAACAGGTAATATTTGGTTATTTTCTGCTACAATGCCAGATGAAATACAAAAAATTATCAAGAAATACATGAATCCAAATGCTGTTCGAGTTTCTGTAAACCCAGATAGTTTAGTCAATGAAAATATTACACACCAGTATATAAAAACTACGATTAAAGAGAAAACAAAATTGATTGTTTCTTTTCTAGAAAAAAGACCAAATGATAGAGGTATTATTTTTTGTAGAACCAAGGCTGGTACTCAAAATTTAACTGAGCAATTAAAAGAAGAAGGGTTTGCTGTAGAAGCATTAGAAGGAAACATGCAGCAGAAAGAGCGTGATAGAGCTATGCGTATCTTTAAAAAAGGAGACTGTCAGTGTTTGATTTCTACGGATGTTTCTGCAAGAGGTATTGATGTAAATAACTTAGCATTTGTAATACACCATCAATTACCAGAGCAATTAGAATACTACACTCATAGAAGTGGAAGAACTGCAAGAGCAGGGAAAACAGGATTTTCTTTAGCCTTAGTATTACCTTACGAATTGGAACACATTCATCAGATTCAGAAAGATTTAGGAATAAAATTCAATGAAATTTCTTTTTAAATGGATTTAATTTACGTTTTAGATATCATTGGTACATTTGCCTTTGCAATTTCTGGAGCTTTGGTTGCTTCTAATAAAAACTTCGATTTATTTGGCGTTATAATTATTGCTTTTGCAACTGCTGTTGGTGGCGGAATGATGCGTGATGTATTGATAAACTCACATCCAATTAATTGGATTGGAGATTTAAATTACATCTGGACAATTTTAGCTGCTGTCGTTTTTACATTCTTATTTAAAAGTAAAATTGCTCCATTAAGTAAAACCATGTTTTTGTTTGATACTATCGGAATTGGTGTTTTTACGTTATTAGGAGTTCAAAAAGGATTGACTTTTCATTTACATCCATTTATAGCAATTGTAATGGGAATGGTTTCATCTGTAATGGGCGGAGTTATTAGAGATGTATTAACCAATGAAGTTCCGTTAATTTTTAAAAAAGAAATTTACGCCTCGGCGTGTTTGGTTGGAGGAACCGTTTATTTAATTACAAATCATTTTAATTTACCAGAAAATATTCAGTTTTTTGCAACCGTATTTACAGTTATTGGTATTCGATTAGTAGCGGTTAAGTTTCAGTTGCAATTACCCAAAATTAAAGATGATTTATTTGGGAAAACATTATAAGTAAAAAGCGAAGCTAATGCTTCGCTTTTTACTTATAATTAGGATGTCAGTTCGTGAAATTTATTCGAATTGATAGAATTTTATTTTAGATCTTTTAGTAATTCTCTAATTGAACGTTCTAATTGTTGATCTCTTCCATTATCAATAACTCCTGGCATGTTTTTAACCTGAATTAAAGGATTTGTTTGATTATTCTCCATCCATTCACCAGCTTTATTTTTTGCGCTGACAGGGACAACTCCCCAGCGAGAACCATCAGGCAATCCTTCCCAACCAGCAAAACTACAGGTTCCAGGAACTGGCATACCAACTGTTTTTCCAATTTTTAAATCTGTATAACCAGAAGCATAACAATGTCCGTCTGAATACATACTTTCATTAAAAATTGATAATGTAGGTTTTGTCCAACGAGAAGTTGGCTCTCCACCAACAACTTTAGCTGCTGTAGCATACGTTATAAATGAAGTTCCTGTAAAGAACATTGCTAAATCTGCAACTAAATCTCCACCACCATTAAATCGAGTATCTACAATAACTCCTTTACGTTCAGCATATTTACCCATCATGTCTTGGTAAACACTTCTGTAAGGAGCATCGCTCATTCCAGGTATATGCACATAACCTAATTGACCATTACTTGCTTTGTCAACTTCTTTTTCGTTAATCTTAACCCATCTGTCATATAACAATATGTTTTCAGCTCTTAAAGAAATTGGTTTAACCGTAATATTTTGTGTTTTTTTAGTATCTGGATCTAAAATGTCTAATAACATAAACTTATCGCTCATTCTATTTAGGTATTTTGCTACATCTTGATTTTTATCAATCGTTTCTCCATTAATTTTTTCAATAATCATTCCGGCAGAAACGTCAAATTTTGCTTTATCTAAAGGTCCGTCTTTAATAATTTCATCAATTAAAATTCCGTTTTCTTTATAATCGTAATTCATAAATATTCCTAATGAAGCAGTAGCATCTGCATTAGAAACATCACTATCACTATATCGAGAACCTGCATGAGAAACGTTTAACTCACCAAGCATTTCAGAAAGCATTTCAGAAAACTCAAACTCATTGCCAATATGTGGTAAATACTTTTGATATTCTTTTTTCATTAATTCCCAGTTAACACCATGAAAAGTAGGTTCATAAAAAATAGCATTTGTACGAATCCAAACATGACTAAACATCGCAACTCTTTCTGCAGCTTCATCAAATTCCATTTCGCCATTAATCTTAACGCTTTCTTGTTTTCCTGTTTTAGGGTCAATTTTTGAAATTTTCCCGCTACTTAATAAGTAAAGGTTTTCCATTTCATTATCCCACTGCAAACTTCCACCACCAATATTCAATTTTAAAACCATTTTGGTTTCTTTGGTTCTAAGGTTTGTACTCCAAAGGTTTGCTTTTTCTTCAAAACTTGATAAATAGTATAATTCATCTCCTTTTTTAGATAACACAGCATCACCCAAACTAGAAGAATGTATTGTTAATCTACGTGTTCTATCTTTCATGTTATCCCAATCAAATATAAGTGGAGTGACTTCTTTCTTTTCATCTGATTTTTTTTTGTCGTCTTTCTTATCCTTATCAGCTTTGTCTTTTTCTTTCTTAATTTCTTCTTTTAAAGCGAGCGTCAATTTGTAATCATCATCACTTAAATTAAACGTATCCCAAGCATCTTGATTAAAGAACATACTATATACATCACTTTGAGATTGACCGCTTGTAGCGTAGGATTTTAATCCATTTCTATTACTAAACCAAATCATTTGTTTACCGTCATTTACCCATTTTGGGTTATAATCATAGTAACCACTTTCGTTTAAGTTTACTCGTTTAGAGCCATCAGCAGCCATTAATAAAACTTCGCTATTACTTAATGTTTTACCCCAATCTACCAATAACCATTTACTATCTGGACTCCAAATAAACTTTTGGTCTCCATCTCTCATATGAAATAAATCTTTTGGTGTAAGTAATATTGTTTCTTTCTTTGATTTTAAGTCTATTATTTTTAATGTTCTTCGTCCTTCAATAAAAGCTAACATCTTACCATCTGGTGAATATTGAGCTAAGTAATTATCAAACTTATTTTCAATTATAGCAGATTCCTCTAAAAGTGTTGAAGCATAAAAGAAAGGTTCTTCTTTTCGTAGTTTTTCTGTTTGATAGACGGCCCATTTTCCATTACGTTCACTACTATAAACTACAGATTTTCCTTCTGGCCCCCAAGTAACAAAACGTTCATTTTCGGGAGTATTTGTCAATCTTTTGGTGAAAGATTTATCTATAGAAGTTACAAAAACTTCTCCTCTTGCAATAAATGCAATTTCTTTTCCACTTGGAGAAATAGCCATTTCGTTAATTCCTCCATTAATAGAAATAAATTTATCTGTATTGTCTATGTTTTGAGTTATAATATTCACGTTCACTTTAGAAGGTTTTTCACTTTCTTTCATGGTATATAATTCTCCATCAAATCCAAACGAAATAACGCCGTTGCCAACACTTAAAAAACGTACTGGATGCAACTTGAAATTAGTTATTTGTTGACTTTGGCTTGGATTACTTAATAATATTTTATGCACATTAAAAGTCCCGCTTTTTTCACTTAAATAGTAAATACTTTTTTCATCAGTACTAAAAACAGGTTGTCTGTCCTCGCCGTTAAAAGTAGTAATCATTTTATGTGTTTTCATTTTGGTGTCATAGGTCCAAATATCTCTTGTAATAGAAGACGTGTGGTGTTTTCTAAATTCATTTTCACCACCTTTTTTATCATGATAAACCATTGTTTTACCATTCTTTGATACTTGAACATATTCTGCAGGAACTGTAAAAATTTGTAATACTTTCCCTCCTTTTACAGGAACGCTATACAATTCTGGTTGAGATCCTGTTGGATACTGTCTGTGTTTTACATCATCTTGACGTTGAGCTCCAAAAATTACATCTCTATCATTTGAAGAGAAAGAATATGGAGATTCGTTTGCCGAATGAAACGTAAGACGTGTTGCAGAACCACCTTTAGCGGCCATTACATATACATCAAAATTTCCATATCTGTTAGAAGCAAAAGCTAAGTTTAAACCATCATTACTCCAAACAGGCATATAATCATGTGCTTTATGGAAAGTTAACTGTACAGCGTCTCCACCAGAAGCAGCAACTTTATATAAATCGCCTTTGTATGTAAATGCAATTTGAGATCCATCAGGTGAAATAGATGAGTAGCGCATCCATTGTGGATTGTTTTGCCCGATGATTGCCATGCTAATAAATAAAAATAAAAGTGTTAGTTGTTTCATGTTTTTTAATTTTTAACTAAACTAATCATTTATTTTAAATACTATTTATTTGTGGAATAATTTTATCTTCACAAAACCAATTTAAATAATATTAAAATGGAAGCTTTAGTATTTAAAAACGTATCAGAATTTAAAAAGATGATTGGGTTAGAATTACCAATATCTAATTGGATTTGTGTTACCCAACAAATGATTAACGATTTTGCAAATGCTACGTTAGATAAACAATGGGTTCATGTAGATGTAGAAAGAGCTAAAAGAGAATCGCCTTTTAAAAGTACCATTGCTCATGGTTTTATGTCTGTAGCGTTATTATCAAAATTTCTAGAAGATTTAATTCAAATTGATAGCATTAAATTAGGGTTAAATTATGGATTAAATACGGTTCGATTTGCAAATCCTGTTCCTGTAAACAGTAATATTCGTTTAAAAAGCTCTATAAAAAACATCGAAGATCATAAAAACGGAATTAAAGTAACTTTTTCTTGTTTTGTTGAAATTGAAGGAGAAGAGAAGCCAGCTTGTATAGCAGAGTTTTTAACATTGTTATTTGAATAAAAAAAGCTGCATAAAGCAGCTTTTAATTTTATATAAAATTCGTAATTTATGAAAGCCACCCTTTTTTATCAACAAATTTTGAATACCAAACTAAAAAGACAGACAGTCCAATTATTATAATTGGCATTGCAATTCCTCCAGGTCCGTAAACATCTTTAATTCCGCTCGTAAAACCATAAGACATTTGTACAAGAACTCCAATTAAAGAAATTAAAAGTACTGTTTTTGTGAATTTTTTTCTAAAGATTAATAATAAACAGCCTAAGAAACCAGCAAAAACTGCGATAGCAAAAGCAGCTGTAGCCCAAGCAGGAACTGTCTCCATATATTGTCTTTGTCCTTCTTCTAATAAAGCTTTCATATCATCAGTCATGTAAGCTTGGCCAATGTAATTTAGTATGCCCATAAGATTCCATATCAAAGCGATTATACTAATTACCCAAAACCCGATCCCTGGTTTGTTTGTTGATTCTGACATACGTTAATTTTTTATGGTTACTAGAGCAACAATATAGACAATATCTTAGAAATTAGAAAATTATAGAAAAGAAAAAGAAAAATAAGTTAGAATTTTTTTAATGATTTATTCGTTAAAAACCTTAAAAACAACGTACTTTTGCAGATTACTATCATAAAACTATATATGTCTGAAATTATTACAACTACAGAATTAGAAGAACGTAAAACAGGTAAAGATTTATATAGTTATCAAAAAGGAGCAATTAATAAAATTTTCAAACTTTTTGAAACTGCTCCAGAAGATTATCACTTATTATATCAATTACCAACCGGAGGAGGAAAAACAGTGATTTTTTCTGAAATGGTAAGACAATATTTAAAACATCATCAAAAGAAAGTATTGGTAATGACGCATAGAATAGAGCTGTGTAAACAGACTTCTTCTATGTTAACTGAATTTGGTGTTGTAAATAAAGTGATTGATAGTACCGCAAAATTAGACGATCAATCTAATTATTCTTGTTTTGTTGCAATGGTAGAAACGTTAAACAATCGTTTAAGTGATAATAAACTTGATATTTCTGATATCGGTTTGGTAATTATTGATGAAGCACATTACAATTCGTTTACTAAATTATTTAAGTTTTTTGAAAATTCTTTTATTCTTGGAGTTACAGCAACACCTTTAAGTTCTAATATTAAATTACCAATGAAAGACAATTACAACGAGTTAATTGTTGGTGAAACTATAGAATCTTTAATAGAAAATGAGTTTTTAGCGAGCTCAAAAACATTTTCTTATAATGTAGGTTTAACTTCTTTGGTTGTAGGTTCTAATGGAGATTATACAGTAAAATCGTCAGAAGATTTATATTCCAACACCACGATGCTTAGTAAATTATTACAATCATATGAAGAAAGATCTAAAGGTAAAAAAACGTTAATATTTAATAACGGAATTAATACGTCTATTCACGTTTACGAAACCTTTAAAGCTGCGGGGTATCCAATTGCACATTTAGACAATACTGCAACAAAAAAAGAAAGAGCTTTTATTTTAAGATGGTTTAAGAAAACACCAAACGCAATTTTAACTTCGGTTAGTATTTTAACTACTGGTTTTGATGAGCCAACAGTAGAATCTATCATCTTAAACAGAGCCACAAAATCGTTAACACTTTACTATCAAATGATTGGTAGAGGATCACGAATTTTAAAAAATAAACCACATTTTAATATTATTGATTTAGGTAATAACTTTCACAGATTTGGTCCTTGGGGAGCAGATTTAGATTGGCAACAAATCTTTAGATCTCCTAACTTTTATTTAGAAAAGTTATTGAATGATGAAGAGCTAGAAGAAACCTTTGCTTATAATATGCCAGAAGCTTTAAGAGCTGAATTTGGGAAAACAAAAGATATTATATTTGATGTAAAACAAGCCTATTTAGATTCTTTAAAAAATAGAGATTCTACTAAAGTGGTGTTAGAGAAATCTTTAGTGCATCATGCAAAAATGTGTATTGAAAATAGTGAAGATGTTTATGATGCTATCGATTTAGCAAAAAAGTTAGGGGATGATATCGATTTTAGATTACAACGATATTCTAAATGTATTAGTAAAAGCACTACTAATTTTATGGATTGGTTAAAAAATGATTACAGAATAAAACTGAGGTTGTTTTTAAGAGCTAATTTCGATGAAATGTTTGAGGAAATCCATGGAAGGCCTGCTGAATAATTATTAATTAGCAATAAGGTTGCTACATAAAATTATCTAAAGAAATACTACTTATAGTTTTAGTTTTTTTTATCTAGGAATAGACATACTTGTTAAATAAAATTGTAGTTCAAGAAATTTCTCCAGTATTCTTATCTTCTACAAGATTCACTTTTGCAGGGCTTTTACTTCATTTAATTTTTTATTAAAAAGTTTCAACATCTGCGTATGTAAATCCTTTAATTGCTTTGGTTTTATGTTGGTCTGTTTTAGATGAAAACATTACATTTCAGTTAATTATTGCTGCAATTATCTTATTGTTGGGTGTTTATTTTATAAATTATAGTAAGAATTCCAGAGAATCTTAAGAAAATCAAATAGAGTTTAATATATTTAAAGTCTTATATTTATTACTTTTTGATGGAAAAATACGTTACTGTTTTTAAAGATGCTTTTTTTGGTTCTTTAGATTGGACATGGAAATCTATTTTATTAGAAGTTCCTTGGTTCAACAATTATTTCTCGGGATTATTAATCATCTCTCTATTAGTTTGGTTACTAGAAATTGCATTTCCGTGGCGTAAAAATCAAGCAATCATTAGAAAAGATTTTTGGTTAGACGCGTTTTACATGTTCTTTAATTTCTTTGTTTTTTCAATTGTAATTAGTGGTTTTTATAGTGTTTCTGGTTTGATGTTTAACGATTTTGGAGTGACAATAAAAAGCTTTACCATTTTAAATTTATCTTCTTTTTCTGCTTGGGTAGAGCTTTTAATTTTCTTTATCATTTTAGATTTTGTACAATGGCTGACACACATTTTTTTACATAAATTTGAGTTTTTATGGCGATTTCACAAAGTGCATCATTCGGTTAAAGAAATGGGCTTTGCAGCGCATTTACGCTATCATTGGATGGAAAACATTTTATACAAACCATTAAAAACAATTGGTGTAATGATTCTTGGTGGTTTTGAACCAGAACAAGCATTTATTGTTCATTTCATTGCCATATCAATCGGGCATTTTAACCATGCAAACATTAAAATTACCTGGGGGTTTTTAAAATATATTTTTAACAATCCAGTAATGCATTTATATCATCATATTAAAATATTTCCAGAAAATAAACCAAACGGAATTAACTTCGGAATTAGCTTAAGTATTTGGGATTATATCTTTAAAACCAATTATATTCCTGAAGAAAGTGGAACCATAGAATTAGGTTTTCCGGGTGAAGAAAATTTTCCAAAAGGATTTTTTGGGCAATTTATGTACGGATTTAGAAAAGACAAAAAATAACAACGATAAATTAAACACAAACTAAATGAAAACAACACTTTACAGTTTGCTTTTTTTACTTACAATATCTGTAAGTGCACAGAAAAAGGTTTTAGACCATCCAGATTTTGATATCTGGAACACCATCAAAAGTCAATCTATTTCTAACAACGGAGATTTTATTATGTACTCTTTAGAAAGAGGCGAAAAAGATCGATTTTTAAAAATAAAAGACAAAAAAGCAAGAGCAATTTTTAACTATGATAGAGTTGAAGGCGGACAATTTACGAACGATTCTAAAAATGCACTTTTTACTATTATAGCATGGAAAGATAGCATTACAGAAATGGAACGTAGAAAAGTAAAGAAAGACAACATGCCGAAAGACACATTGGCTATTTACAACCTTTCTGAGAAGTCGTTAACCAAAATTGCGAATGTTAAATCATATAAAGCTCCGCAAAAATGGAATGGCTATGTAGCATATTTATTGGAAGACATTAAAAAAGCTGTATCTAAAGATACAACAAAAGGTAAAAAAATAAAATCAAAAAAAGTTAAAAAAGTAAGTGCCAAAAACGGATATCATTTGGTAGTCAGAAATTTAGTAACTCAAAAGGAAGATACCTTAAAATACGTCACTTCATATTCATTTGCTAAAGAAGGTAAAAGTTTAGGGTATGTTTCAACTGGTAATTCAGAGGATGATGAAAGTGGCGTTTATGTTTTAAACTTAAATAACAATCAAAAAACTGAAGTATTTACAGCAAATAATAAATCTAACTATTTTCAATTGACATTTAATGATGCTGGAAATAAATTAGCTTTTGTTGTTGATACAGATACTACGAAAGCTTTAGTGAGACCAAATCAATTATATGTTTGGAATGGTACTGAAAAAGCTACTGAAATTACTGACCAAAATTCAACTTCTAAGGGATATAGAATTTCATCAGACGGAAAAATTAGTTTTTCAAAAGATAATTCAAAAATGTATTTTGGGTTAGCAACACAACCAATTGTAAAAGATACAACGTTAGTAAAAGACGAAATTGTAAATGTAGAAGTTTGGGCCTATGATTCTCCTAGATTATATACAGTGCAAGAATTACAAGTAAATAATGATATAAAAAAATCATATACCACAGCATTGCATTTAAATTCAAATAAAGTTGTTCAATTAGAAACTATAGAATTTCCAGATGCAACAATTGGAAACGAAGGTAATTCAGAAAATGTGTTGATTTCAAATCCGATGCCATATCTATTAGAAAATCAATGGACAGGAATGACAGCAAGCGATTATGCAATTGTTAATGCAAATTCTGGCACTATTAAAAATATACTTACTGAAGTTGCTGGCGGAGTTCGATTAAGTCCGCAAGGAAAATATGCATACGGTTATAATACTGTTGATAGTACTTGGTTTGCGTATGATATTTCTAACAATAGAAAGTTAGACTTAACCAAAGGGAACGTTTTTTACGACGAATTAAATGACACTCCAGATCACCCTGGTTCTTACGGAATGGCAGGTTGGACAAACGATGATAATGCCCTCTTAATTTATGATCGATATGATATCTTTAAATTCAACCCAACAACTGGTCAGCATACAAAATTAACAAACGGTAGAGCAACAAAAACGGTATACCGTTATGCTAGATTAGATAAAGAAGAAGAATTTATAGACGACTCTAAAACTTGGTTATTAACCACATTTAATGAAATAACTAAGAATAGTGGATACTATGAATATAATGCTAAAAGAAACAGAGGAAAACAATTGGTTGATGGCCCTTTTAGTTATTCTAATCCTATAAAGGCTGAGGATGATAAAAATGTGTTATTTACACGTCAGTCTTTTATTGAATTTCCAAACTTAAGAGTTTCAGATTTAAGCTTTAAAAGCCAAACAGTTGTTAGTGATGCAAATCCGCAGCAAAAAGAATATAACTGGGGAACAATAGAATTAACGAACTGGACATCTTTAGATGGAAAAGCATTGAGTGGATTGTTAATAAAACCAGAAAATTTTGATCCAACTAAAAAATATCCACTGTTGGTAAACTTTTATGAAAGAAGTTCAGACGGATTGCATTCTCACAGGGCTCCTTCACCAGGAAGATCTAGTATCAATTATAGTTTTTATACAAGTAGAGGCTACATAATTTTTAATCCAGATATTGTTTATAAAGATGGTTATCCTGGTGAATCTGCATATAATGCTGTAATTCCTGGAGTTACTTCTTTAGTAGATAAAGGTTTTATTAAAAAAGATAAAATTGGAGCACAAGGTCATAGTTGGGGAGGATATCAATTAGCGTATTTAGTCACTAAAACCGATATTTTTGCAGCAGTAGAATCTGGTGCTCCGGTTGTAAATATGATTAGTGCTTATGGAGGAATTAGATGGTGGACAGGTTTAAGCAGACAATTTCAATACGAACACACACAAAGTAGAATAGGAGGAACGCCTTGGGAATATCCGATGCGTTATATTGAAAATTCACCAATTTTTTCGATAGATAAAATTAATACACCCTTGTTAATTATGGCAAATGATGCAGATGGTCATGTGCCATGGTATCAAGGAATTGAGTTTTTTACAGCATTAAGAAGATTAGGAAAACCTTCTTGGTTATTGAATTATAACGGAGAACCTCATTGGCCATTAAAAATGCAAAACAGAAAAGATTTT
>JBDNGO010000150.1:0-3156 GCA_041689245.1 Flavobacteriaceae bacterium | reverse complement strand
TTTACGTTGAGTTACGATTTATTGGTACTAGTTTCTAAAAAGAAACAAGTTTCTTGCAGAGATACTGCACCTAGTTTTAAAAATAAATTACCAGAAATTTCAAGAGAATAAAAAGCAGCTTTTATATAAGTGTTTCGCTAATTTAAGTGATATGGCGAGTTTTAATTCGTTATATCAAACGTTAGCGAAGTTATACTTTTTAAATCAAAAAATAAATAGGTAAAATCACTTAATATTAATAAGTTAGCTAAAGAGCTTTTATAAAATTATAAATCAATCAGAAATTTTTTCAAAATCGTTAGGTTTATTAAAAAGAAATTACAGATATTTGCAGCAACAAAAAACAAGACATGAATTTTATTCAATTTAATCATCATCATTTTCATAATTCGGCTCAAGCGAAGTGAAAGTGTATTGAATAAAATCAACATATATTTTAAACCCGTTTGAGTACATCGAACGGGTTTTTTGCGTTTACTCGTTTCATGAAAACGAGTAAAAACATTCTGACGAAGGTCAGAATCTGATAAAAGAAGTTAGAAGTTAAATTAAAAAGATACCCACTTTCGTGGGCACGAGCAACAATGAGTACATTAAGAATAGCCATTCAAAAATCAGGAAGATTAAACGAAGATTCCTTACAAATTTTAAAAGATTGTGGAATTTCAATCGACAACGGAAAAGACCAATTAAAAGCAAATGCTAGTAACTTCCCACTAGAAGTCTTCTATTTACGCAACGGAGATATTCCGCAGTATTTACGAGACGGAGTAGTAGATATAGCGATTATTGGAGAAAATGTTCTGATTGAAAAAGGCAACGATTTAGCCTTTGTAGAACGTTTAGGATTTTCTAAATGCAAAGTTTCTATAGCGGTTCCAAAAGAATCTGAAGCCAATTCGTTAAAAGATTTAGACGGAAAAAGAATTGCAACTTCATATCCTGAAACCGTAAAAAAATATTTGAAAGAATACAATATTGATGCGCAATTACACATTATTAACGGTTCCGTAGAAATTGCTCCAAATATTGGTTTAGCAGACGGAATTTGCGATATCGTATCAAGCGGAAGCACGTTGTTTAAAAACAATTTAAAAGAAGTAGAAGTACTATTAACTTCTGAAGCTGTGCTGGCTGTTTCACCAATGATTTTAGAAAGTCAACAGCAAATATTAGACAAACTGCAGTTTAGAATTCAGTCCGTTTTAAAAGGACGAAACTCTAAATATATCTTATTAAACGCTCCAAATGAAAAGTTGTCAGAAATCATAGCTGTATTGCCTGGTATGAAAAGTCCTACAGTATTGCCATTGGCAAAAGAAGGTTGGAGTTCTGTGCACTCTGTAATCGATAAAAACCAGTTTTGGGAAATTATTGACTTATTGAAAGAAAAAGGAGCAGAAGGAATTTTAGTTTGCCCAATTGAAAAAATGGTGTTATAAAATAATTGTCATTCCCGTGAAAACGGGAATCTCATAAATAGAAACTAAAATATCATTCCTACAACTTGTACAGAACTTGATTCCAAAAGACAGAAATCACATCAAATAGATTTCTCTATCGCTAAAAAGCTCATTTCGAAATGACACTAAGGATAATAAGAAAGATAAATAAAAAGATACTGAAATAAATTCAGCATAAAATGAAATTAATAAACAATCCACCAATAGAAGATTGGGCTCAACTCATAGAAAGACCAACAAAAACAGTTGAAGATATAGAAAGTATTGTAAGCATTGTTTTTAATGATGTTTCCAATAACGGAGATAAAGCCATAAAAATATACACAGAAAAATTTGACAAGGTTATTATAGAAAACACAATTGTTTATAAAGAAGAAATTGAAGAAGCAATTGCTGTAGTTTCAACAGAATTAAAAGAAGCAATTCAACTCGCTAAAAACAATATTACAACCTTTCATGCTGCTCAACAAACAGAAAAAGTTTTTGTAGAAACAACCATCGGAGTAGAATGTTGGCAAGAGAAAAAACCAATTTCAAAAGTTGGATTGTACATTCCTGGCGGAACTGCACCATTATTTTCAACGGTTTTAATGTTAGCAATTCCTGCACAAATTGCTGGTTGCAAAGAAATTGTATTGTGTTCTCCACCAAATAAGGAAGGAAAAATAAATCCTGCAATTTTATATGCAGCTACTCTTTGTGGCGTAACAAAAATTATTAAAGCAGGCGGAATTCAAGCAATTGCAGGAATGACATTTGGAACAGAAAGCATTCCCAGTGTTTCAAAAATATTTGGACCTGGAAATCAGTTTGTAACGGTTGCAAAACAAATCGCTACAAAATATGGGGTTGCTATCGATATGCCAGCAGGACCGAGTGAGTTATTGGTGGTTGCAGATGATTCTGCAAATGCATCTTTTGTTGCTTCCGATTTGTTAAGTCAAGCAGAACATGGAATAGATAGTCAAGTGATTTTAGTTTCTGATTCAATTGAATTAATGGAGTTAGTACAGAATGAGATACAAAAACAACTCTCAGAACTTCCAAGAAAAGAAATTGCAGAAAAAGCGTTAGAAAATTCGAAAGCAATTTTAATTGAAGATGAAAATTCAGCTCTAAATTTTATTAATGAATATGCTCCAGAACATTTAATAATTGCAACAAGAAATAATGAATTTTTTATTAATAATATAGAAAATGCAGGATCCGTTTTTATTGGAAATTACACACCAGAAAGTGCTGGAGATTATGCTTCAGGAACCAATCATACATTACCAACAAACGGGTTTTCTAAAGCGTATTCAGGAGTGAATTTAGATAGTTTTCAGAAAAGTATTACGTATCAGAAAATTTCAAAAAAAGGCTTACAAAATATTGGAAAATCTATTGAAGTTATGGCAGAAGCAGAAGGTTTACAGGCACACAAAAATGCAGTAACAATTCGATTAAAGGATTTAAAATAAATAATTATTATGTCATTCCTGCGAAGGCAGGAATCCATAGAAAGTCTATTGTATAAGATTAAGTAAGTATAGATTCCTGCCTTCGCAGGAATTGTAAAGGTTAACTAATTCGCGGACAGTTTTGATTAAATTTATTAGGAGCAAGACCGTTTAAACTTTGATGCGGTCTTTCCTGATTATAATAGTACAAATATTGTATTATTTCTTCTTTTAAATGTTCTTTAGATTCA
>JBDNGO010000149.1:0-5201 GCA_041689245.1 Flavobacteriaceae bacterium | reverse complement strand
TGAATCTAAAGAACATTTAAAAGAAGAAATAATACAATATTTGTACTATTATAATCAGGAAAGACCGCATCAAAGTTTAAACGGTCTTGCTCCTAATAAATTTAATCAAAACTGTCCGCGAATTAGTTAACCTTTACAGAAATGACAAAAACTAATGTTTTTTATACGCTTTTACTCCTGCAAGAATTTCTACAGAAAGTGTGTTTTCTTTTGGTGTTAAAGGGCAAGAATAACGTTCGCTATAGGCACAATACGGATTATAAGCCTTGTTAAAATATAATACAATGGTTCCGTCTGGTTTTTCATCCGTAGTTAACACATCTAAATAACGTCCGCCACCATAAGAATCTTTTCCGCTTGTTTTATCTGTAAAAGGCAAAAATAAATAATCGATGTATTGTGGGTCCCTATCTAAATCTTTGTTTTGATAAATCGGAATCTGTTGCTCTTTTCCGTCTAAAGTAAATGTGATGGTTCCATATTTTATATACAAAGGTTTTCTATCTTTAGTTGTTGTCATTTCAAAAACAGGAGCATTCACTGTTTTTTCTAATTTCGCAATTACTCTGTATTTTTTATGGATAGGATAAAATTCTAGTTTTTTAAAAGTTTTTAAATCTTCTTTTGTTAATGGAGATTTGATTTCATCATGAAAATTTAAGTTCATTTCAAACTGATAGTCTTCAATTTTTTTAAGATAATCGTCTTTTACTGTTTTGTTGCAAGAAATAAGAATGCATAAAAAGAAAAGGATAGAAATGTTTTTCATGAGATGAGAATATTATTAAAAAATAAAAATACAGTTTTTACAATTATTTATGTAGTTTTGAAACATTAAATAAAACAAAAATGAAGATTGTCAATACATGTTCGTGTTAGAAGTCGATGAATAATCGAAAGAGTCGCATATCAAATGTATTGTAATTATAACAAGATAAAACAGTACTATTATTAAGAGTTCGACAGCACAGTCGGACTTTTTATTTTAGTAAAACTTCAATTCTTGAAAGAATTGATTAGTTGAACTTATACTGAACTGGTTTCAGTATCATAAATTATATCAATAACCAACAAAAATGAAAAAATTATACTTCAACTATATCAATACCTTTAGAGGGCTTTCTAAAGAGGTTTGGTGGTTAGCGTTGATTACCTTAATCAATAGAGCAGGAACAATGGTAATTCCGTTTTTATCTTTATACTTAACAAAGAGTTTAGATTTTACATTATTCGATGTTGGTTGGATTATGTCTTTTTTCGGATTAGGTTCTGTTGTTGGTTCTTGGTTTGGAGGAAAATTAACAGATACATTTGGGTCTTATAAAGTAATGTTTTTCAGTTTAGTAGGAACAGGAGTAGCTTTTGTTGCGATGCAATTTGTAACAACTTTTGTAGGTTTTTGTGCAGGTATTTTCGGACTGATGTTAATTGCAGATTCTTTTAGACCAGCAATGTTTGTGGCATTAAGTTCTTATAGTAAACCAGAAAACAAAACACGTTCTGTAACATTAATTCGTTTGGCAATTAATTTAGGATTTTCTATTGGACCAGCAATTGGAGGTTTAATTATTGCCACTTTAGGGTATTTTGGCTTGTTTTGGCTAGACGGAATTACTTGTTTGTTAGCAGGTATTTTATTATTACAAGTATTAAATCCAAAGAAATCTAAAACACTAGATGAAACAAAAGTAGCAAATCCAGTTTCTGCGTATTCAGATAAAGCATTTTGGATTTTTCTAATAGCAATGATGTTGTTTGGAGCTGTATTTTTACAATATTTTTCAACAATGCCATTGTATTATAAAGATGTTTATTTTTTAACAGAACAAGAAATTGGTTTGTTATTAGGAATGAATGGTTTTATAATTTTCTTATTAGAAATGCCATTAATAAAATGGTTAGAAAACTCAAGATTTACTAAAGTTGGATTGATGCTTTTTGGAGGAATATTAACTGCGTTAAGTTTTGTTGTATTGCTAATTTCTACTTGGACAGGAATTTTAATTATTGGAATGTTTTTGATGACCATTGGAGAAATGATTGCTTTTCCGTTTTCAAATGCATTTGCAATGCAGCGAGCCAAAAAAGGAAATCAAGGAGAATATATGGCGTTGTATAGTATCGCATTTTCTTTTGCACATATTTTTAGTCATAATTCAGGGATGCATTTAATAAGCGTTTTAGGGTTTGATAAAACTTGGTTAATTGTAACAGGTATTGCAGTTCTTTCAGCCTTTTTTATGTTTTTATTGATGCAGCTTTTAAAAAAAGAAAAAGCACAAATTGCATAATTTGTGCTTTTATAATTTAGTTTTTATAAAATTATTGCTTCACTTTCAGTACCTCTTTATCAGCAAAAACCTTTTTCCAATATCTAACCATCGTTTCTCTAAGATGTAATGATGTATTTCCTCCACTAATACCATGATCTCTCATTGGGTAAGACATCATGTCAAACATTTTATTGTGTTTAATTAGTTCATTAGTCATCCTTTCAAAACTTTGATAATGTACATTGTCATCTCCAGTTCCGTGAATAATCATCAAATCACCTTGCAATTTTTTAGCATAAGTTATTGGAGAACCAGCAATATAATTAGCTTCATTTTCTTCTAGTAAACCCATATAACGCTCTTGATAAATATTATCATACAAACGTTGATCAGCTACAAAAGCTACAGCTAAGCCAGAAGTGTACACATCTGGATATCTAAATAAACAATTCATGGTCATTTGGCCACCGCCACTCCAACCCCAAATTCCAACTTTATTGGTATCAATAAATTTATACGTTGCAAACATTTTTTTGGCTGCTGCAGCTTGATCGTGTGCAGCTAGAATTCCGATTTGACCATAAATAGATTTTCTCCAATCTCTACCTCTTGGAGTTCTAGTTCCTCTATTATCAATACTTGCAACAATATAACCTTGTTGTGCTAAAAATTGATGCCATAAATCTCCGCCAGCCCAATTATCTTGAACTGTAGAGCCAGCAGGTTCTCCATACACATAAAATACGATTGGATATTTTTTAGTAGGATTAAAATCTTTAGGTTTAATCATCCAAGCATCAAAAGTTACTTCGCCAATATCAACTTTAATGAATTCTTTCGGAGATAAATTTAAGGCATCAAATTTGCTTTTTACTTCATTGTTTTCTTCTAAAGTACGTATGGTTTTATGGTTTTGAAGATTGATTAATGATATTGTATTTGGAGTGCTTGCATTTTGAAATCCATGAATTGCAAATGTTGCATCTGCAGAAATTTGATAGGAATGTTGCCCAACTTGATCTGCCGGACTTACTCTTTCTGGTTTCGATGTTCCGTTAATTTTACTTCTGTATAAATAACGCTGTGTGTAATTTTCTGGTGAAGCTGTATAATATACATAGCCACTTTTTGGGTCGATGCAATTGATACCAACTACATCTATATTGCCAGTAGTTATCGTCTTAAAATTTTTGCCATCTCTAGAAACTTTGTACAAATGTAAGTAGCCATCTTTTTCGCTCGTCCAAGTAAAATACTTTTCATTTTCTAACCACATTATATTGTCATGGATGTCTAAAAAAGCATCATCTTTATCAGTAAACAACGTGGTTAATTTCATAGTTTTGGTATTTCCAATTCTTACTGTATTTGAATTTTGTTTTCTGTTTAATTGCTGAATCATTACTTCATTAGAATTTGGAATAAAATCCATTCTAGCCAAATAATTATTTCTTGAATCTCCAGGAACATCAAACCATTTTGTTTTTCCTCCGGTAGCATTTACAACACCAACTTTTACAGCAGAGTTTGTTGTGCCAACTTTTGGATATGGTAATGGAATTAGTTTTGGGTAAATAGAATCTACATTGTTAATCATATAAAAAGTACCAATACCTTTTGTGTCTGATTGCCAATAGGCAATTTGTGTTCCGTCTGGGCTCCAACGAAATCCATCTCTACAAGATAATTCTTCTTCATATACCCAATCAAAAGTTCCATTAATCATAGAGCTATTTCCATCAAAAGTTAGTTGAGTAATCTTGTTGGTTGCAATATTTTCTACATAAATATTATTTTTACTTACAAATCCAACTCGAGAAGCATCAGGAGAAAATTTCGCAAACATCATTGTTGTTCTTTCAATTGATTTTCCTAATTGCGTTAGTTTTCCATTTTTCATATCTAACACCCAATAATCTCCTCTTGTATTATGACGCCAAACTTTACGAGTATTGGTAAAAATCAATAATTTAGAATTGTCTTCAGACCACTCGTAATTAGAAATTGACAATGGGCTTTTTGATCCATCAGGAATTAATTGTTTTGCAGAAACTAAAACAGAACGCTTTCCAGATGTTGCTTCATATTGTACAATATCTCTTCCGCCAACATCAATATTTTTCTGTAAAGTAGAATATCCTTCGTTATCTTTCATCCACCTTACAGGTCCATAACCTTTAGAATTATAGGTTCCATTTTTAAAAATATCTTCTAAAGAAAGTGCCTCTTGAGAGTAGGAAATAAATGAAATTAAACACGCAAAAGTGATTAGTATTGATTTTTTCATAAGTAAGAAATTAGTTAATATAAGTATGCAATTTAATCATTTTTCATTGTACTTTTTATCCAATTATTGATGTTTTTTATTCCTTTTAAGGGCTTATACTTATTAAGTAACTAAAAATATTTGATTTATGGCAAATTACCCAAGTGTTTTTAACGAGGTTCTTGGCCCAGTAATGCATGACTAGTCAAGTTCTCATTGTGCAGCTTCATTACGAATAGGAAGAATTTGTAGAGATTTAATGGATGCCGAATTCACAGATGTTTTTGATAGAATTTGATCCGAATGGTTCATTGGCAACAACGCACGAAAGGCAAGGTTCTGACATGGGCCTTTTTGGCGAATTTTTAAGTTGAGAAGCTTATGATAAACGATTGATTACTTCTGTTGATGAAATGAAGGCTGCCAGAATTAATATAGATTTTAAAACACTAGTTTATTGTTCAGAAAAAGCAAGTATTTCTGGACTTGCTTTTAAGAGTTGTTAGATTAGATATTTTTTTATTATTAATGCGAATCAAGGTTTGAAATAAAGATAAAAAACAAGGTTAATTAGTTGAAAAACAACCGCTTAAACTTGTTTAAGTTATTGATTTTCAGTATCTTAATAGTCAATTTCAACAAGATTATTTTGAATACAGATA
>JBDNGO010000148.1:0-16623 GCA_041689245.1 Flavobacteriaceae bacterium | reverse complement strand
TTGTTTTCACTTTCATAAATCTCCTTTTTATTAAACAGTTATTTTATAAATAATTAATAAGGGTGCTATTTCAAGTGCGCAAATGTACAAAATAAAATAAAACAACTTATTAATAATCAAGTTTTTGTTGTTTATAAAAGCTAACACAAAACTTAATGTAAACACTATAATAAACACACTTAATAATATGTAAATATTTAAAAAACTATAGGTTACAAGTATTAAAAAAGGAAAAAGAAATAAAGCTGTAGTATAAGAATACCCCAATTTTGCAGCAATAAAATGAGCTAATTCAGATCTAATCTCTAACAAATGACATAAAGCAAGTTCTAAAACTAAAAACATTGTAAAATACCCAAAAACCAATGCGGTAATTTTTGAGTATAATTGAAAACTTAGTTCAGTTTTTGGAATAAAGAAATCTGCTAAATAGCTAAAAAAAAGGGCATGTCCTAAAACAGAAAAAACAAATAGAACAATATTAAATCCACTAAAAAAAGAAACTCTTTCTTCTACTTTTTTTTCTATAAAACCTTTCAAAAAAAACGCTCTTGAATATTCAAAAAGTTTCTGATGATTCAGCATTTTTAAAACAACTAATAAAATTAAGCCAAACACAAAGACAAGCGTTAACCAATTATTAGAAAATTCTATACGTTCTAAAGCCTGCATTAAATTGTTTTATGAAAAATATAACACAAAATTAGTGATAAAATAACTTATATTTGTTGCTCTTGTTTTTTAATAGTGAAAAAATGTCTGACGCTTTAGTAATCATTCCTACATATAACGAAAAAGAAAATATCGAGGCGATAATTAGAGCTGTATTTAATCAAAAAAAAGTATTTGACATTTTAATTGTTGATGATAATTCTCCTGACGGAACTTCAACCATCGTTTCAAACCTTATTAACCAATTTCCAAATAAACTATTTATTGAAAATAGAACCGAAAGAAACGGAATCGGAACTGCATATATTCACGGTTTTAAATGGGCGATTGAAAAAAAGTATGATTATGTTATAGAAATGGATGCTGATTTTTCTCATAATCCAAAAGATTTGACTAAGCTTTACAATGCGTGTTCAAAAAATGGTGCAGATCTTTCAATTGGCTCAAGATATTCTAAAGGAGTAAACGTGGTAAATTGGCCAATGAAACGAGTATTACTTTCGTATTTTGCTTCTAAATATGTGCGTTTTATAACCGGGATTCCTGTTCACGATACAACTGCAGGCTTTGTTTGCTACAAAAGAAAAGTATTAGAAACCATAAAGCTTGATGAAATTAGATTTGTTGGATATGCCTTTCAAATAGAAATGAAATTTAAAGCCTGGAAGCATAAATTTAATATTCAAGAAGTGTCTGTCGTTTTTACGGATAGAACTTTAGGGGAATCTAAAATGAACCGCTCAATTGTTTATGAAGCGTTGTTTGGCGTATTAAAATTAAGACTTAAAGGAATCCGAAAATGAATAGAACATTAATAAAAAATGCACAAATAGTAAACGAAAACATTGTTTTTAAAGGCGATTTATTAATCGAAAACAATATTATAAAAGAAATTTCTGCAACTATTTCTGTTTCAGAAAACACAAAAATTATTGATGCAAATGGTAGTTTTTTATTACCCGGTTTCATAGATGATCAAGTTCATTTTCGTGAGCCTGGTTTAACACATAAAGCAACTATTGCTACAGAAAGTAAGGCTGCAATTGCTGGCGGAATCACTTCTTTTATAGAAATGCCAAATACGGTTCCGCAAGCTACAACACAGAAATTATTAGAAGATAAATTCGAAATTGCTTCAAAAACTTCTTACGCTAATTATTCATTTATGTTTGGTGGCACAAACGATAATTTAGAAGAATTACTGAAAACAAATCCTAAAAATGTAGCCGGAATAAAACTATTCTTAGGTTCATCTACCGGAAATATGTTGGTGGATAATGAAACTGTTTTAGAAAAAATATTTTCATCAACAAAAATGTTAATTTCTGTTCATTGTGAAGATGAAGCAACAATTAAAAAAAATACCGAACATTATAAAGCTATTTATGGGGATAATATTCCTTTAAAATTTCATCCACTTATAAGAAGTGAAGAAGCGTGTTATTTATCATCATCAAAAGCAATTGAATTAGCAAAAAAAACAGGTGCAAGATTGCATATTTTTCATGTATCAACTGAAAAAGAAACGCATTTATTTAGAAATGATATTCCGCTAGAAGAAAAACAAATTACAGCCGAAGTTTGTGTACATCATTTATGGTTTTCTGATGAAGATTATGATACAAAAGGAACATTGATAAAATGGAACCCATCAATTAAAACAGCAGATGATAGAACTGGTTTATGGAAAGCGTTGTTAGATGACAGAATTGATGTTATCGCAACAGATCATGCACCTCATACGTTAGAGGAAAAAGACACTATTTATACGAAAGCTCCTGGCGGAGGTCCTTTAGTGCAACATGCCTTAAATGCTATTTTAGAAAAAGTGAAAGACGGCACAATTTCTATTGAAAAAGCAGTAGAAAAAATGAGCCATAATCCCGCTAAAATATTTAAAATTGAAAACCGTGGATTTATCAAAGAAGGGTTTTATGCCGATTTGGTATTGGTAAATACCCAACTTTCAAATACAGTTTCTAAAGAGAATCTTTTATACAAATGCGGTTGGTCTCCTTTTGAAGGAACTACATTTTCTTCAACCATTACGCATACTTTTGTAAATGGAAATTTAATGTATGAAAACGGAAATTTTAACGAAGAAATTAAAGGAGAACGATTACTTTTTAACAGATAAAATGAAAAAAATACTGCTTTTTTTAATTGTTATTTTCTTGGTTTCTTGTACAAGTAACACCCTTTTAAAAAAACCTAAAGATTTAATTCCGAAGGATACAATGGTGCTTTTACTTACCGATTTATTTGTTGCAAAAAGCGCATTTATTGAAAAAAACACACTAAACTTACGTAAAATAGACTACATGCCTTTGGTTTACAATAAATATAAAATTGATAGTTCTCGTTTTAGCATAAGTAATTTTTACTACACTTCTAAACTAGAAGAGTACGAGCTGATTTATAAAGAGGTTAAAGAAGGTTTAGAGAAAAAGAAATTAGAGACTGAAGAGGCAATAAAGAAAAACGTAGATAAGGAAAAAATATTAGAGAAATTTGATAATGTTGAGATTGATCTCTCTAAAGAAAATTAACCCTTTTCTTTTTTATACAGAGTGCAAACTTCTTGTATTACTTCTTCTATTGGCTCAAAAACAAAATCAATTGTAGTTGTAATTTTCTCTGAAGAATAATAAGTTTTTCCATGTAAAGATTTGATTGATTCTTTAGTAATCAGTCGTTTTTTTCTAGTTATAAAAGTAACAACGGCATCAACTCTTCTTAAAATTTTTGAAAGCGTTTTTGATATTCTAATTGTTGGGGGTTTCTTACCAAACTCATTTGCTATTAATATAAAAATTTCTCGAAACGAATTGTTTTCTGAAACTAAAATAAATTGTTCATTTTTTACAGAACTTTCTGTCAATTGAATCATTGCTTTAGAAACATCATTTATACCAACAAAACCCGTAATTCCTTCTGAGTAAAAAGGAAAACCTTTCGCAACTTTAGAAAATAGTTGTCCGGTGTTTATATTCCAAAAACCTGCTCCTAAAATTACACCTGGATTTACAATTATAACATCAATTCCCTCTTGACTTCCACGCCAAACTTCCATTTCTGCTCCATGCTTGGTAATTGCATAACAGTTGTTGCTTGTTTCTACGCGCCACTCGTTATCTTCAGTTACTTTATTCTTTTCAATTGCATCTCCAACGGCAGCAATAGAACTAACGTAACATAGTTTTTTAACAGAATTGCTAATACATTGGTTTACAATATTTGCTGTTCCATTAATATTTGTTTGACGCATTTTTCTGTAATCTTTGGCGTCAAAAGAAACTAATGCCGCAGCATGATATACAACATCAACCTTTTTAAAAGCTTCTGTTAATGAAGGAATATTCGTAATATCCGCTTTAACCCAATCAATCTTAGAAAAGAGCATTTCTACATCCTCAGTAAAATAAGAAAAGATTTTTTTAACAACTTCAAAACTTTTTTCGGTTCTGTAAATCGCTTTTATGTTTTCATTTTCTAATGTTAATTGATATAATAAATGCGAACCAACTAAACCTGTACCTCCGGTTACTAAAATCATTACTAAATTCTAAAATGCTATATGCTAAAATAGTTTTTTTTGTAGGATAAAAGTATCTTTGCTCTCTCATAAATTATTACTGATGACAAATTTTGTAGAAGAATTACGTTGGCGTGGATTATTGCATGATATTATGCCAGGTACCGAAGAATACTTATTAAAAAATAAAACTGCTGGTTATATTGGGTTTGATCCAACCGCAGATTCTTTACATATTGGTAGTTTGGTGCAGATTATTATTCTGATGCATTTTCAAAAAACTGGACATTCTTCTATCGCATTGGTTGGAGGAGCTACTGGAATGGTTGGAGATCCTTCAGGAAAATCTGCAGAACGTAATTTGTTGGACGAAGCAACATTGTCTAAAAACATTGCTGGTGTAAAAAGTCAACTAGAACGATTTTTAGATTTTAATGAAAAAACGTCTGAAAATCCTGCAGAATTGGTAAATAATTACGATTGGATGAAAGATATTTCTTTAATCGATTTTGTTAGAGATATCGGAAAACACATCACCGTAAATTACATGATGGCAAAGGATTCTGTAAAAAACCGTATTTCTGGAGAAAATACAGAAGGAATGAGTTTTACAGAGTTTACCTATCAACTTTTTCAAGGATACGATTTCTATCATTTATACAAAGAGAAAAATTGCAAACTACAAATGGGTGGTTCTGATCAGTGGGGAAATATTACTACTGGAACAGAATTGATTAGAAGAAAAGCGCAAGGAAAAGCATATGCAATTACAGTTCCTTTAGTGACAAAAGCAGACGGAACAAAATTTGGAAAAACTGAAGGTGGAAATATTTGGTTAGACGCTAACAGAACATCACCCTATAAATTCTATCAATATTGGCTAAATTCCTCTGATGAAGACTCTGAAAAGTATATTAAAATTTTTACCTTTTTATCTAAAGAAAAAATTGATCTTTTAATTGCTAAACATATAGAAAATACGCATTTGCGCTTGCTACAAAAGAAAATAGGAGAAGAAGTTACTACGATGACTCACGGAAAAGAAGCCTATGAAAATGCTATAAAAGCGTCTACTATTTTATTTGGAAAATCTACTTCTGAAGAAATTAAATCTTTAGATGAACAAACATTTTTAGATGTTTTTGAAGGAGTGCCACAAGCAATAATTTCTAAAGAGGATATTGATAATGGATTAGATATGATTGGTGCATTAGCAGCAAAAACTAATTTTTTAAACTCAAATTCTGATGCACGAAGAGCTTTAAAAGAAAATGCGGTTTCTGTAAATAAAGAAAAAGTAACAGAAGATTATACAATTACTTCAGCAGATCTAATTGCTGGTAAATATGTGTTATTACAACGTGGTAAGAAAAGCTATTTTTTGCTAAATATTGAATAATATCGTATTCTCATAAAGCTTGAAAGCCAGCTAAATCGATGGCTTTTTTAAGTTTCTAAATTTTTATAAGAGACCGTTCCTTTACGTTATATCTTATAGATTTCTGAAATTGATATCGTTATTTTTATTGATATTATTCAGCAATTAATTCTAAAAGCACTTGTTTAAAAACAGCAACAGGCTGCGCACCTGTTATAGCACTTTTTCTGTTAAAAACTATCGTTGGTACAGAATTCACTCCTAAACTTTTCCAATAGTCCTGTTTGCTCCTAATCTCAAGACGTGCTTCTTCTTTATCTAACTGAATCAACCCTTCTTCTGCATTTAAGCCAACATCTAATAAAGCTTGTTTTAGAGTTTCTCTTTTAGATACATCTTTCCGTTCACTAAAAAAAGTAGTAGTTAAGCGCATTTTTAATTCGGTTTGCTTCTCGAATACTTTGGCATACTCCAATAAAACATGGGCTTCAAAAGTGTTTACAATTCTCATACCCTCAAAATAATCGAACGTAAAATCAAGTTCTTTACCGATAGAAATCATGTTTTGTTGCGATTCTTTTTGCTGCTTTGGTGTTGTTCCGTATTTTTCTGAAATGTGCTCTGTTAAATCTTGACCTGCTGCTGGCATATTCTTATTTAACTCAAAAGGGTGCCATTCTATTTCTACTCTATCTTCAATTCCAAGTTCTAAAATTGCTTTTTGCAAACGTTTGTATCCAATTGTACACCAAGGACAAACTACATCTGAAACAATGTCTATTTTTAATTTTTCTTTCATATTTAAAATGTTATCAATTCGCTAATTTGTAGTTCTCCTTGTACAGTACTATACTTTTTTACATCAGCAGCAAATATTGCTGCATATGGACTAAATGCTGCCTGAAAAGAGGCAATATCGTCAAATTTTAAATGTGCAATAGCAACATAAGGGGGTAATTCTCCTGGAACTCCACTACTCAAACCTAAGTCTAACTCTAAGCCTTTTAATGCTTCGCCAAGCGCTTTAGAAACCATTGGTAAGTGGCTATTTTTATAATAATCTACATCAAACTTAACTGCTTTACCATTTGGATACATTACGGATACTTTAATCATAGTTATCTTTTTGTTTTAAATACCTTCCGTACGAATGACCAAAGGGTTGTTTCTTTTAAAATGTACTATTAAGATATTCCTCTTTATTTTTTCCAAGCATACTCTTGAAAAGGAACATCTATAGGCGTATGGGCAATATAATTTGTATAGTTACTAATTATTTTCTGAGACAAGCCTAAGATGATTTCCAATACTTGTCTTTCTTCATATCCGGCAGCATAAAAAGCAGTTAAAGCTTCTTCTGATACACGGCCTCGATTACGTACAATAGCTAATGTCATGGTGCGTAATGCTTCTAATTTTAAATTTTCTAAAGGTGTTTCATTCCGCAAAGCTTCTGTAATAACATCCTCTACTTTCATCATTTTTGCTATGGCAGTATGTGCGGGTACACAGTAATGACAGTTGTGTTCTACATTTATAGTTTGCCATACTACGGTTAATTCTTCTTTATCAAAGGAACTATCTACAAACAATTTATGTATCGTTTGGTATGCCTCTAATAAACCCGGAGCCGCTGCTAATACACCATGCAAACCAGGTATCATTCCGTATATTTTTAAAGATTGTTTTAATAGTTCTTTGCTTCCTTCTGGTGCTGTTTCTATGTTATGAATTTTTAAAGTTATCATAATTTATATTTTATTATTTATGTTAATTTTAACTAAACAATCATTTAGTTATTGTGTAAAAAAATATTTAAATATTTTTAAAAGTTATTTCAATATAATCTTCAATTTCTTTTTTGCTATTTACTCTAGCCGCTGCTGCTAAACCATGTTTTGCTAAGATTAAAAAATTGGCTTGCTTCAATATTGTTTCTTCATCCTTAGTAACATCCATTTTTAATTTTTTAATGAACAATTCTTTTAATGTATCCATAAATGAAGCCATTTGTTCTTTTATTAATAGGTCTTCACTTCCTGAAAACTCATTATACGTATTTGTTACTAGACAACCTTTTAGATTTTCTTCTTTAAAATTAGAGTTCACAGAATCATAGAAAAATTGTTTGATATCTTCTACTCCTTTGGAAGCATTTTTAAAAACCTCTAACATCAAGCTAATTTTTGCTTTATAGCATTTTAAACTTTGCAGAAAGAGCCCCTGTTTGTTTCCAAAACTAGCGTATATAGAAAACTTGTTAATGCCCATTTTCTTTTCTAGCATTTGCATAGAAGTTGCTTCATAGCCATGTTGCCAAAAAAGATTCATTGCCTTTTCTACCACTTCGTGTTCGTTATATTCTTTTTTTCTTGCCATTATTTCTAACTACAGTACAAAACTAAACAATCGGTTAGTTATAAAAAACTTTTTAGCCGTATTTATTTCATATTGTACTCTTTTAAGTTGCAGAAAAAAGAAGAATACTAAGAAGTGTTTCATCTATCTTGATTTTGGTAGATAAAAATCAGAATTGATTACAAAAGTGTTACTTAGTCTTTATCGGAATCCATATTTCCTCTTCTGAGATTGGATCATTATTTCTATATTTTTCTCCTAACACTTCAAAATGTGGTCTATTATCTAATTGATATTCAGAATTCGGAATCCAATTCATGTAAATATATTGAAAAATACTATTATCAGAACTTGACCCTTTATAGTCAAATACCGCATATAGTCCTCCGGATAAAATAAATGATTCCATTTTATTTGGAATATTCTCAACCTCTTTTACCTCTAAAGTTGCCCATTTTACAAATTCATTATTTGGATTAAAACTTAAGTAATACGAAGGGTCAAAAACTTGCATTGAAATTTTTTCATTAGAAACTTTGTTTTTTATTTCATGAATTCTTGGGGCAAATTCACTCCAAAGTTTACCCGTTGAATTATTGGTTAAACTCATTCTTTGTTTCATTCCAACAAGCTTCTTTTCTTTTAAGGTTTTAATTCTTGGTTCCATATTACAACACCATTAAATTGCAACCTCTGATATCTGAATTATCAAAGCGTCCAATAATTTCAAAACTTCCGTTTTCGTGTACTTTTCCTAAATCTTGTGTAGCAATAAAAGAACAAGAATTGTAGTTGGCTAAATCAATCACATTAATTCCTCCAGTTTTATTTGGTTCTTGAATTGTTAATGCGTCTTCTGTATCACGAGTTAAAATTCTCATCCAAGGAGGACAATTGAAAATCCCATTTCCATTAGAATACGCTTGACTTAATAATTCTGTCATTCCGTATTCTGAGTGTATTTTAGAAACACCAAAACCGTCTGATAATCGTTGGTGCAATTCTGAGCGAATTAACTCTTTACGTCTTCCTTTCATGCCTCCAGTTTCCATTACAATGGTGTTTTTTAGGTTGAATTGCTTCAATTCAATCAAGTCTAACAAAGCAAAGGAAACTCCAATCAACAACACTTTTTCATTAGCCGCTTCTAAACGAAGTACCGTTTTAGCCAATTCCTCTATATTGTTTAAATAAAATCCACTTGCTGGTTTTTGAGATTTCTGAATCAAATCATCTACCATATACACCAAAGAAGAACCTTCTTGTTCTAAATAATTTGGCAACAAGGCTAAAACTGTATATTCTTTTATGTCTCCGTAAAAATAATTGAATCCTTTTAAATAACTTTCTTCATACAAAGAAATATCTGTTACAAAATGTTGACTTGTAACACTTCCTGTAGTTCCTGAACTCGAAAAAACCTCTTCAACTTCAGCTAGTGATGAGATCACTTTACGTGATTTAAAAAATTGAATTGGCAAAAAAGGAATGTCTTTAATTTCGTCAACATCAGATGGGTGAGTATAAATTAAATCACAAAATGATCGATATATTTTGTTGTTTTTAAACTGATGCTTAAAAATTTGTAAAGAGATTTCTAAAAAATCCAGTTCTGATTGTATGTTAAAAATCTTTTGTTGCATTAGTACAAAAATAGATTTAAATTTTTTAATTTGAGGTGAAACACTATAAGATAAACCTCACTTGTGTTGATTTCGTTGAATTTAAAATGAAGTCTGAAATCAAAGAACTAGAATTAGAGCCTTTGCCTGAAGATTGGCTTCAATAAGCATTGTTTAATATTAAACAATTTTCTTTTTTTTGTTTAATCTTTTAGTCTCCTAAATTATTTGTAATTTTGGTGTTCAATTTAAACCAATAAATTTAAAAAGAAAATGGCAGATTTTGGAATCAAAGAAGCTTTAGCAAAATTAGGCTTACAAGATATAAACGAAGGAACTTCTACCGGTTCAAATAATTTTTCTAACGGAGAGGTTCTCGAAAGTTATTCTCCAGTTGATGGGAAATTAATCGGAAAGGTAAAAACGACGACAAGAGAAGACTTCGATAAAGTAATGGAAACGGCTACTGGTGCTTTTAAAATATTTAGAAATATGCCCGCTCCACAAAGAGGAGAAATTGTTCGTCAATTTGGAAACAAATTAAGAGAGCTCAAAGAACCTTTAGGAAAATTAGTTTCTTATGAAATGGGTAAATCTTTGCAAGAAGGGTACGGAGAAGTTCAAGAAATGATTGACATCTGTGATTTTGCAGTTGGTTTATCAAGACAATTAAACGGACAAACAATTCCTTCAGAAAGACCTGGACATGTGATGAGAGAACAATGGCATCCAATTGGTGTTGTTGGAATTATCTCTGCATTTAACTTCCCGGTTGCTGTTTGGGCTTGGAATACAGCTTTAGCTTGGATTTGTGGTGATGTTTGTGTGTGGAAAGGCTCTGAAAAAGCTCCTTTGTGCTCTGTTGCTTGTCAAAATATTATTGCTGCTGTTTTAAAAGAAAATAAGTTGCCAGAAGGAATCTCTTCTATTATCAACGGAGATTACAAAGTTGGTGAAATGATGACTACTGATGCTCGTATTCCTTTAATTTCTGCTACAGGCTCTACAAGAATGGGAAGAATTGTTGGAGCAACTGTTGCACAACGTTTCGGAAAATCTTTATTAGAATTAGGAGGTAACAATGCCATTATTATTACACCAACTGCAGATTTAAAAGTAGTAGTTCCTGGTGCTGTATTTGGTGCTGTTGGTACTGCTGGACAACGTTGTACTTCTACTAGAAGATTAATTATTCACGAATCTGTATATGATAAAGTAAGAGATGCAATTGTGGGTGCTTATGGGCAAATTAAAATTGGAAATCCACTTGATGAAACTAAACATGTTGGTCCTTTAATCGACAAAGATGCAGTAAACACCTATTTAGCAGCTATTGAAAAAGCAAAAGCTGAAGGAGGAAATGTGTTGGTTAAAGGGGGTGTTTTAAAAGGAGAAGGTTACGAAAGTGGATGCTACGTAAAACCAGCTATTATTGAAGCAGAAAACCATTTCGAAATTGTACAACACGAAACGTTTGCGCCTATTTTATATTTAATGAAATATTCTGGAGAAGTTGAAAATGCTATTGAAAAACAAAATGGTGTAGTTCAAGGTTTATCTTCTGCAATTATGACCAATGAATTGAAAGAAGCTGAAAAATTCTTATCATACTCAGGTTCTGATTGTGGTATTGCCAATGTAAACATCGGAACTTCTGGTGCTGAAATTGGTGGTGCTTTTGGTGGTGAAAAAGAAACAGGTGGTGGACGTGAGTCTGGATCTGATGCTTGGAAAGTGTATATGAGAAGACAAACAAATACAATTAATTATTCTGATGAATTGCCTTTAGCGCAAGGAATTAAATTTGACCTCTAAGCGGTTTATAAAATCAATATTATTAGCCCAAATCTAAAAGATTTGGGCTTTTTTTATTTAATTCAAAATTTCTTTTTTATAGTATTGAAAAATCAGTTAAATTGTGGTATCATTTCTTAGAAAAACAAAAATTAGAAACGCCATATTGTTATCCTGAATAACACATGTTGTGAAATGGAAGGAATAAGTATTTGGACTCTAAATTAATCTTAGATTACAAAACAATAATAGTAAAGAGGATGTATAAGGCTAATTAAATATAAAATAATAAACTTTATTTGATGAACACGGTATTACAAGCATCACTTTTAATTTGGGTTTTAGTAACTGCCCTTTGGTTTTGGAGTGTCCTTATAAAAAATGTAAGTATCGTTGATATTTTTTGGGGTTTTGGCTTTGCCGTTCTCAATGCTTTTTATGTTTTTAATTTAGAAGAAATAAAAACAAGAAATATTTTACTTTTAATTTTGGTCTCAATTTGGGGCTTGCGGTTGGCAATTTATTTAGCCTTCAGAAATATCGGTAAAGGAGAAGATTATAGATATCAACAATTCAGAAAAGATTATGGCCATAAGCGCTATTGGTGGTTTAGTTATTTTCAGGTGTTTTTATTACAAGGAGTTTTAATTTTGATTGTTTCTTTACCTTTATTAGGAGTTCATTCAAATAAAATTTCTAATGATTTAATTTGGTTAGATTATGTTGCAGTTGTAATTTGGGTTATTGGTTTTAGCTTTGAAGCTGGTGGCGATCATCAACTATATCAATTTAAGAAAAATTCTAACAATAAAGGACAAGTACTAAACACTGGTTTTTGGAGGTACACTAGACATCCTAATTATTTTGGCGATGCTGCAGTCTGGTGGTCTTACGCGTTGTTTAGTATTGCCGCTGGAGGTTACTGGCAAATTATTGGAGCTATTATTATGACGTTACTAATTATAAAAGTATCAGGTGTTGCGCTTCTTGAAAAAACATTAAACAATACAAAACTAAAGTATAAGGAGTATGTAGAAAATACGAATGCCTTTTTCCCGTGGTTTCCTAAAAAGTAAATATGATTGATTTTCTAAAAGCAAATATTTGGTTCCTTCTTTTTTTAATTTGGGGGTTACCCTTAAGTTTTTATAGAAGTAAGTTTCGTAAAAGAGTCTATAAAACTGACAGCTGGCTTATCAATATAAAACCACTCTTTATTCGAGAAATTAAGGGTCTTTTAGGGAATTTATACCCTGAAAACGAAGGGTACTTAAAACAACGTAATTTTTACAGATTTTATCTTGCTATATATACTATTTTGTTGCTCCTGTATTTTAAGTATAGTTAACTATACTCCACTTTTCTAATAACACGCATTGCTTCTTTATACTTAATATACGTTGTTTTGTCATCTAAATTCCGCATATAATTTTTCGCTTTTTTAAGTTGATCTGCAGCATCTATACATCCGTTTAAAAAACAGATTAAATAATTGGTAGGTAATCTAAATACATCTTCGTGTTCTAAAACAGAAAGTGGCGTTTCACTTATAATTTTTGAAATTATTTTATTGCTATTCGTATAAATATGATGGATAATAGCTTCATTATATTTTGGTGGCGTAAACAAAAATTCATTTACAATATCGTGTTTGCCGTTGTCTTTAAAATGAATGATAGTTTTTTCTAACGGATAATGGGTTTCGTTTTTATCGATTCCTAATAAAATATACTCTGTAACAATAAAAGAATGCTTGTTGTAACTAATTTGAACATCATCTAAAGCAGAAAAAAACAAACGAACTTGCTCGTTTATCAATTCGATATCTACTCTAGAAAAAAATTCTTCTCCGTTTATGCTTGATTTTTTTCCTGCCCAACACAATACAAATTGCTCGTTAAAAACTTTGTATTGCGGGTTGTATTCCTTTTTATGATTGTTGATGAAATCGAAAACCCCGTTTAGCGTTAATTCTATATTATTGCTCGCATTTTTCTCAATTGCCTCAACAATTTCTTGATTAGTGTTTTTAAGTTCAAAATTTCCTTTAGAATGCATTGAATTGCTTCCGCGTCTAAAAAAAACAGAACCTTGTTTGTATTTCCAAGCGTTTTTTGCAAGAGATGTAATGTTGTTGTTTGGAGAAATGGTCACCAAACCAATTACTTTATGGCGTGGTAATGTTGGAAACGGAACGTTTTCGTATTGAATTTTTGGCGGATTTGTTAAATATGCATTTGCTAGGTTCTGGATTTTACTATCGTCGTAAAAATCTAATCCAACTATTTTGTTTTCTTCATCTTCAATTCCTATTACTATATAAGAATTGTTTGTTGGATTAGAATTTGATAACGCACAAATGTGTTTGATAAACGTTGCTTTTCCTTCTTTATTATGAAGCGATAGCTTTTGCTTTTTATCATAAAAACTATTCTCATCGTTATGAGATAGTAAGTTTTTAATTAAAAGGCGTTTGTTGATCATCTCATTTACGGTACTGCATGTCCTTAACTTGCTTTTTGAGTGTTTACAATTCTATTTATGTTTATGGTTTCAATTACTGGACGCATGTTTGAACGTTTTTTAAAGACTGCTCTACGCTCTTAATTATATCCTTTCGAATACTCATAAAATTAATTCTTATTCATAATGGTTGCACTTGCTTGTGCGGTTGGATACACAATTAAATCTTCAATGTTTACATGATAAGGACGTGTAACTACAAAATGAATAATATCTGCAATATCTTCTGCTTGCAATGCTTTATAGCCCGCATACATTGATTTTGCTTTTTCTGTGTCTCCTTTAAAACGAACTTCAGAAAATTCTGTTTCTACCGCTCCTGGGTGAATTGCCGAAACACGAATGTTATATGTGTTTAAATCTATTCGCATGGACTTATTTAACGCATTTACAGCATATTTAGAAGCACAATACACATTTCCGTTTGGATATACTTCTTTTCCTGCTACTGAGCCAATATTGACAATAAAACCAGTATTTCTTTTAATCATTTTAGGAATGATTGCTTTCGAAACATATAACAGTCCTTTCACATTGATGTCTAACATCGCATCCCAATCGTCTGTGTCTCCATCTTGGATAGTACTTAACCCATGCGCATTACCTGCGTTATTCAATAAAATATCTATATCTCTAAAATTATCTGGTAAAGAATTGATCGCTGAAAAAACTTCTTCTTTATTACGAACATCAAATTGTAAGGTTGTTACATCTGTTAATTTCCCTAATGTTTTTTGAAGTTCTTCTAACCGTTCTTTTCTTCTACCACAAAGAATTAAACGAATTTGGTTTTTAGCAAAAAGTTCTGCTGTTGCTTTTCCGATTCCGGAAGTTGCTCCGGTTATAAATGCTGTTAAACTCATTGATTTTGTTTTCGTTAAAGATACTTGAGTTGAAATTAAAAACAAAACTAAAAGGCATGAAAAAACCGCTCTACCTCTAGAGCGGTTTCCTTTAGTTGGTTGCTTAACCAACCAACTAAAAATCAACTAACCAAACTTTATTTTAAATGTCTTCTAACTTTCGTTTCTCTTTGTATCTTAGTTCGTTTTCTACCGTTGTTCCTTACATTTGGTTTTACTTTTCCTCCTTTTAGGTACTGTATAAAACCTCTTCCGTTAAACTCATAAGTTGTGTGTGAACTTATGTGGTATAAACTTACTTTACTATCATTAATAACGCTTAATTCAAATTCTTCATTGTCTCCACCATCATAATTAAGTGTTAAAATCTTTAGGTCGTCATAACTCTGAACATCATATATCTGATAACTCCCTTTAAAACCCCAATTAATACCATCAATATTTGTGCCAAAAGAATCTTTTGACGAATAGAATGTTGTGTTATTTTCTGGTGTAAATTGTAAGAATATTTCTTCATCAAAAGGATTTAAAGCTCCTGTTGTACTTGTGTTTGTTTTTTCCCAAGCAACATATTCTTGCATAAAATATTCGATATTTTCATAAAATAGTTTATTGTAATCAAAAGTATTTCTTTGATAACCTACTAAATAATAAGAAACATCATTATACGTGTCATCTATTCTAATTTCATTTGCAGAAATTATATGTACATCAAAATCATATGCTCCGTATAAAGAATGATCTATTTCTAAATAGCCATTAAAGGTGTTATAGTTTCCAACTTTTATTCCTAAGCCGTTTCCTGTAATTCCAATATCAGCAATATTGTTATTTGCATACAATTGCCCGTTTAAAAATGAAACTGTAAATGCTTTTGATAAAAACGGAACATCTCCTGTTCCTGTCGTTTTATGATAGTCTATATACCATAAATCGTATTCTGACATTACCTCTTCTAATGGCGCTTCGTACATAGTATCTTCTAGCGTACATGAATTAAAAAATGCTCCTGTAATAAAAAGGATTAAAAGTAATTTTACTGATTTCATAAGCATCCATTTTATCATTATAGTAGTTTAATCTCATAATCTCAAATTGTGTGCCAAAAAGAAAAGGCAACCATTTTGGTTGCCTTTTTATTATTATTTTTTTGTTTTTACGGATAGTAAATTGTGTCTGTCTTTTTAATTTTTGATACTTTATAGTAGTATGTTTTTTTACCAACCATATATTTAATTACAGCTTCATTTGGTTCTATATTAAAAGGAATTGTTTCTCTTTTAATTTTTGGTTTATTATTTTTGTCGTTCATAACTATGCCTCCGTTAACATAAGTTGTTGTTCTAGTGACAAGAATTCTTTTTGCTGATGTACTTATATTTGCAATAATATATTTTTTACCATTTTTATCTTCAATTCTAGCATCTACGTCATGATTATGAAAATATATTTTTTTAAAAATAATGCTTGCATCATTTGCTACACCGATAATTAAATTGGTTCCACTAACACCTGGCTGTCCACCAACCCATTGATGATACGTTGCTCCAGTAACATTAAATGGTGCAGATTCTGTTAATTTCAAAGTACTACATTGCGAAAAACTTACCGCAACACAGATTAAAACAAGTAATTTTATTGATTTCATGTGTTCTTTTTTTATCATAATCCAATTGTTATGCCAATTTACAAAAAAAGAGCTTATCGTTTTTGATAAGCTCTTTTAATATTGTATGTTAATTTTTAAGAGCTTCCGCTTTTCTTGAATTTGACTACGCTTTCGCTTCGTCTAATTTTTAAGAGCTTCCGCTTTTCTTGAATTTGACTACGCTTTCGCTTCGTCTAATTTTTAAGAGCTTCCGCTTTTCTTGAATTTGA
>JBDNGO010000147.1:0-14478 GCA_041689245.1 Flavobacteriaceae bacterium | reverse complement strand
TTGCAGATGTGGTATGTTGCACACCGGCTTTTGCAGTTTCAAACATTTCTGGCTTAAAAAATAGAGAATCCACAGTGTTTATTCTGTAATCTCCTTTCATGCTGTAATTCAATCCAACTTTTTGCAAGGCATTTTTCTTAACACCTTCTTTGCCAGCAAACGGATACACTCTATCCATATTAACTTGTAAAGAAGGCAACGTCATGGTAATTGATTGCGTATTGGTGTTTTGAGAATGACTTGCCGTTGCATTTAAATTAAAAGGGGTGCCAACAATTTTTTTATAATAAGAGATAGAAGAACTCAATGTGTTTGTTAAGGTATTTTCTATATTGTTTACTTCATTTAAAGATTCTCTAAAATATTTACTACTTCCTAAGTTTACAGAAGCAGAAAAACGTGCATTCGGATTTGCTTTTGAATCTTGACTGTGAGACCATTGAATATTAAAATTAGATGATTTACTATAGTCATCAAAACCTTTTACACTTCTAATTAAGTTTTCGTAGCGTAAACTAAAATTACCACTAAATTTATAGCGTGCAACATAACTCGATTCTGTTCGTAAACCCCAACTTCCATTAGTGTAAACATCTCCCATTAAAGAAATATCTAAGTAATCATTTAACGCTAAATAGTACCCTCCATTTTGTAAAAAATAACCTTGATTACTCGCTTCTCCCCAAGTTGGAATAATAAATCCTGAAGCTCTTTTATCTGTCATTGGAAAATAAGCAAACGGAATTGCAATTGGTGTTGGAACATCTGCAATGACTAAATTACTCAATCCGACAATTATTTTTTTACCAGGAACTAATTTTGCCTTTCTAGTATATATGTAATAATCTGGATTAGGTTTGTCAGAAGTAGTGAATCTCATATCACCTAAAAAAATTACAGAATCATTTTCTCTTTTTGTCTTTTTCGCGTAAGTAATCATTCCTGATTGATTACTTTTTATACTATAAATAATTGCGCGTTTCGTTTTGAAATTATAAAAAAGAGAATCTTGTTCAGATTCTTGAGAACCTTGTTTAAAAACAGGTCTTTGTGTGTATCCTACACTGTCTTTTATTCCTCTTGCAAAAAGTGTATTATTTTTGTTGTCGATTAAAATATAACCAGCTTTTAAATCAATATCTTCATACGTAACATGGGCTTGATTGTATAATTCTATTTGTTTCTTTTTAGCATTTTGTAAAATAGAATCTAAAGCGTTGTGTGTTATTTTTGACTCTACGGTGCTTTTAGGTTTTACTATCGTATCAATTTTAATGGTATCTAATTTTTTCTTTAGCAAAAGACTATCCTTTTTCAAGGAAGATTTTTTATCTTTAAGAAATGGAATTGGTTTGGTTTTTGGTTTTATATCTTGAGCAAAACCAGTTTGTAAGCATAAAAAGCTAAGTAAGCTAAACAAAAGTATGTGTTGTATGTTTGATTGCAATGCTTTTAATGCTATTTTTGTAACAAATGTAAAAATATACTTCAATACTTGAAGTGCCAAATTTGAAAAGCCAAAATTAAGTAAAAATATCGATGTCAATAGTAGAACACCTTAAATATAATCATAAAACGAAGCTTTTTACACTTTTTATATGTGGCTTGTTTTTTTTAGGGGCAACACAATTTAGTTTTGCGCAAAAAAAAATATACACAATTATTTTAGATGCTGGCCATGGAGGTCATGATCCAGGAAATATTGGTAATGGTTATCGAGAAAAAAATATTACTTTAAAAGTAGCTTTAGAAGTTGGTGAAATAATTGGAAAAGAGAAAGATATCAAAGTCGTTTTTACTCGTAAAACAGATGTTTTTGTAGAACTATGGAAACGTGGAAGTATCGCTAATACTATAAAAGCAGATTTATTTGTGTCGATTCATTGTGATTCTCATACGTCAAATGCTTTTGGAGCTGGCACTTTTGTATTGGGTGCAAGAGGAAATAGACAAAATTTAGAAATAGCAAAAAGAGAAAACAGTGTAATTCTTTTAGAAAAAGATTATAAGCAAAAGTATAATTACGACCCAAACTCACCAGAATCTGTTATTGAATTGTCCTTATTACAAGAAGAAAACTTAGATCATAGTTTACAGTTGGCAAGTATTATTCAAAACAATCTTGTTAAAAAATTAAACCGCGAAAACAGATTTGTAAAAATGGATAATTTTCAGGTGTTAAGAGAAACCATTATGCCAAGCGTATTAATTGAATTGGGGTTTTTAACAAATAAAAATGAAGGACGCTTTTTGAACTCTAAAAACGGGCAACAAGCAATGGCGAATAATATTGCAAGTTCTATTGTCGAGTTTGTAAATCAATTAAAAATAAATACGGTTACTATTGTTAATATTGATCAAAATCCAGTTGTAGTTGAAGCCAGAAAAATACCGGAAATAGAAGTAGTCGATTTTAAAATTCAAATTGCTTCTAGCCGAAAAAAGATAGCTACTAAATCCTATAATTTTAAAGGATTAAAAAATATTGAAAGTATAAAAATTGAAAAATTTTATAAATATTATTACGGTAAAACCACTAATTATGAAAATATACAAACATTGCTTAAAAGAGTAAAAAAGAAAGGGTATGAATCGGCATTTATTGTAGCTTTTAAGAATGGAGAAAAAATTTCAGTAGAACAAGCGTTAAAAACAAAGTGATTTACGCATAATCTCCAAAAAATTAGTAGTAATATTGTTATTTAAATAAGTAGGTATGTCTAGAGAACTAAAAACAGGATTTGTTGCAGTTGTTGTTATCGCTCTTTTTATTTGGGGTTTTAACTTCTTAAAAGGAGAAAATATTTTAGCAAAAAATCAACGTCATTTCTTTGTAGAATATAATAATATACAAGGCTTAAAAAAGTCTAGTGCTATAACTATTAACGGTTTACAAGTTGGTAGTGTTGTTGATATAAGCTTCAATTCAAGTCCAGATAAAAAAGGAAAATTAGTTGTAGAATTGTTAATTGAAAACGATTTTCAGTTTTCTAAAAAGAGTATAGCAAGAATATATAGCGCCAGTTTAATGGGCGGTCAATCTTTGGCAATCATTCCATTTTATGATGGTGATTTGGCTGTTGATGGAGATTTTCTAAAAGGAGAAGTAGAATCAGATATTTTTTCTTCAGTTGGTGAAAAACTAAATCCATTACAAGCAAAATTAGAAAATGTAATTGTAAGTGCAGATTCATTATTATTAGGTTTAAATCAGACTTTAGATATTAAAGCTAGAAAGAGTTTAAACAGAAGTATTCTAGAATTAGAATATACAATTACCGATGTTAGAAAAACATTAGGTTCAGTAAATCAATTACTAGATTCTAGTAAAGTAGGAATCAAAAATACGTTTGATAATACCAGAATTATTACAGAAAATTTCATGAAATTGTCTGACACTTTGGTAAATGCAAACATTGGTTTAACAATTAGAAAATCCCAAGAATCGTTAGATTATATAAATCAATTAATGATTGGAGTTCAAAAAGGAGAAGGTTCATTAGGGAAATTAGTAAAAGACGATGTGATGTATAATAACTTAACCAATATGTCTAAAGAATTGGAAGAGTTGATTAGAGAAATGAAATTAAATCCAAAACGTTTTGTACACTTCTCTTTATTCGGAAAACGAGCTGTGCCATATAATCCTAATAAAAATAAAAAGAACGAAACCAGTAATTAAATGAGTTAGATTAACGTTATTTTGTTTGAACAAGCAGCTGGAAAACTAAAACAATTATATAACAGCGTTTTACATAATAGTAATAATACATTATCAAAGTAGTTTTTAGAAAGAATTGGAGCTTATGTTTGTGTCTTAAATAAATGAGATTATTGTATCAGTCATCATTTTGAGTATTTAAAAATATTACTTGCAGATGATAAAAAATCCAATCAAATAAAATTAGATTTAGAAAACGGAAACCAAGCATTTGTGGAAGATAAATTTAATACAGGTTTAACGTATCTAAAAAGTTAACTTTAAATGCATCAGAAGTAAAAGAAAGCGATGTTATTTCATTGATAAATACAGATTTTTATGATGTGAAAATTTCAAAAATAAATAAAGTTGTTAGTTGTTTTAATTACGCAAATAGAACCGTTTTAGGATTAGGCGTTTCAACAAAAGGAGATATTATCAATTTATCACCAAATAATTTTAATGACGAAAATCAGTGGAATCATCAATAAAAATAAACGTACCAAATAAATAGATATGCAATACGTACCAAACATCATTTTTGCGCTTATACTTTTAGCCGGAATTTCTTTTTTTGTAAAGAATATCAGAAAGCTAATTCGCAATATTAACCTAGGAAAAGCAATTGATAGATCTGATAACAAACCTGCCCGTTGGAAAAACATGGCTAAGATTGCTTTAGGGCAATACAAAATGGTTCGCAGCCCTGTTTCTGGAATTTTGCATGTAACCGTATATCTTGGATTTATCATTATTAATATTGAAGTTTTAGAAATAATTATTGACGGATTATTGGGAACACACCGAGTTTTTCAACCATTTTTAGGCGATGCTTTTTATGGTTTTTTAATAGCAACTTTTGAAATTTTAGCAGCAATTGTATTTGTGTCTGTTACTGTTTTCTGGATTCGTAGAAATATAATTAGAATTAAACGGTTCTGGAATAAAGAAATGACTGGTTGGCCAAAAAAGGATGGAAACATTATTTTGT
Source organism: Flavobacteriaceae bacterium (assembly GCA_041689245.1). Taxonomy (GTDB): domain Bacteria; phylum Bacteroidota; class Bacteroidia; order Flavobacteriales; family Flavobacteriaceae; genus Polaribacter. The sequence continues at coordinate 9,787 of JBDNGO010000147.1, read as the reverse complement.
ATTTTGAAATGGCTTTGATGTCTTTATTTATTCTGATGAATGCAACTGATGTTGATTTTCAGGAAGCTGGTGTGGGAAATTCAATAAGTCAATTTATTGCGCCGTTATTTAACGGAACTTCAACAGAAACATTACACATTATAGAACAGTCTGCTTGGTGGGTTCACATCATCGGAATTTTAGTTTTTTTAAACTATTTATACTATTCAAAACATTTACATATTTTATTAGCATTTCCGAATACATTTTATGCAAATTTAAATCCGCTAGGGCAATTTGATAATTTAGAATCGGTAACAAAAGAAGTGCAATTAATGATGGATCCAAGCGCAGATCCTTACGCAACTCCAACAGAAGGAGCAGAAGAAGAGGTTCATGAAAAATTTGGGGCAAGTGATGTTACTGATTTAAACAGGGTGCAATTAATGAATGCATATACGTGTACAGAATGTGGTCGTTGTACAGCAGCATGTCCCGCAAGTCTTACAGGAAAAAAATTATCACCTAGAGCTATTATGATGAAAACTCGTGATAGATTGGAAGAAGTTGGTAAAAACATTGATTCAAACGGAGGTGAGTTTAAAGACGACGGAAAGCAATTATTGAACGATTATATTACTCCAGAAGAATTATGGGCGTGTACAAGTTGTAATGCATGTGTAGAAGAATGTCCTGTAAATATTGATCCGTTATCTATTATTATGGATATGCGTAGATATTTGGTCATGGAAGAAAGCGCTGCTCCACAAGAGTTAAATATGATGATGACCAATATCGAAAACAATGGTGCGCCTTGGCAATACAATCAACAAGATAGATTAAACTGGAAAGACGAAGAATAAAACAATTTTTAAATAAATAATTATCAATTACGAATTGTATTAATTGATAATTCATAATTCGCAATTTATGATAGTACCTACAATGGCAGAAATGAAGGTTCAAGGAAAACAACCAGAAGTGTTGTTTTGGGTTGGGGCAGCTGGAAGTTTTGATGATAGAGCTAAAAAAATAACGAGAGCTTTTGTGAAAATTTTACATCAAGCAAAAGTTGATTTTGCGGTATTAGGAACCGAAGAGAGTTCTACTGGAGATGCTGCTAAAAGAGCAGGAAATGAGTTTTTGTTTCAAATGCAAGCAATAACTAATATAGAGGTGTTGAATGGGTATGAAGTAAAAACAATCGTTACTTGTGATCCTCACTCATTTAATACGTTAAAAAATGAATACCCAAGTTTAGGAGGAAAATATGAGGTTTTTCATCATACCCAATACATAAAAAAATTAATTTTTGATGGTAGACTTTCTATTGACGACACCATTTTAAAAGGTAAAAAAGTTACATTTCATGATCCTTGTTATTTAGGTAGAGGAAATGATGAATATGAATCTCCGAGAGATTTAATCAAGCGGTTGGGTGTAAAATTAACAGAAATGAAACGCAATAAATCTACCGCATTGTGTTGTGGAGCAGGCGGATCACAAATGTTTAAAGAGCCAGAAAAAGGAAATAAAGATATTAATGTGTTGCGTACAGAAGAGGCATTAGAAACAAAGCCAGAAATTATAGTGACTGGTTGTCCGTATTGTAATACAATGATGACAGACGGTATAAAGTTTAAAGAAAAAGAAACAGAAGTTGCTGTTTTAGACATTGCGGAACTTATTGCTCAAGCAAATAAATTATTTTGATTAAAAAATACCTTCAAGCCGCAAGATTAAGAACGCTTCCTTTATCTATTTCTGGAATTATTGTTGGGAGTTTTTTAGCTGCTTCACAAGGCTTCTTTAGTTCGCTAATTTGTGTCTTGGCACTGTTTACAACAATTGGTTTTCAAGTGCTTTCAAATTTCGCAAATGATTATGGAGACGGAATTAAAGGAACTGATGATAATAGAACTGGAGAAAAAAGATTAGTTGCTTCTGGAGCAATTACTCCAAAGCAAATGAAATCAGCAATGATTATAATTACAATCATCACAATAATTGTCGCATTGTTGTTGATTTATGTTTCTTTCGGTAAAGAAGATTTTGCATATTCTATTTTATTTTTTGGATTAGGAATTGCTTCAATAGCAGCGGCAATAAAATACACAGTGGGTAAATCTGCTTATGGTTATAACGGATTTGGAGATGTTTTTGTTTTTGTTTTCTTTGGATTGTTAAGTGTTGTTGGTTCTTATTTTTTGTTTACCAAAGAAATCAATTTCATAATCTTTCTTCCAGCATTTTCGATTGGTTTGTTAAGTACCGCTGTATTGAATTTAAACAATATGCGTGATAGAGAAAATGATAAAAAAGCAGGTAAGAATACGTTGGTTGTTAAAATCGGAGCAGAATTTGCAAAACAGTATCATTATTATTTAATCATTGCTTCCTTCTTATTTGCTCTTTTGTATACGGTAATTAAATATCAAAATCCATTTCAAGTCTTATTTATTATTGCCTATTTACCATTAATAAAACACCTTCTTTTTGTAGTGAAAAACACCAATGAAGCAGAATTAGATGGCGAATTAAAAAAAGTAGCATTAAGTACTTTTCTCTTTGGCATTCTTTTTGGATTAGGTCAGGTTTTATAACCTTAAATATTACTTTTTATCAGCAAATTTCAGCAAGCAAAACTAGTTTTATCGGTAAAATTTCTAAAGTATTTAAAACAGGATTTGAAAATGTAAAATATTTCTTCTTGTATTTGATAAATATTTGGCCTTTTATTATTATTTTGTTCATTCTATTTTTCTACCTTAGAAAAAGAAGAGTAAGAACAAAATAAAACAATGAAAATCACTTTTTACGGACATGCTTGTTTTGGAATAGAAATAAACGAAATTTACATTCTTGTAGATCCATTTATTACAGGAAATCCTAAAGCTTCACATATAGATGTAAATTCTCTAAAAGCAGATTATATCTTAGTTACGCATGCGCATCAAGATCATGTATTGGATGTAGAAAAAATAGCTTTAAATACCAGAGCAACCATAGTTTCTAATTACGAAATTGTGAATCACTTTGTAGAAAAGAAGTTAAAAGGTCATCATCTAAATCATGGAGGGACTTTTAAAACAGAACATTTTTCCGCAAAATATGTACATGCAATTCATACTTCTTCATTCGCAGACGGAACGTATGGCGGTCAACCAGGCGGATTTGTACTAACTGCAAACAATCAATCAATTTATATTGCAGGAGATACATCGTTAACTTTTGACATGAAATTAATTCCGATGTTTACCAACTTAAATGCAGCAATTTTACCAATTGGTGATGTTTTTACGATGGGAATTGATGAGGCAATTGTTGCAAGTGATTTTATAGAATGTAATAGAATTATTGGTTGTCATTTTAATACATTTCCACCAATAGAAATTAATACAGAAGAAGCAAAACAAAAATTTGCATCAAAATCTAAAGAGCTAATTTTATTAGAAATAGGAAGTTCAATCGAGTTATAAAATGAAAGCAATTAAAATAATTTTAGGAATTGTTACCCTTTTGGTAATCGTGTTTTTTTCAACAGGATTAATCATAAAAGAAACAACGTATCAAGTAAAAGTAGAAATTGACAAGCCATTGAAAACAGTTTTTCTGTATTTAATAATCAAGCATTGATAAAAGAATGGTTAACTGATATAAAATCTATAGCTCCAATTAATATTAAACCCGGTATTGTTGGTAGTGAATATACACTGATTGTAGAAAATCAAGGAAAAGAAATGATAATGAATGAAAAAGTGTTGGCTTTTGTTCCAAATAAAAAAGTAACCTTATTTTTTGATGCGGATGATATGTTAAAAACGGATGAATATAATTTTAGCTTTTCTGTAGGAAAGACTACAATTGTAAAAGATGTAGTTTGTAAAAGTGACTCTTATTTAATGAGTTGTTTGTTTCCTTATTTTAAAGGAATGTTTACAGAGATAGATCAAGAATATTTAGATAACTTTAAAGCATATATAGAAAAACAATAATCATGGAAGTAAATATGATAAGTTGGTTCGAAGTTCCTGTTTTAGATATGGATAGAGCTAAAAAATTTTACGAAACAGTTTTTAATGTAGAAATTACAATTAACGATTTTGGTGGTGTTTTAATGGGGTGGTTTCCGCCAGCCGAAGATATTACTGCGCCAGGAATTAGTGGCTCTTTAGTAAAAAGCGAAGGAAAATATATTCCGTCTGCAACTCACGGTTCAGTTGTATATTTTAACTCTCAATCAGGAGATGTTTCTGATGAATTAAAAAGAGTAAAAGCTGCAGGAGGGAAAATTTTGCAAGACAAAACTTTAATTTCTAATGAAATAGGGTATATGGCATTAGTGTTAGATTCAGAAGGAAATAGAATAGCGCTATATAATAAATAAAACTTTGCAAGCAACTTACCACAAATACATTCTCAATTTTAAAAGACCAAGTGGTACATCTCGTGGAATTTTAAAAAACAAAGAAACGTGGTTTATTATTTTAAATGATAACGGAAAACAAGGAATTGGGGAATGTGGAATTCTACGATCTTTAAGTATTGATGACAGACCAGATTATGAAGAAAAACTAAAATGGGTTTGCGCTAACATTAATTTAGGATTAGAAAAATTGTTAAGTGAAATCTTTAACTTCCCGAGTATTCAATTCGGTTTAGAACAAGCATTTTTATCATTGCAAAGTCAAACAAAATTTGAATTATTTCCGTCAAAATTTACACAAGGAGAAAAATTTATTCCGGTTAACGGTTTGGTTTGGATGGGAACAAAAGAGTTTATGAAAGCTCAAATCAAAGAAAAATTGACTTCTGGGTTTTCGTGCATTAAAATGAAAATTGGTGCGATTGATTTTGAAACAGAAATGGAGTTGTTAACATCTATTCGAAAAGAATTTTCATCCAATGAAATTGAATTACGAGTAGATGCTAACGGAGCATTTAAGCCTAAAGAAGCCTTAGAAAAACTAAAACGATTATCTGCATTAGGAATTCATTCTATAGAGCAACCTATAAAACAAGGTCAATTAGAAGAAATGGCATTGTTGTGTGAGAAAACACCGTTACCTATTGCATTAGACGAAGAATTAATTGGTGTTTTTTCTGAAACAAAAAAAGAAGAAATAGTACAAATAATACAACCACAATTCATAATTTTAAAACCAAGTTTAATTGGCGGATTTAATGGAAGTGAACAATGGATAGAAAAGGCAAAAAAATACAACATTTCTTGGTGGATTACTTCTGCTTTAGAAAGTAATGTTGGTTTGAATGCAATTGCTCAATGGACATTTACATTGCAAAATAACATTCCGCAAGGTTTAGGAACAGGAGGTTTATATACAAATAATTTTGATTCTCCTTTAGAAATACACAAAGGGAATTTACATTATAATACTTTAAAAAAGTGGAATTTTAATTTAGGTTAAAAATGGATTTTATACAAAAAGGTTTTACAGGAAAAAATAATACTTGGAAATATTTACTTACAATGGTTCTAGTATTTATTGGAATTCAATTTGCAAGTATTCCATTGGTTATTACTGCCTTTTTTCAAGTTGATGAAGATTTAGATAAATTTAAGAAAGGAGCAGAATCTAGTTTTATGGATATTGGTATGAACTCAAGTTTATTCTTGTTCTTAATGATTTTTACTTTTATGATTGGGCTTTTAGCTTTATTTTTATGTGTAAAATATATACATAAAAAGAAGTTTATTTCTATAATTACATCAAGAGTTAAAATTGATTGGAAACGGGTATTTTACGCTTTTGTTTTATGGGGAAGTATCTCTATAGTATTCATTTTTATAGGTATGTATTTGTCTCCTGAAGATTATACTTGGAATTTTAAACCAATTCCGTTTTTCACCTTACTCTTTGTCTCTTTTGCGTTTTTACCTTTTCAAACAAGTTTTGAAGAACTTGTTTTTAGAGGTTATTTAATGCAAGGGTTTGGAACATTGGTAAAAAACAGATGGTTTCCATTACTAATTACCTCGCTGATTTTTGGATTGATGCACGGTATGAATCCAGAAGTAGAAAAATTAGGTTATATAGTAATGGTTTTTTATATAGGAACAGGATTGTTATACGGAATTACAACGTTGATGGATGAAGGTACAGAACTAGCTTTAGGTTTGCACGCTTCTAACAATATTGTAGCTGCATTTATAGTAACAACAGATTGGATGGTTTTTAGAACAGATGCTTTATATATAGATACTTCAGAGCCTTCAGCTGGAGCAGAAATGTTTATTGGTATTTTTATTTTATATCCATTATTGTTGTTTGTTTTTTCTAAGAAATATGGTTGGACTAATTGGAAAAATAAATTATCTGGAAAAGTTGAAATTTCTGTAATAGATGAAGAATAATCAGTTACATATTGATTTTAAACTCAACGGAAATTCTTTTTCTACTTCGGCTGAATTGATTGATTTTTCGAAAGAAATATCAAATACTACACAGCAGTTTTTTATTGATTGGTTTGCCGATACAGATTTTATAGAAGTACAAACTTCTGGCTCTACAGGAAAACCAAAAAGCATTCAGCTTAAAAAAGAGTTTATGATTAATTCTGCGTTAGCAACAGGAAGTTTTTTTGATTTAAAAGAAAACACAACAGCGTTGTTATGTATGTCAACAAATTTTATTGCTGGTAAAATGATGTTGGTTAGAGCACTTGTTTTAGGTTGGGATTTAGATGTAATTGAACCAGTTTCTAATCCGTTAGAAATCACTAAAAAAAACTATGATTTCTCTGCAATGGTTCCAATGCAATTGAAAAATTCTCTTTCTCAAATTCATAGAATTAAAAAACTACTAGTTGGTGGAGGTATCGTTTCACAAGATTTAGTTTCTGAAATTCAAAATGTGTCAACCAAAATATTTGCAACTTTTGGCATGACAGAAACCATAACTCATATTGCTGTAAAACAATTAAATGGTTTTAAAAATAACACTTCTAGTGAAGTAGAAAAATGTTATTTTATTACATTTCCAAATGTTTCGATTTATAAAGATTCTAGAGATTGTTTGGTGATTAAGGCACCAAAAGTTGCTGATGCTAAAGTAATAACGAACGATGTTGTAAAGATTATTTCTAAAAATAAATTCAAATGGTTAGGGAGATTTGATCATGTGATAAATTCTGGCGGAATTAAATTACATCCAGAAGAAATAGAAAAAAAATTAACTAAAATTATTTCGCAGCGTTTTTTTGTTGCCGGAATTTCAGATACAAATCTTGGCGAAAAACTTATTTTAATTGTAGAAGGAAATAAATTGCCTATATTTTTCAGTAAAGTTAAAAGTCTTTCAAGATTCGAAACTCCAAAAGCCATTTATTTTGTTGATAGATTTATTGAAACAGCAACAAAAAAAATTCAACGAAATAAAACGCTAGATTTACTTTTTAAATAGTATTACATTTCCATAGAATGATATACATTTTGTACATCATCATCTTCTTCTAAACGCTCTAATAATTTCTCTACATCTGCTTGTTCTTCTTCAGATAGTTTTTTAGTTATTGTTGGAATTCTCTCAAATCCTGAAGATAAAATTTCTACATTATTTTCTTCAAAGAAAGATTGTATAGAACCAAATTGTTCAAAAGGAGCGTAGACAATAACTCCTTCTTCATCATCAAATATTTCTTCTACTTCAAAATCAATTAACTCTAATTCTAACTCTTCTATATCAATAGAAATGTCTTCTTTTTTTATTGTAAAATTACAGGTATGATCAAACATAAAAATCACCGAGCCAGAAGTACCAAAGTTTCCTGCGCATTTATTAAAAGACGCTCTAACATTGGCAACAGTTCTATTGTTATTGTCTGTTGCGGTTTCTACAATAATTGCAATTCCATGTGGTGCATACCCTTCAAATAAAACCTCTTTAAAATCTGCAGTATCTTTATCACTTGCTTTTTTTATGGCGCGCTCAAGATTTTCTTTAGGCATATTTGCTGCCTTGGCGTTTTGTGTAACAGCTCTTAAACGTGAATTTGTATCAGGATTTGGTCCGCCTTCTTTTACTGCCATCACAATATCTTTACCAATTCTGGTAAAAGTTTTTGCCATTGCAGACCAACGCTTCATCTTTCTTGCTTTCCTAAATTCGAATGCTCTTCCCATTTCTAACTACTAATTTTGTGTTGTTTTTTTTAGAATACAAATTAAATCTAAACTTGTATTATTCCTAAGTTAAATTGTTTTTCAATTGGTGCATGATTTGCGGCTTCAATTCCCATAGAAACCCAAGTTCTGGTGTCTAATGGATTGATTACTGCATCTGTCCATATTCTTGCTGCTGCATAATATGGAGATATTTGCTTGTCATACCGGTCTTTTATTTTGTTGAAAAGTTCGGCTTCTTTTTTTGGAGTAATTTCTTCGCCTTTCTTTTTTAACGATGCGGTTTCTATTTGTAATAAAACTTTCGCGGCAGAATTTCCGCTCATTACAGCTAATTCTGCACTTGGCCAAGCCACAATTAATCTTGGGTCGTACGCTTTTCCACACATGGCATAATTTCCTGCGCCGTATGAATTACCAATGATAATTGTGAATTTTGGAACGACAGAATTGCTAACAGCATTTACCATTTTTGCTCCGTCTTTTATAATTCCGCCATGTTCAGATTTACTTCCAACCATAAAGCCAGTTACATCTTGTAAAAAAACTAACGGAATTTTTTTCTGATTACAGTTTGCAATAAAACGCGTTGCTTTATCAGCAGAATCATTATAGATTACACCACCAAATTGCATTTCTCCTTTTTGTGTTTTCACTAATTTTCGTTGATTAGCAACAATGCCAACAGCCCAACCATCAATTCTGGCATAACCCGTTAAAATAGTTTTTCCGTAGCCTTCTTTGTACTGATCAAATTCAGAATTATCAACCAAACGTTTGATAATTTCTAGCATATCGTATTGAGCGTTTCTTTCTTTTGGTAAGATTCCAAAAATATCATCTTCTTTTTCTTTTGGAGGAAAAGATTTAGTTTTACTAAAACCAGCTTTGTCAAAATCACCAATTTTATCAATAATATTTTTGATTTTGTCTAATGCGTCTTTATCATCAAGAGCTTTATAGTCTGTGACACCAGAAATTTCACAATGTGTTGTTGCTCCGCCTAATGTTTCATTATCTATAGATTCTCCAATAGCAGCTTTTACTAAATAACTTCCTGCTAAGAAAATACTTCCTGTTTTATCAACAATTATAGCTTCATCACTCATAATTGGTAAATAAGCACCGCCAGCAACACAACTTCCCATGATTGCAGAAATTTGTGTAATTCCCCTGCTGCTCATTACAGCATTATTTCTAAAAATGCGTCCAAAATGTTCTTTATCTGGAAAAATTTCATCTTGTAGCGGTAAATACACACCTGCAGAATCTACCAAATAGATGATGGGTAGTTTATTTTCTATAGAGATTTCTTGAGCTCGTAAATTCTTTTTTCCAGTAATTGGAAACCAAGCACCAGCTTTTACAGTTGCGTCATTGGCAACTACAATACATTGCTTTCCTTTGATATAGCCAATTTTTACAACGACACCACCAGAAGGACAACCGCCGTGTTCTGCATACATATCTTCACCTGCAAATGCGCCAATTTCAATATTTTTAGAATTGGTATCTAATAAATAATTGATTCTTTCTCTAGCAGTTAACTTTCCTTTTGCTTTGTGTTTTTCTATTTTGCTTTTTCCTCCGCCAAGTTTCACTTTTACCAATCTGTTTTTTAGATCAGAAGCTAAAAGTTTATTGTAATCTTCGTTTTTATTGAAG
>JBDNGO010000146.1:0-18063 GCA_041689245.1 Flavobacteriaceae bacterium | reverse complement strand
GTATCTGGGCGAGTTGTGAAAACAGAAATCCTATCCCTCAATCCCTTTCCAGAGGAAAGGGAAGTTGATTCCGTTTCTTTTGGTTTTTTTTCTTCAAATTTTGAAAGGAGAAATGACTGATTACTTAATTCGGAATCTATTTTAGATAAAACGTTATCAATATTTCCAATTACTTCTTCATTTTTAAATCTGATTACTTTAAAACCTGATTCTTCAAGTACTTTAGTTCTTGCATCATCTTTTTCTAGTTGGTAATCATGAATTTTACCATCAACTTCTATAATTAACTTTCGTGTTAAACAAACAAAATCTACAATAAAATCAGCTATTAAGTGCTGTTGTCTAAATTTTAACTTTGTTTTTTTACCTTTTAATTGTTTCCATAAAACCGCTTCAGCTGGAGTTGGATTTGCTCTCATTTCTTTTGCCTTTTCTAGCAACAAATAAGAATTATTTCCCCCAGTCATATAACCGGGTCTTTCTCCCTTTCCTTTGGAAAGGGTTGGGGATAGGACCTCAAAACTAATGCTTGCTCCCACAGATTTTCCAATCCAATTGGTTTGAGAATCTTTTAATGGATTTGGCCAATCAATTTTTTCTAATCCATCTAACAAACGCTGTGCATATGCAGAAATTCGCATTGACCATTGTGTCATTTTTTTACGAATTACTGGATGACCACCACGTTCTGAAACTCCGTTTACAATTTCGTCATTTGCCAACACTGTTCCCAACTCCGGGCACCAGTTTACTTCTGTATCTGACAAATAGGTCAATCGATATTGTAATAAAATTTCTTCTTGTTCTGCTTTGGTAAATGCTTTCCATTCATCTGCAGAAAAAGATTTTATTCCGTCATCACAAACTGCATTTACAGTTGCATTTCCAGATTTTTTAAATACAGCAATTAGTGTTTTTACATCTTCTGCTTTATCTGTGTCTTTATTGTACCAAGAGTTGAATAATTGAATAAAAATCCATTGTGTCCATTTGTAATATGCTGGATTTGAAGTTCTCACTTCACGAGACCAATCAAACGAAAAACCAATTCTATCTAATTGCCTTCTGTATGTTTTTATGTTTTCTTCAGTAGTTTTTGCTGGATGTTGTCCAGTTTGAATAGCATATTGTTCTGCAGGCAAACCGAAAGAATCATACCCTTGCGGATGCAATACATTAAATCCTTTATGGCGTTTGTAACGCGCATAAATATCTGAGGCAATATATCCTAACGGATGTCCAACATGTAAACCGGCTCCAGATGGATATGGAAACATATCTAACACATAATATTTAGGTTTCTCTGAAGTATTACTTGCTTTGAAAGTTTCTCTCTTTTGCCATTCTTCTTGCCAATATTCTTCTATTCTCTTATGATCGTATTGCATGTTAATTCCTGCTTTTTAGAAGCGCCAAAGTTACAGCTTATTACTAAAAGATTAAAGTAAATTACTCGTGAAATAAAATCGATAAAAATGTTCGTTATTTGCATTTCAAATTTTTATCATTTTGAAAAATAATCTTTTAAAAGCACATTTGGCTTTATTAGGGGCCAATTTTATTTATGGGGCAAATTATATTATTGCAAAAGGCATAATGCCTAATAAAATTGGTCCATCAGCTTTTATTTTTTTACGAATTGTTGGCGCTGGTCTTTTATTTTGGATAATCAAATCTTTTATAAAAGAACGGATAGATAAAAAGCATTTCCCTCGTTTAATTTTATGTGGATTGTTGGGTGTTGCTGCCAATCAATTGTTGTTTTTTCACGGATTAAATTTAACTTCGCCTATTGATGCGTCAATTATTATTACAGCTATCCCAATTGTGGTCTTGGTTTTTAGCGCTATTATTTTGAAGGAAAAAATTACAAAAAATAAATTATTAGGTCTTACTATTGGAGGTGTCGGAGCAATTTTACTGGTTTTATATGGAAATAAGGCGGCAGGGACAAGTTCTTTATTGGGAAACCTTTTTATCTTTTTAAACGCCTGTTCTTATGGTTTGTATTTAGTGCTTGTAAAACCTTTGATGAAAAAATACAGTCCATTAACTGTAATTAGCTGGGTGTTTTTATTTGGATTTTTCTTTATGCTTCCTTTTGGAATCCCAGATGTTTTACAAACAGATTTTTCTGCTTTCACTGTAAATACATATCTTGTTGTTGCATTTGTAATTATTGGCACCACCTTTTTAGCATACTTATTTAATATATATGCTTTAAAATCTGTATCTCCTTCTGTAAATGGAAGCTATGTGTATTTACAACCCGCCATCAGTTTTATAATGGTTAGTGTTTATGCCTATGCTTTTGGTCATTCAGAATATGCTCAAGACATTAATGCCGTTAAAATTACCAGTTGTTTGTTGGTAATATCTGGTGTGTATTTAATTAGTAAAAAGTCTAAAAAAAGAACATCAAAAAATCCGAAAAAATGAATTTTCGGATTCTTAAATTGATGTGATATTAACTTATTTTACTGGAATTGTAACAACTGTATTTGCCCATCCAATATACATATCTCCAGTTTTAGAAAACGTAATTGCTAATGCTTCTACAAAATCAGAACCTTTAGATACTTTTCCTTTTACTCTTACTAAATCATTAGCTTCATTATAGCTTCCACTTCCCGAAGTATGTAGTGCTTTATTTAAAATAATTGTCCACTCAGAATCACCAGGAATTGCAAACATAGTGTAGGTACCTGCTTTTACAGATTTATCTCCAAACATAATATCTTTATAAATTCTAATCTCAGTAGATTCATTTGCTCCTAGTCTCCAAATTTTTCCAGCTGGAGCCAATTTTGCCATATCTCTACCTTTTAGTTGAGGTCTGCTATATACAACTTTTACAACAGCTCCATCATCTTTTGTGCTATACATTGCAATATCTGCAGGGCTTTTATCTAATCCAGAAAATTTTTGTGCAGTTGTTTCATTTGTAAACAATACTGCGATTGCTAAAAAAGCAATTACGAATACATTTTTTTTCATTTTCCTATTATTTAATCGTTACACTAACAATTGTATTTCCCCAACCCATATGCAAGTTCATCTCTTCATCAAAAATCATTGAAAATGCCTCAATAGTATCATCACTTTGAGAAACTTTTGCTTGTACTCTAACTACGTCTTCATCCTGTTTGTAGAAATAAGCTCCCCAAACATTTTTAGCAGTACTTAAAACAACTGTCCATTCTTTTTCTCCAGGTATTGTAAATAAAGAATATCTACCTGCTTTTACATCTTTTCCTCCAAAAGTAACATCTTTATAAAAAGTAATTTCTGTTGCTTCATTGGCTCCTGTTCTCCACATTTTTCCAGCTGGAACTAATTTTGCTATATCTCTGCCTTTTAATTGTGGTCTACTATAGGTAACTTTTACTATTTTATCTGATATTTTATAGTCGCTTGGAAAAGAAGCAGCGTCCATTGGACTTTTATCTAATCCTTCAAATTTTTGTGCAGTGATTTCGTTAGAAAACAATACTGCTATCGCAAATAATACAATTACTAAACTATTTTTCTTCATGATCTCTTTATTTGATTAATTTAATGGTTATGTCTTTAAAAACAAATTTACTTACAGTGTAATAATACTAATTTTTTATTGATTATGAACATTTTCCACAGCCAGACCCACAAGAAGCGTCATCATTTTTAGATTTAAAAATAAATTTTTTAGCTAAAAAATATACTGCTGCTGCTAGGATTATATATACGATTATTTGTTGCATTAGCTAAAAATTGTAAAGGTTATAAATGAGGCAAGGTAGGCTAAAATTCCCATCCCTATTAATTGTGCCATTGGCCATCTCCAAGAGTTGGTTTCTCTTTTAACAACAGCCAATGTTCCCATGCATTGCATTGCAAATGCATAGAAAATTAATAATGACATTCCGACTGCGAGATTGAACCTTTTTTCTCCTGTATCAGGATTAATTTCTGCTCTCATTCTTTCTTTAATAGTACTGGTCGTTTCATCATCACTTTCTACACTATAAATAGTTGCTAATGTTCCTACAAAAACTTCTCTAGCAGCAAAAGAACTAATTAAAGCGATTCCTATTTTCCAATCATACCCTAATGGTTTAATTGCAGGTTCTATAGATTTACCCATAATACCAATGTAAGAATTTTCTAATTTAGCAGCTGCTATTTTTTGTTGAATATCAGCTGATGATACATTTTTATTGGCAACATTTTCTGTAATGTTCTTCTCTACATCTTTATACGATTGTGGTCCGTTTGAGGCCAAAAACCACAAAACAATAGAAATTGCTAATATTATTTTACCAGCGCCTAAAACAAATGCTTTTGTCTTTTCCAACACATCAAAAACCACATTTTTTAAAGAAGGTAATTTATAATTTGGCATTTCTGCAACAAAGAATGAAGTGCTTTTTACCTTTAGTATTTTGTGTAATAAAAATGCTGAAATAAGAGCAGTCGTAAATCCTAATGCATATAAACAAAGCAATGTGAATCCCTGTAAACTAAAAAAGCCTAAGAATTTTTTATCTGGAATTACCAATGATATTAAGATTGCATAGATTGGTAATCTTGCAGAACACGTTGTAAAAGGCGTTACTAAAATAGTAATCAATCGTTCTTTCCAACCCGAAATTGTTCTTGTTGCCATTATTGCTGGAATTGCACAGGCGGTTCCAGAAATTAACGAAATTACACTTTTACCACTCATTCCGTAGCGTCGCATAATTTTATCCATTAAAAATACAACGCGGCTCATATAGCCCGTTTCTTCTAAGATAGCTACAAATAAAAATAAGATGGCAATTTGTGGAATAAAAATAATAATCCCTCCAATCCCTGGAATAATCCCGTCTGTAATTAAATCTGTTAGAACACCTGTATTCATCTGCGCTTTAATGAATTCGCTCAAGCTTGCAAATTGCGTATCAATAAAATCCATTGGACCAGAAGACCAATCAAAAATTGACTGGAAAATCAACATTAAAATTCCGAAGAAAATTACATACCCAAATATTTTGTGTGTAAAAACTCGATCTAACTTACCACGTAAATCCTTCGCTTTTGTAGGATCTACTTTATACGTCGTTTTTAAAATATCGTTTATTTGTTGGTATCGGTGTATTGTTTCTTTATGCTGATACCTCTTCACTTTAGAAACATCTTGCATAAATTCTTGCAATCTCTTTTTCTCTTCTGGCAATAATGTCTCTGGAAAATTATTTTGAGTAATCATTAACCACAATTCATACAACGTATGATTGTTACTAATTTCCTTTAACTTTTTAAAATAATCATCGTCAATTTTATGATTGATAGAACACAGGGGTTGCGTAGAAGAAACCTCAACACAGTTTTCTATGGCTGCTTTAACCTTATCTATACCTTCGTTTTTTCGTGCACTAATTAAAACGATTTCTGTTTGAAGCTCTTTTTGTAATGTCTTTATATCAATAAAAATTCCTTTTCTTTCAATTTGATCTGCCATATTAATAGCAAGTACAATCGGAATTTCTAAATCTTTGACTTGAGAGAATAAAAATAAATTACGTTTTAAGTTTTCGATATCTGCAACAACAACAATTACATCTGGAAAATCTTTATCCGTTGTATTTAATAAAGAAGTCAATACAATACTTTCGTCTAGAGATGTTGGATTGATACTATAAGTCCCTGGTAAATCTGTAATTATGGCGGTTTTATTTGCTGATAATTTACACGTTCCTTGTTTTTTATCTACCGTAACTCCTGGGTAATTTCCTACTTTTTGAGTTAAGCCAGTAAGTTGGTTAAATAATGATGTTTTGCCTGTATTTGGGTTTCCAATTAAAGCAACCTTTATGGGTTTTTGTTTTTCCATGTATTAGCTTACGATAATTTTAATTTGAACAGCCATCTCTTTTCTAATTGCTAAATGACTCCCGTTTACGCAGATATACAATGGGTCTTTTAATGGCGCAACTTGTAAAACCTCTACTAAAGCTCCAGGTAAACACCCCATCTCTAGCAATTTAAGCGGAATAACATCTAAAGATTCTTCAGAAATAATCCCAATCTCTCCTTTTTTTAATGTTGCAATTGTATCCAACAGTCTTTGTTTTTAAGACGACAAAGATACGTGTTTAGAATCATTCTAAACAATAAAAATCTTTATTATTTGCGTTTATATTCCTCTTTTAACAAAGCAATATCTGTAATGACTTTTTTCATATCTTCTTTTTCTGTACCATCATAATAACCACGGATTCTTCTATCTTTATCTACCAATACAAATTGCTCTGTATGAATAAAATCGGTTTCATCCCCGTTTCCTTCATCCAGAACAGCAAAATAACTTTTACGAGCTAATTCATAAATGTGTGTTTTAGATCCAGTAGTTACATTCCATTTTCCATCAATAACACCTTTTTTATCAGCGTATGCTTTTAAAACAGGAACGCTATCCATCACCGGAGTTACAGAATGAGATAAGAACATAATATCTGCATCCTCTTTATAATATTCTTGCAATTCGCTCATATTATATGCCATGGCAATACAGATGGTTTTACAACGTGTAAAAAAGAAATCGGCTATGTAAATTTTACCTTCGTAATTTTTATTGGTTATTGTGTCACCGTTTTGATTGATTAAACTAAAGTTTGCTATTTTATGATTTGATTGAATATGTTTTACAGAAGCATCTACTAACTTTGGGTTAACATCTGACGGACTATAAATTGGCAATCTTTTATCTACAGATAATAAATTGTAAAAAACCGTTAATGCAATTACAGAAAAGACAGCAAAAACAATTAGAAAAGGAAGTGATTTTTTAACTGAAAAAAAACTCATTTTTAGGCTTGTTTTGAAGTGACAAAATTACGTTATATTCTACTCTAAATGAATCAAAATCAAAGAATTTAAAATAAATCTTTGTTAAAAAAGGACAATTGGACTCTTTTGCTATTTTACAACTCTTATTAAAAACGTACATTTGTCCGATTAAAAAAGAAAAAATACTACATGGAAATATTAATTAAAGCATCTCAATTCATTCTTAGTTTATCGTTGTTAATTGTTTTACATGAATTAGGGCACTTTATACCAGCAAAAATATTTAAAACAAGAGTAGAAAAATTCTACTTATTTTTTGATTATAAATTTTCTATTCTTAAAAAGAAAGTTGGCAATACTGTTTACGGAATTGGATGGATTCCGCTTGGTGGATATGTAAAAATATCTGGAATGATTGATGAAAGTATGGATACCGAGCAAATGGCTTTGCCGCCACAACCATGGGAATTTAGATCTAAACCAGCTTGGCAACGTTTAATAATTATGCTTGGTGGCGTAATTGTAAACTTTATCTTGGGTATTTTCATTTACATTATGTTAATGTATGCGTATGGAGAAAACTTTTTACCAAATAAAAATGTAAAAGGTGGAATTTGGGTACAAGACTCTTTAGGAACTTCTTTAGGGTTAAAAACGGGTGATAAAGTTTTAACGATTGATGGAAATGAAATTAGAAAATTTAGCAATTTACCTATCGAATTTATCAACGGGAATAACTATTCTATTGAAAGAAATGGAGAAGTTATTGATAAAGAAATTCCGATTGATTTTATTTCTAAGTTAATTGAAAGAGGTAAAAACGAGGGTTCTTTTTTGTTGCCAAGATATCCATTTATGGTTGGTAAAATAGCTGAAGATTCTCCAAATGTAAATGGAGATTTAAAAGTAAGAGATATTATTGTAGCAATAAATGGTACGCCAATTACGTATTTTGATGAAGCAGAAACTATTCTTAAAAACTATAAAAATGAAGAAATAACATTGGCTGTTAAAAGAGGAAACGAAACAAAAGACATAACTGTAAAAATTACAGCAGATGGAGTTTTAGGAGTAAATCTTGCTGGATTATCAATGCCTGATTTAGAAAGGCTAGGATACTATAATTTAGAAAACATTGAGTATACTTTTGCGGGAGCAATTCCTGCCGGATTAAATAAATCTTGGAGCACACTTACAGGATATATAAAACAATTAAAGAAAATATTTAATCCAAATACTGGAGCTTATAAAGGGTTGGGAGGGTTTATTTCTATAGGAAGTATTTTTCCGTCAGAGTTTAGCTGGCAAACATTTTGGAACATTACAGCATTCTTATCTATCATGTTAGGATTTATGAATTTATTACCAATACCGGCTTTAGATGGTGGTCATGTTGTGTTTACACTTTGGGAAATGATTACCGGTAAAAAACCTGGCGATAAATTTTTAGAATATGCGCAAATCGTCGGATTTGTTTTATTAATAATGCTATTATTATTTGCAAACGGAAACGATGTTTATAGATGGCTTTTTAAATAGAACTAAATACAATTAGGGCAAAATTTCAGAATCTAGGAATAAATATATGGGCTAATTTCCCGTTTATTCCTTATATATACATAAGTAGCTATACGTATGTCTTGTTGATTAAAAAACAGCGTTAATTACTCTATTTTTGATGTCAACCTATTTTTCCCTAGGATTGTTAGAAAATTAAAATTTATACCTTAAATCAATTAAAAAGTTTGCTTTTGGCATAGGTACTAAATTGGTTTCTGTATACTCTTTATTAAAAATATTATTTCCGATTAGTGATACATCAAAAGGTTTTAAATTTAGCGTTAGCATAACATCAACAATCCCATAACTTTCTCCTGTTGATCTTTCTGAGAATTTATAAATAACACTCTGACTTATGTTTTTGAAGAATTGAGAACGATATGTTGATGTAAAATGGTGTTTTAAAGAATTAATAGAATATCTAGAAAAGTTATCTTTTACAGATTCTAAGTTTTCATCTAAGAATGTATAACCGAAAGAAAGGTTTTGTATAAAATCTTTTACTTTATAACGAAACGATCCGTTAAACTCAAATCCAAAAGAGTTTAAATCTTGAATGTTTGTTGCTTGCCATTTATCGGTTGTATTTGCCTTAACATAATCTATTAAATTATTAGAATTTCTGTTAAAAACAGCAGCAGAAAAATCTATTTTTGACGAGATGTATTTTAATCCTAATTCTTCAGAAATTGCTTCTTCTGGATTTAAATTTTCATTCCCTAACGTTGTTGGATCGCTATAAAACAAATCTGTATATGTCGGAATTCTGTATGTATATCCAGCATTTGCATACACCTTAAAATTGTCGCTTACTGTATATCCAACATCAACTCCTGGAAAGGCATGAAACTTAAAATCTGAAAAATAATTAATTGCTATTCCTGGCGTAATATCCATTTTATCATTAAATAATTTAAATCGATGTTCTAAAAACATATTTGCCATAAATCTATTTCTAGATCCTAAGTTATTACTAGATAAAAAGACTTTAGCAATATCAATCCCAAAACCTGTTATCCCTACAGAAGAATTGTATGATGCGTTTACCTCAGCTCCAACTTTATTAGAAATATGTAAGTTCCTGTAAACCGAAGGATTGTTACGAATATATACATACATGTCTTGATTTCTTTTCCAATATATGCGTGGTTTTAGAAGAAGCTTTCCGTTTTTAAAAGAACTAGACAAGCCGACTAAACTAGATTGTGTTTCTTCATATTGATTTATTGCAGAAGGTGACGCATAAAATCCGTTAGCTCCAAAATTTCTTTCTGTAAAATATCCAATAAAATCAATTGGTGTATTGTTTTTGTTAAATGTGTTTTTTATGAAATAATTCTGATTTTTAAAATCTGTATTATGTCTATACCCATCAGATGAATTTAAAGATGCGTGTGCAATAATCGAGCTATTTTTAAGATTTTTACCAACCGTAATAGCACCATTTTTTTGACCAAATGAACCTCCTTGAATTCCTGCTGAATTTACATTATTTGCATTCTTTTTGGTAACAATATTAATAGCTCCTGTAAAAGCATTTTGACCAAAAATTCGGGCTGCTGCTCCTTTAATAATTTCAACACGCTCAATAACATCAATTGGCAACGCCATGTTCATGGTATGATGTCCTGTTTGTGGATCTTCAACTTTAATTCCATCAATTAACAATAATGTTTGGTCAAAACTTCCACCACGAATATATAAATCCGCTTGCATTCCGTTTACACCTCTTCTACGCATATCTATACCCGCAACTTGTTGTAGTAAATCTGTAAGATTTGTTACTGCACTTTGCTTAATTTGTTTAGACGTAATTACTAAAATTGTTCGAGAATTTTCTTTAAAAGGTAAATCTATTCTGCTAGAAGTAATTACTACAGTATCTAACTCAAATACTTTATCTTTTTCTTGAGAAAACAAATTCAAATTCAATAGTAAAATTGCAATAATTAGTAATTTTCTTTGGTTCATTTTAATTGTTATTTTAATTTAAAAACAATGCAAAAGTCGTAACTTTTCGGACAACTAAACTAGTCCAGTTTTAAAATGATAGATAGTCCGGTTAATACACTATTTAAACAACTAATTGATTTTGATAAATCAATCTCTCAACCTGTGTATATACAAGTTTCACAGCAAATTGTAAATGCGATACAACGTCAATATGTAACCAAAGGTACAATGCTACCAGGAACCCGTGTATTAGCGCAGTTATTAAAAGTCCATAGAAATACAGCAGTTGCTATCTACGAAGAGTTGGCTTCTCAAGGTTGGGTAGAAATAACACCAAATAAAGGTACATTTGTTTTAGATCCAGCACTAAAAACAGCAAAAATAAAAGCACCTTCTCAAAAAATAAAACAAGCATATACATCTGCTAAAACAACAGGATTTCCTTTTCAAAAATCATTTCATTTAGCATCAACTGTTCAGTTAACAAATGCTAAGTATACCATTAACGATGGAAAACCCGATTTACGCCTGCACCCTGTTCATCAATTTACAAGATGGTACAGTGCTGTCATGAAACGAAAAACATTGATAAAAAAATGGAACATCCCAAACGAGTTTTCTTATTCGTTGTTTCAAACTCAGCTATGTAATTATTTAAATGCAACTAGGGGTTTTCATATAAAACCAAATAATATAATCAGTACGCGTAGTACAGAAATGAGTTTGTACATTGTTTCTCAATTATTAATAAAACAAAACGATGTAGTATTAGTAGGGCATTTAAGTAATTATGCGGCTAATATGATTTTTCAACAAGCAGGGGCAACCATCAAAACAATTCCTGTGGATACTGATGGTTTAGATATTGAATACATAAAAAAACATTTTGTAAAAGGAAGTATTAGATGTGTGTATATCTGTGCTCATAGAGATTATCCAACGAGCGTAACATTAAGTGCAGAACGTCGTTTAGCCTTGTTGCAACTTGCTAGAGAATACGGATTTGCTATTATTGAAGATGATTACGATTACGATTTTCAGTTCGAAGGATCTGCAATGTTGCCCATGGCAAGTATAGATACAAACGGTATGGTTATTTATTTAGGAAAACTCGGACAGTCATTATTTCCAAGTTTTCAAACAGGATTTGTGGTCGCTCCAGAAAACCTAATCTCAGAAGCAAAAAACTATTTGCAATTGCTAGACAAACAAGGCGATTTAATACAAGAACAAATGCTGTCGGAATTAATTAATGAGGGTGAAATTTATCGCCTCATGAAAAAAAATAGTGTAATATATAAACAAAGACGCGATTGTTTATGCAAGCTCCTAACTGACTATTTTTCAGACATTGCACACTGGAATATTCCCACTGGCGGATTAGCCATTTGGTTACAATTTCATCCAAAAATATCGTTAGTAAAACTCGCCGAAGAAGCAGAAAAAAATGATTTATTCCTACCAAAAACTGTTCTTTATCAGGATAAAAACACCTGTGCTATTCGTTTGGGTTTTGGACATCTAGATAAAGAAGAAATAGAACCTGTAATTAAAAAACTGAAAAGTGCTTATAACAAGGTGTCTATGAGATATATTGTAGATTAGTTTTGTGTTCTTGAAATTATCCATTGTAAGGAAACATGAGTGCTCGCCTAATTAAAAAACTATAAAATTATTCTTTTTTAATAATTTATTATTGTTCTTCAATAATTTTTATATATTTGCAGTATAAAAATATATCGACTATGAAAACAATTCAAATCTTAAGAACCCTTATTAATATTTTATTTTACACATTAATTGCAGTGTTTATTACTGGTATTATCTTTTTTATCCTTTTATTTTTCTTTCCAGAATTATTGCCAACACCTTTAGGAAGCTTTTCAATGATATTCAATCAAATGTTATTTAATCAGCCGTTTGGTTGGAAAATATATCTTGTCCCTTTATCAACAGTCATAAATTATGTTTTGTTGATAATAGCAATGTTCTTTTTAAAGAAAAGTGTTTCCTCTTTTTTAAATTCGGATTTTTATAGTAAGAATGTAATTAGGAATTTAAAAAAAGGAGGAAATATTTTTATTTTCATTGGTGTTTATTCAATTATAATACAATTATTCGCTGCCTTATACATTCAAAATTTAGCAAGTAATATGGTGCAGATGAAAACCAATTTTTTAATTACTTTATCAAATATACTAGTGGCTACAATCGATTTAAAAAGTATTATCTCTATAATTATAGGATTGTTCTTTTTACTATTCGGTAAAATATTTGAAAACTCTAGAATACTAAAACAAGAAAACGATTTAACTATATAACTATGAAAACTAATAAGCTTTTTAAAATCCTAATTGATGGATTATTCGTTTCACAACTTGTTTATATTCTTGGTATATTTTTCATTATACCAACTGGCGTACTAAAGATAAACAAGCATAATTCTCCTGTTCAAGAATGGTCATTCGTTCATTGGATAATATTAATTTTTAGTATTATTTCTTATATCTGTTTTATACTTGCTTTATTCCAACTTAGAAAGGTAGCAGGACACCTGCTAAAAAATAAATATTTTACAACATCAATCATCAATAGTTTAAAAAAAAGCGGAAATGAATTTATCTATTCGGGTACTATTTCTTTTTCTATTATTGTTATAAGTTTTTTTAATAGACTATTTGACAAAACTTTTCAATTAACTTTTGATAGCGATTTAATGGTTTGTTTATTTATTACAAGTATTGGTTTATTTTTATTAATTCAAAGTAAAGCAATGTTATCTGCAAAAGAAATCAAACAAGAAAACGATTTAACAATTTAACAATTTAACGATGGCAATTATTGTAAACTTAGATGTAATGCTTGCCAAACGGAAAATGAAAAGCAAAGATTTGGCAGAAATTATTGGAATTACAACAGCAAACTTATCCATTTTAAAATCGGGTAAAGCAAAAGCCGTTCGTTTTTCTACCTTAGAAGCTATTTGTAAAGCATTAGAATGTCAACCATCTGATATCTTAGAATATGTGAATGATTAGAAGATTTTTGTGTAGTTTTGAAAGCACAAATTAAAAACTAACAATAATGCGTTTACACCATTTTAAGATCTTATTATTAACGCTCTGTATTACTACATTAAGTAATGCACAGAGCTATATCAATTATACTATTTCGTTTGACAATGCAGCGCAACACGAAGCAGAAATAAAAATTTCTTTTACAAAAATTAAAGACGGAAAATTCTCTTTTAGAATGAGTAGAACGTCTCCTGGAAGATATGCAATACATGAGTTTGCTAAAAACGTGTACAATGTAAAAGCAACCAATAGCAAAGGTGAACCTATCAAATTAACAAGACCAAACCCATATCAATGGGATGTTGCAGAACATGACGGAACCGTAAATGTAACTTATACGTTGTTTGCAAATAGAGGAGACGGAACCTATGCTCAAATTGATGAAACACATGCACATTTAAATATTCCAGCAACATTTATGTTTGCGCCTTCATTAAAAGAGACTCCAATTCAGGTAAACTTTATCCCAAGAGAAGAGTGGAAAATTGCGACACAATTGAAACCAATGTTCGACAATACCTATTATGCTCCAAATATGCAGTATTTTATGGATAGTCCAACAGAACTAAGTAATCATTTAGTGCGTTCTTTTGAGGTTGAATCAGATGGAGAAAAATTAAAAGTAAAGTTAGCATTACACAATGTTGGAACTGAAGCTGAAGCTGATCAATATTTTGAAAGTGTACAAAAGGTTGTATTACAACAAATGGCAGTTTTTGGGGAGTTACCAAAGTTTGATTATGGCAAATATGTATTTTTAGCATGTTATGTGCCAAATGCCAGTGGCGATGGAATGGAACACAGAAATTCTACTGTTGTAACAAGTACAAAAACTTTAGCAAATGGCGGAATGATAGGAAATATTGGAACTGTTTCTCATGAGTTTTTCCATGCTTGGAATGTAGAACGTATAAGACCTAAATCTTTAGAGCCATTCGATTTTGAAGAAGCAAATATGAGTGGAGAATTATGGTTTGCAGAAGGTTTTACAAGTTATTACACAAATTTGTTTTTAACCAGAGCAGAATTAATGTCTCATGAAGACTATATCAATAGTTTAAACGGAACTTTTAATTATGTATGGAATTCTCCAGGAAGATTCTTTTTTAACCCAATAGAAATGAGCTATCAAGCGCCTTTTGTAGATGCTGCAACTTCTATTGATCCAGTTAATAGAGAAAATACTTTTATTTCTTACTATTCTTATGGAAGCGCATTAGGTTTAGCGCTAGATTTATCTTTACGTAACGAAAACGGAAACTTAACATTAGATGGCTACATGAAATCTGTATGGAAAACATACGGAAAAAATGAAAAGCCATATACAATAGACAACTTGAACAGCACTTTAAATACATACGCTGGTGAATTATTTGGAGATTATTTCTTTTCTCATTTTGTCTATAAAAACGCCATGCCAAATTACGAGCCTTTATTCAACCGCGTTGGTGTAGTTTTAAAACAAGACAGTGAAAAAGTATTTTTAGGGGTTTCTACATTAAATGATGTTGTTATAGATAATGCGCAAATTGGAAGTCCAGCGTATAAAGCTGGTTTAAATTCTGGCGATAAAATTATAGCAATAGACAACAATGTTGTCGGAGATAAAAATTCTGTAAACGCAATTTTAGAAACCTATAAAATTGGGGATGTTGTTACCATTAAATTTAGCAGATATAACCAATTAAGAAGTGCAAAAATTACCTTAATAAAAGATCCAAGCTATACAATTATAACTTTTGAAAAAGCTGGTTTAGAAGTAACTCCAGAAATGTTAAAAAGCAGAAAAGAGTGGTTAGATAAAAAGTAAATGTCATTCTCGTGAAAACGGGAATCTAAATTTAGAACATAAAAAAACGCCGAGCATTTATGCTGAATTAATTTCAGTACTGCTCGGCGTTTTTTGTTTTATCAAAAATAGGTTTATTTATTCTGAGGCTCGTCTCTATTCATTTCGATAATATCTACACTTGTTGCTTCAACTCCTAAAAAGTATTTACTAAAATGGTCTGCTCGTAACCAAAAAGAATATTCTGTCATATCTCCAAAGCCGTGTCGTTGCCCTGGCATTGTCATAAATTTAAACCTTTTGTGTGCTTTTATCAATTCATTTGCCATTCTAATTGTTCCTGCTGGATGTACATTATTATCAACATCACCATGAATCAACATTAAATGTCCTTTTAGGTTTTTTGCCAACGACTGATTGGTGTCAATTTTATATACGTAAGAAGATTTTCCTTTTTCGTCTATTTCTTCTTTTACTCCGTGATGCGTTTCGCTCCACCAACTATTATATACATTATTATCATGATTTCCTGCGGATGAAACTGCCACTTTAAAGAAATCTGGATACACTAACATGGCTGCAGTAGACATAAATCCTCCACCAGAATGACCGTAAATTCCTACTTTAGAAATATCAATAAAACTGTGTTTGTTCGCTAATTGCTCAGCAACATACTTCTTGTCTGCCAAACCATAATCTCTTAAGTTTTCATATCCGTAATTATGGTACCATTTAGATCTATCTGGATGTCCGCCTCGATTTCCTAACGTAATTACAACAAAACCAACTTGTGCCATTCTGTCTAAACGATCCATTCTAAAAGAAAAAGATTTGTTTACAGATTCAGTTTGTGGTCCTGGATATACATATTCTAATAATGGATATATTTTTGTAGAATCAAAATCGAAAGGTTTATACATTACACCATATAAATCTGTTATTCCGTCATCTGCTTTTACTTTAAATGGTTCTGGGAATTTGTAACCAGTAGCAAACAATTGAGATAAATCTGCTTCCTCTAATTTCATTACTAATCTTCCATCAGAAGAACGTAATTCAGATTTTGGAACGGTATTTACTCTAGAAAAATTACTTACAAAATAGTTGTTAGAATCTGCCATACTTGTACTTGTGGTGAAATCTCCAGCATTTAACGTACGCATTTCTGATCCGTTTAAATTTATTTTATACATCTGTTCAAAATATGGATCTTGAGTCTTATTTACACCGTTTGCCGTAAAATATAAGGTTCTTGATTTTTCATCTAATCCTGCGAAATTAGCGACATGATAATCTCCATTTGTAACTTGATCTTTTAGTTTTCCATTTGAGTCATATAGGTAAAAATGTGCCCAACCATCGCGTTCTGCCCAATGCAACATTTCTGTTTCATTATTGAATAAAATTAACGGTCTAGCTTCTATATACGTATTAAAACGCTCTTCTAT
This sequence comes from Flavobacteriaceae bacterium, assembly GCA_041689245.1. Lineage (GTDB taxonomy): Bacteria > Bacteroidota > Bacteroidia > Flavobacteriales > Flavobacteriaceae > Polaribacter. The sequence goes on along the minus strand of JBDNGO010000146.1, from coordinate 1,426 downwards.
TAATACTTTAGATTTTCCGGTTTCTAAATCTGCAACACAGATGTCATATTTCTTGCGATCTCTACTAATTATACTATAATATAATTTTCCTTTTTCAGATAATAATAATGAAGGTCTAAAATCATCATCTCTACTAGATTGATTTGATGGTGCTCTAAAAACAGATAAACTTTGTTGTTTTATGGTATCTAATTCTACATTAACTACTTTTTTTGAAGGGATATCAAAAATCAATAATTCTGATTTTGAAAATTCTGCTTCTCCTGGCATATGATATTTATACGTTTCTAAAACGGGTCTTTTATTAGTTACAGAATTAATTACCCATAAATCTTTGATCTGTCTAGAATCTGATTTTTCAAAAACGAATTTTTTAGAATCGTGAGACCAAGTTCCCCAAACTCCTTTACGATTATCTTTATTTTTTATTTCTGTTTCGTTGTTTTCTCCTCTTCCTTCACCACCATAGCCATAATTCTCAACACCATCTTTTGTCCATTGATGCTCTACAATTGTTGAATCTTTATCGTCCTTAACTGCTTTTAAAAAATTTGCTTTATCCATCCAATGGATGTTAAAGTTTTTTGAAAATAAAACAATAGAGCTATCTGGAGCAATATTTGCCCAGTCTTTCCATTTCTTTTCTTCTTTTTTAGTATCTATAATGATTAATCCGTTACCCCCTAATCTATATTCTAGGTGATATACTTTCTTTTCCGTTTTAGGCTTTTTGCTCTTTGCATTTTTGTCTTTCTCCTCATCCGTTTTCTTGTCTGACTTCGTATCCTCTTTAACAGGGATTTCTTCAGTAGAAGTTACATAAAAACGAATTGCATTTTCTGCTTTGTTAAATTTGAAAGAAAATTTAGGCAAGTGTTGTCCATCATATGGATCTTTCGTAATTTCTGTTAACCATTTTGCCATTTTAACATTGTCAAAAAGCGTTGTTCTTTTTTTTATATCCGCATCAACTAAGTAATAATTTGCTCCTTCAGATGTTTTATATTGATACCAAAAACGATTTCCTTTTTTTAGCCAGTGAGGACTAACAGAGGTTGAATGTACTAACTTCGCTAAGTTATTTGGGGAGTATTTTGCTGCTTGCCTGTAATTTGGTTTTGAAGTTTCTTGTGCAAATGAGAGGCTAGAAACAAACACAAATAGCAATACTAATGTACTATTTTTCATGATTTAATTGTTTGGTTAATATATATAAAAGCTAAAGTTCTTTAAAACAAACAATATATCAAACTTTAAATAACTTTTTTATATAATTTTTAACATATGTCCCGTCCTGAATAAACGATACAGATTATTAGACAATAATACTTAATTAAACACTTGTAAGAACATTCTTGCAAGTGTTTTTTCTTTTATAGGTTCGCATTATTACTTTATTCTGTTGATGCATTTGGTTTGGAGTTCG
>JBDNGO010000145.1:0-2391 GCA_041689245.1 Flavobacteriaceae bacterium | reverse complement strand
GCTCCCAATCAAATGTACCATACTTTTGCAACCATTTACTCACCGTTGAATCACCTTGAATGCCATATTTAATCTTGGCTTGAGTTTTTGTCAGAAAACCTAGTTCAATTTCTTCTACTAATTGTAATTTAAAAGAAAGAGTAGTCTTTCTGGGTTCGCTTGTTACCTACTTTGTTTACTGGTGTTTTCATTACACTATTGTTTTAGTGTATCGCTATGTTAGGACGGGACAAATAAGACATAAAAAAAGCAGTGATGAAATTTCATCACTGCTTTTTTTATTTGCTATGCCTATCTTTGTAATAATAAATCAATCATGGAAGTAAAACAAATATATACTGGATGTTTAGCTCAAGGAGCATATTATATCGAAAGCAATAATGAAGTTGCCATTATTGACCCTTTACGCGAAGTTCAACAGTACATCGATTTAGCGGAATCACGAGGAGCCAAAATCAAATATATCCTTGAAACTCATTTTCATGCAGATTTTGTTTCAGGACATGTAACTTTATCTGAAATGACTGGTGCGCCGATAATTTTCGGACCCAATGCAGAAACAAATTTCTTATCACAAAGTGCGAAAGACGGAGAAGAATTAATTTTGGGTAATACTAAAATTCGGGTAATCCATACTCCAGGCCACACAATGGAGAGCACTTGCTACTTGTTATTAGACGAAAATAGTGAGCCAAACGCTTTGTTTTCAGGCGATACTTTGTTTTTGGGTGATGTTGGAAGACCTGATTTAGCTCAGAAAGCTGAAAGTATGACCATGGAAGATTTGGCTGGAACACTTTTTGATAGTTTGCGCAATAAAATCATGACTTTACCAGATAACGTTACGGTATATCCTGGTCATGGAGCAGGATCTGCATGTGGAAAAAGCATGAGCAAAGAAACGATTGGTTTATTGGGTGAGCAAAAACAAACAAATTATGCGCTTCGCCCAAACATGACGAAAGAAGAGTTTGTCAAGGAATTGACCGATGGCTTAGCTTCTCCTCCAGCTTATTTTCCTTTAAATGTTCAAATGAACAAAGAAGGCTACACTTCAATTGAAAATGTAATTAAACTGGGGAATAATCCGTTATCTCCAGAAGCATTAGAAGTGTTAATTCAAACGAAAGGTTCGGTTTTACTAGATGTGCGGCATCAAAGCGAATTTTCTAAGTCTCACATTCCAGGGAGTTTATTCATTGGTTTGGATGGTCAATTTGCGCCTTGGGTTGGAGCAATAATTGCGGATACTAAAACACCAATAGTTTTGGTTGTTGATCAAGAGCGATTGGAAGAGGCGATTACTCGTTTGAGTCGTGTGGGTTTTGACAATATCAAAGGATATTTGAAAGGTGGTATTCCTGCATGGGCCGAAAGTGGTCGAAATTTAGACGATATAAATTCAATTTCAGCCGAAGAGCTTGAAAAAAAACTAAACACAACTAAATTACCTCTATTTGATGTTCGCAAGGAAGGAGAATTCTTATCTGCGCATATTGTTGGAGCCAATTACACTCCACTTGATGAACTAAAGAAGTATTTGGATGAATTTCCAGAGGAAGATACATTTTATTTACACTGCGCTGGAGGATATCGGTCAGTTATAGCCTTATCAATTTTGAAAGCGAATGGTATTCAAAACGGTGTTGATATTCTTGGTGGATTTGGTGCTTTGAAAACAACAAAACTAACTATTGATAAGAATTCTTGTGCAAGTACTCTTCGCTAAAGATGACTTTTAAGCCATATTTTAGCTTGAGTGCTGTTGGCGAATAGTTTAATGGGGAATTTACTTTTAGAAAACCGGAGTGTGTATTTAGATTTTAAACGCATCCAGCCAGAAGGTGCGACAATCGCAAGAGCTTTATAAATTTTTGAGTATTCTCTTTCAATATAGAGAATGTAATCTTTATTAAAGCTTGAAATATATTGACTTTCAATGATCCCGCAAACTGAAGTCCCTTTTGTGATTGATTTTAAATGAACGTAATTTTCGTCCATTTCCCTTAAAGAGACATTTCCTTTTTTCACTTTGGATACTAAAACACCCTCAGAATCTACGAATAATGTTGCCATTCCATCTTCAACGTCCATTGAGCTTGTTGTTTTAGTAACAATTAAATTTTCCACTAAACCAAATCTACAAATTGGAGTTGGAATAGCCGAAGAAAATTTATAAACAAATTAATAAGATAATATTTGGTTAATATTATATTCCTTTATCTAGGGACATGAACCCTTATAATAATGTTAAATGCATATCGTGAACTTTACCAGTAGAACGTAACTAGCTTACGTTCACCGACACGAACTTTGTATAAAATTAGTAATATGAAGTTAGTAGAATTTTTCAATACTTATCCGAATGAAGCTGAGTGTAAAGCTAAATTC
>JBDNGO010000144.1:0-1760 GCA_041689245.1 Flavobacteriaceae bacterium | reverse complement strand
TATGCCTTGGAAAGGGTATAACTTTGAGGATGCGATTGTAATTTCTGAAAAAGTAGTTCGTGAAGATATTTTTACATCAATTCATATTGATGAATATTCTTTAGATGTTAGAGATACAAAATTAGGAACTGAAGAGTTAACGAATGATATTCCTAATGTTTCTGAAGAAGCTACAAAAGATCTTGACGAAAACGGAATGATTCGTATTGGAGCAGAAGTAAAACCTGGTGATATTTTAATCGGGAAAATTACTCCAAAAGGCGAATCAGATCCAACTCCAGAAGAAAAATTATTACGTGCAATTTTTGGTGATAAAGCAGGTGATGTAAAAGATGCATCATTAAAAGCTTCTCCATCATTAAGAGGTGTAGTAATTGATAAAAAATTATTCCAAAGAGCTGTTAAAGATAAAACGAAAAGAGCAAAAGACAAAGAAGCAATTATTGCTTTAGAAAGTTCTTTTGTTACTAAATTCGAAATTCTAAAAGATGAATTAGTTGAAAAACTTTTCGCATTAATTAGTGGAAAAACTTCTCAAGGTGTATTTAACGATTTAGGTGAAGAAGTACTTCCAAAAGGAAAGAAATTTACCTTAAAAATGTTAAATTCTGTTGAAGATTATACGCACTTAACGCAAGGATCTTGGACTACTGATAAAGCATTAAATAAATCTGTTGGAGAATTAGTTCACAACTATAAAATTAAAGTAAACGACTTACAAGGTAACTTACGTCGTGAGAAGTTTACAATTTCTGTAGGGGATGAATTACCAGCTGGTATTTTAAAACTTGCTAAAATTTATGTTGCTAAAAAACGTAAATTAAAAGTAGGAGATAAAATGGCCGGACGTCACGGAAATAAAGGTATTGTTGCTCGTATTGTTAGAGCAGAAGATATGCCTTTCTTAGAAGACGGAACTCCAGTAGATATTGTATTAAATCCGTTAGGTGTACCCTCTCGTATGAACATTGGTCAGATTTATGAAACAGTTCTTGGATGGGCTGGTCAGAAATTAGATACTAAATATGCAACCCCAATTTTTGATGGAGCATCTTTAGATCAAATTAATGAAATTACAGATGAAGCGGGTGTACCAAGATTTGGACATACGTATTTATATGATGGTGGAACAGGAAAACGTTTTGATCAACCAGCAACGGTTGGTGTTATTTATATGATTAAGTTAGGACACATGATTGAAGATAAAATGCATGCGCGTTCTATTGGTCCTTACTCATTAATTACACAACAACCATTAGGTGGTAAAGCTCAGTTTGGTGGTCAACGTTTTGGAGAAATGGAAGTTTGGGCATTAGAAGCATACGGTGCATCTAGTATCTTAAGAGAAATCTTAACAGTAAAATCTGATGATGTATTAGGTAGAGCTAAAACATACGAAAGTATTGTTAAAGGTGAAGAAATGCCAGAACCTGGTCTACCAGAATCATTTAACGTATTAATGCACGAACTGAAAGGTTTAGGATTAAACGTTCAATTAGAAGAATAACAAACAGTGAAATGTCATCAAGTCTTTTTGGCTTGATGACAATCATATATTTAGAAGCCTCTTTAGAGGTCATTTTTACAATTTTAATTCGAATCCATTACCATGGCAAGAGACAACGAGAAGTACACTGTAAAAAAGTTTAATAAAATCTCAATTGGATTATCATCTCCAGAATCTATTTTAGAAATTTCTAAAGGAGAGGTGTTAAAACCAGAAACAATTAATTACCGTACACACAAACCAGAAAGAGATG
>JBDNGO010000143.1:0-11022 GCA_041689245.1 Flavobacteriaceae bacterium | reverse complement strand
GCGATTGAAGTTGCATTTACTTTCGCCTGAGCATCCAATTTATTATCAGCATCATTTAATGCAGTAGCTCCTGAAATATAATTGGCAGACCCATTTGCAGCATAAGTTCCATCTGCATTTAATCCAGCTCCTGTTTGAGTAGCATCTAATTCTGTTTGAATGTTTCCTTCAATTCCTGTTGCTCTTGTAGTTTCTATTATAATGGCATTTGTATTACTTGTAATATCAGCTATGTTAGTCCTCACAAAACCTTTTAAGACAACACCTTGATTTGCAGACAAGGCAGAAGTAGTACTTGCAGTTGTTAGGTTGTCTTCAACCGTTATGTTTACGGTAGTGTCTATTAACTTTTTTAATTCTTTACCTTGTTCTGCAGACAGCGGAACTGAAATTCCACCAGTAGTTAAATCATCTACAATAGCTGTTATGGCTACCTTAGTGGTAATCGCGGTTGTATTTGTTAAGATGTCTAATGCATTGCCTGCAATTGCAACTTCATTTACTTTTACCTGAGTATCTAATGCGATGTCTGCATCTTTTAAAGAAGTTGCAGTATTAATATAGTTGGCAGTGGTGTTGGCTGTATACGACCCATCTAAGTTAATACCGGCACTTATTTGTGTAGCTTTTAACAATGCTTTTAATAAGTCAATTTCAGCTTTATTATTTAATACAATAGGGGTGTTTTGCGTATTTACAGCAAACAACGCAAAAGGAACCGCAGTAAAAGGAGCGTTGCTTATTTCTGTAAAGTATGTACAACTCCCATTCATACTTATGGCTACCTTTAGGTTTTTAGGTAAAGTACTCCATACAATATCTTCAAATGTAGTGGCGTAACCACCTGTTATTGTTCCAAGTCCAATGGTTAGGTTTACCATTCCGAATTCGTCGGTCGTAATAATATGGGTTTCTACATACTCATCATCTGTATTTTCATCTATGATAGAAAATTGCAAACAAATATTTTTATTGGCTAACGGAGCTTTGTCATTGTTAAAGCCAGGTAATTGTTGTTCTATTGGGTCTAAAATTAATGCCTGATAAGAAATGCCTTTGGTTTGGCTAAAACCAATAGCAGTGAAAAAAAGAAAGAGGAACGTTATTTTTTTCATATGAGTTTACCGTACTAATGAAACCTGTATACCAAGTTGAAACTGGCTGGTATTAAAGGATATTTTTTCGGTTGCTTTGTTTAATAAATTAAAAGTTTTAGAAAAATTATACCCTAAATTTAATCTAAAATTTCGAGAGACACTGTATTGTGTGCTAAAACCAACAAATGGTTGCAGAAGAATTCCTGAAAAATCTTCGTGTTTGGTTAAATCGTAATAATAATTATTTATAAACTGCTTTCCACTAAGTAGCGTAGCTGTAGTAAAACCGATATTAAAAAAAGCATTAAGATCTAAGCCAAAACAACAGTTAGAGGTTGTATTCGCTAAATTGTAGGAAATTTTATTTATAATTCCGATGTATTTTGTTTCCCAAGAATAATTGGTTGCATAGTTAGACGCTTCGGCATTAAATTCATTATAAGCCAAGCCAATTGCATAAATATACCGATCGTTTTTAAAAGTAGATTTATAACCGATTTCTAAATTATTTCCAAGGCCATTTCTAAAATCTAAATTTTTATCACTACCGTTAGTACTTTTATAATCGAAACTAGTACTGTTTTTACCGGAGCTAATATATAACTCTTGTGCATTTGCATTAAAAAGTAAAAAGAGTAGCACTAAAAAGAAATATTGTTTTTTCAATTTTTAATAATTTTAGTAAAATGATACAAGTTTTGGTTTTTTACTTTTACCAAGTAAACCCCAATTGCTAACTTTGATAACGCGATTCTAAATAATTTATTTTCAACAGCATGTTCTTTTAAGTATACCGACTTGCCGTTAACATCAAAAATCTGAATTAGTATTTTAGTAGCATTTGAACCGATAAATTTGAAATTGATAAATTGGGTAAACGGATTTGGAAAACTTGTAATAGCGATGTCTTTAGGTGTCGCTAAATACGCAGCCCAATTAGACTGCTGATAGCCTTGTTGAACTGAAAATTTCCCTGAAAAATTACCCGTAGCAGAAATTTGCCCAACAGTTTGTTTTACTTGTATACCTGAGCTCGTAACACTTGATGTACTTTGAGAGCTAATCATTTGATGGTGCATCTTTTGGCTACAAACACTTAACGCAGCTAACATACAAATCAATGATACAATAAATTTCATAAAAGTATTATTGGAAATATAAATTTTAAAAACAGATAGTTTCACTCTCTACAATAATAGAACAAACAACAAATCGATTTAAGAGACTAATTTAAATCCTTAAACAACAAGAATTAAACTCTTTCAAAGGTAATAAAAATAGTTTAATTGCTTAAAAATATAATACCCACCTAAAGCCTGAACATATGCCCATGCAGCAATGTTCTGGGTTAAGATTAATAAAATGTAGAAGGGATAGTGAGATGACTATTGCCTTTTGGGTCTGCTTAACTTCGGACGAACTCTGAGACCTTCATCAATTTTAGGAATTCCTTCTCCAAAAGACACCGTTGCCATCGCACAATTAGTCCTTCGTTTTAATAATGAAAATTTATTGGAAGACCATCAAATAGTGAACCCGTAATTTACCCTTCTAGCTTCATAGAAAGTTCTAACCAACGTTCTTCTTTTTGTTCTAAATCAGAAATTATTTGTTGTAATTCTTGAGATTTATCGTTTATTTCTTCTGTTGAAATTTCGTTATTTTCAAATTTATTTTCAATTCGATTTTTCTTCTTTTCTAGTTTTGAAATATCGGTTTCTAGCAGACCAAATTCTCTATTTTCTTTAAAACTTAATTTTTCTTTTGAGTTAGAAATTGCTTTTACAACTTCTTTTTGTGTTGTTATACTTGGTTTTTCTGCTTTTGGGCTTGAGTCTTCATAAGCTCTAAAATCTGAATAATTTCCAGGAAAATTTTCTATAATTCCGTCACCTCTAAACACAAAAAGAGAATCCATTATTTTGTCCATAAAATATCTGTCGTGAGAAACGACCAACAAATTTCCGGGAAAATCTAACAAGAAATCTTCTAATACATTTAGCGTAACAACATCTAAATCGTTTGTGGGTTCATCTAAAATTAAAAAGTTTGGATTCTGAATTAAAACTGCACACAAATACAAACGTTTTTGTTCGCCACCACTTAATTTTTCTACAAAATCGTGTTGCTTTTTTCTATCGAACAAAAAACGTTCTAATAACTGACCCGCAGTAATCTTTCTTCCCTTAGTTAGCGGAATAAATTCCCCAAATTCTTTGATCACTTCAATGACTTTCTGCCCTTCTTTTATTACAATTCCACTTTGCGTATAATAGCCGAATTTTACTGTTTCGCCTAAAATAACCTTACCTCCATCCACAGGGATTTTCTGAGTAATTATATTTAAAAAAGATGATTTTCCAGTTCCGTTTTTGCCAATAATACCAATACGCTCTCCGCGTTTGAAAACATATTCAAACCCATCTAAAATCAACGTGTCATCAAATGATTTTTTAACTTTATGAAGCTCTAAAATTTTACTTCCTAAGCGCTCCATATTAATTTCTAGTTGAACTTGATGATCTTGTCTTCTTTTATGGGCTTTTTCTTTAATTTCATAAAAATCATCGATTCTAGATTTAGATTTTGTAGTTCTTGCTTTTGGCTGACGACGCATCCAATCTAGCTCCTTATTGTAAAGGTTTTTTGCTTTTTCTACAGTGGTTTGTTCTAAAGCAATTCGTTCTTCTTTTTTCTCTAAATAGTATGAGTAATTGCCTTTATATCTGTATAATTTTCCGTGATCTAATTCTACAATTTCGTTACAAACCCGCTCTAAAAAATAGCGGTCGTGCGTAACCATAAAAAGCGTTATTTTTTCTTTAGCAAAGTAACTTTCTAACCATTCTATCATTTCTAAATCTAAATGATTTGTTGGTTCATCTAGAATTAACAAGTCGGGTTTATTAATTAAAATAGTTGCTAAAGACAAACGTTTTTTTTGTCCTCCAGAAAGGTCAGAAACTTTTTGATGTAAATCATCAAATTTTAATTTCGATAAAATTTGTTGGTATTGTGTGTCAAAATCCCAAGCATTGTGTTGTTCCATGAGTTCGAAAGCTTTTTGATATGCTTCTGCATTTTCTGGATTTTCTAACGCTTTATTGTACTGTTCAATAACTTGCAGCGTTCTGTTTTCTGAAGAAAAAACAACTTCTTTAATGGTTAGTTTAGGGTTTAAAGTTTCGTTTTGTGCTAAGTACGAAATCTGAATTCCTTTTCTACAAATTACTTGTCCAGTATCAGGAACATCTAAACCAGCAATGATGTTTAAAATGGATGTTTTACCACTCCCGTTTTTAGCAACAAAAGCAATTTTTTGGTCTTTGTTTATCCCAAAAGAAAGTTCTTCAAAAAGGATTCTTTCTCCATAAGATTTAGAGATGTTTTCTACGGATATGTAATTCACTATAAAAAGTTTTCACAAAGAACCTAAAAACAAATCAAACTATAGGAGGTTTTAAGCAATTTATCTTTTAAGAATTATTATAAATACTATCTTGCAACGTTATTAGCTAACAATCTAATGAAACTAAGCATTATTTCAATTTTATTTATTCTTTTCTTATGGAATCCAACGATAGGGTTTTCACAAGATAGCATTCCAATTTCACTAAATTTACAAGAAGATAATTTTTTAAAATTCCAAGATCATTTCTTTAAAGCATTGGCACAAAAATCTATTTATAATTATCGAATTGCCATTCAAAATTTAGAAAAATGCAATGAGTTAAAACCAAATGATGTTTCTGTGTTGTTTGAGCTTTCTAAGAATTATTTAATGATGAAATATTTTTTAGAAGCAGAAGAATATGCAAAGCAAGCATTAATTCTTGAGTCTAATAATTATTGGGTTTTAGAGCATTTAGGAAAAATTTATTTAGCTTCGAGTAATATTCAAAATGCGCTTTTAATTCAAGAAAAATTGGTGGTTACAAATAAGAAAGAGCGAGAAAAACTGGTGTATTTATACTTTCAAAACAATCAATTAGAAAAAGCAAATGCGCTTTTGATTGATTTAGAAAAGGAAAATCAATTAACACCAAGCTTGGTTCAATTTAAAAGGCAATTTTTAAAAAGAGTTGTTAAAAAGACAACGAAAAAAACGGAAAATTTACAAGATTTAATTACCAAATTTGATACAGATAAAAGTTTTGAGATACTACGTAAAATAGTAACTTTGTCAGCAAATAATAAAGACCAATTATTGGCTTTTAGCAATAAAGGGTTAGAATTGTTCCCAGCACAGGCATTTGTATATTTGATGAATGCGAAAGCGTTAAATCAAAACAATAATTATAAAAAAGCCATAGAACAATTAACAAATGGAATTGATTTTGTTCTTGAAGACAATAATTTAGAAGCAGCTTTTTATGAAGAATTTGCCGTAAGTTATCATAAACTCGGAAACGAAAAAGAGGCAATAAAAAACAAAAATAAAGCGTTAATATTACGTAAAAAATAAGAAAGAAAATGAAATTTTTTAGAGCTGTATTAATTCTTGTGCTGGTAGTTATTTCATGTAAATCTAGCAAATCAACTATTGAAAATTCTGTTGCTATAAAATCAATTTCAGTAAAAAAAGTTTCTAAAAAATATTTTCAAAACAGGTTTCATAAAAACACGGTTGAAGCAAGGCTTAAAGTTGCTTATCAAGACGTTACAAACAAACAGAATTTAAGTGTAACGCTACGAATAGACAAAGACGAAGTTATTTGGTTAAACGCAACTTATATTGGTGTAATTGTGGCAAGAGTTAAAATAACTCCAAGTTCTGTAAGCTATTACGAAAAAATAAACAAGACTTATTTTACTGGTAGTTTTGAGTTCCTAAAAAACATATTAGGAACAGATGTTAATTTTACACAATTGCAAAACTTATTATTAGGTCAAGCAATTTTTGATTTAAATGGACAAGAGTATAAAGCTGTTGTAGATAATAATGCTCATTTATTGTTGCCGGTAGAACAAAAAGCATTGTTTGATGTTTTATTTTGGATTAACCCAATTCATTTTAAATTAGATAGGCAAGAATTAAATAGTAGACTAAAAAATCAAACATTAAAAGTTGTCTATAAAAAATACACAACAATTGATGATGAAACGTTTCCGAAGAATATTGAAATTCGCGCGAAAGAAAATGACAGGTTTACCAATATAGATATAGAATATAGATCTGTTATTTTTAATAAAGTGTTTTCCACACCATTTAAAGTACCTAACGGATATAAACAAATTGTTTTTTAATGAAAATTTTTAAACTTTTTTTCTGTGTTTCTATAGTATCATTGTTTTTTAATATTGGTATTTCTCAGGCCCAAACAAGAGAACAATTAGAAGAAAAAAGTAAACGATTAAAACAAGAGATTAGTAAGGTAAACAGATTATTATTTACCGAACAAAAGAAAGAGAAAAATGCTTTAGAAGATTTAGATGATCTTAACACAAAGATTGTAGCCCGTGCAGATTATATCAAATCTATTAATGAAGAAGTAACACTTTTAACTTCAGAAATAAAACTCAACGAAAAAGAAATTGCAAAATTAATCAAGCAACTAAATGCTTTAAAGGAAGATTATGCAGATATGATTTTTAAATCTTATAAAAGCAAATCTAAACAAAGCCAGTTACTATTTTTAATGTCTTCTCAAAGTTTTCAACAAGCATACAAACGGTTGCAGTATATGAAACAATATACAACATTTAGAAAAAAACAAGGGGAAGAAATTGTTTTACAAACAGATGTCGTAAAAAAATTAAACAATTCGCTTTTAGTTAAAAAACAAGCAAAAGACATTTTAATAAAGGTAGAAACCGCAGAGAAACAAAAAATTGAAATTGATAAAAAGAATAAAGAAAAACTTGTTTCTCAGATAAAAAGAAAAGAAAGAAAGTACATCAGAGAAATAAATGCGAGGCAAAAAGAAGAACGTAAAATTACTGCTCAAATAGATGAAATTATTAAAGATGCAATTGCAAAATCGAATGCAAAAAAAGGAAATAAAAAAGCAACAGAATTTGCGCTAACTCCAGAAGCAAAAGCATTAGCCTTAAAGTTTGAACAAAACAAAGGGGAATTACCTTGGCCTGTAAAACACGGATTGGTTGTTAGAAAATTTGGTAAACAACCACACCCCACTTTACGCGGAATAACAATTACAAGTTCTGGTTTGCATATAGCTACAGATAAAGGAGCAATAGCTCAAAGTGTGTTTAACGGAAAAGTATTGGCAATACAAGTTTTAACTGGCGGAAGAAAAGCTGTTTTAATTCAACACGGAAATTATATAACAACCTATAACAACTTAGAAACGTTAATGGTAAATAAAGGTGATACCGTTACAACGGGTCAGGTTTTAGGAAAAATATTTACCAATAAAGTTACTGGAAAAACAACGTTAATATTTGTACTACATAAAGAAACTGAACGGCAAAATCCATCAAGTTGGTTACTAAAAAGATAGTTTAATTAAACAAAGCTTTTAGTTCTGTTGCTTCGTGGGGCTTCATTTTACCAGACAATATTAGGCTTAATTGTTTTCTTCTTAAAGCGCCATCAAAACGAGTTTTTTCTAACGCTGTTTCTGGGTTAATTTGCGGAACAGGAACAGGACTTCCAGTTTCATCAACAGCAACAAAAGTGTAAATTCCTTCATTGACTCTTGCTCTTTCTCCAGATTCTCTATCTTCAATCCAAACATCTACATATACCTCCATAGAAGATTTAAATGCACGAGAAACTTTAGCTTCTACAGTTACAACACTTCCAACAGGAACAGCTTTAGCAAACGAAACATGATTTACCGATGCAGTTACTACAATTCTTCTAGAATGACGACGAGCAGCAATACTACAAGCTCTATCCATTCTAGCAAGAATTTCTCCACCAAATAAATTATTTAAAGGATTTGTTTCGCCTGGCAAAACCATGTCTGTTAAAACAGTTAATGATTCTTTTGGAGTTTTTGAACTCATCAGAAATAGAATTTTAAATTTTCCGCAAAGATAAGTAATAACAAATTAATATTATTGCGATATTCTTATTAAAAAAAGTATTTTAATGTAACTTCTCTATCAACAACCAAGCATCTTCAGAGTAGATATCTCTGATTTGTTTTAAGTTTTTATACGCTTCTGTTCTAGTTTCGAAACTAGAATAAGTTACTTGGGTTAAACCCCATTTGTTTTTTCCTATAATTTCAGCGTTAAAACCTTTTGCTTTTAATTGATGCAATTTCTTTTCAGCATTTTCAGGAAATTCAAATGCACCAGCGATAATATGAAAGTTTTTAGGTGTTTCTTTAGTAACATTTAATTGAATTGTCGGTAGCGGATTTCCAATAATAAAAGTTGCAGATTGAATTTTCTTCTCAACATCTAATTGTTGTTTTGCGTAGTGTTCTTTTAATTGATTGTTTTGAAAACCATTCCAACCAATTGCACCACCAACAGTTAAAAAGATTGCCGCCGCCGCCGCGTATTTTAGAAAGCTCGATGATTTTTTACTAGCAGCAACAGTCGTTAATTTAGCAGCTTGTTTTTGGTATTCTAAACGTTTAACCGCTGGAGAACTTAATGCGCTCATTCCAAAAGTTTCAATCAAATAATTTGACTCTGAATTTGGTTCAAAGATCAGTTGATTTTCTTTGTTTAATGATAAACTCCCAACTTTACCAATAACAACCGATTCTGTTTTTAATTGCGTATTCCAACCTTCTACAACGACACTAATCTTTTCTGTTGCCTCTTCAAAAGAAATATTTTCTGATGAACCAATATGATTGGCTAACAATCCATCATTATTTTTTAAATGCGCATTAAACGTAATTTGTTTAGTTGGTGGATAAAAAGTATGTGAAAAATGATTCACTTTTGCCGAAACGGCATTGGTTACAAATCCTCCAAAATTTGGTATAATTACGCAATCGTATCTGTATAATAAGTCGTTGATGTAGCTAGTTAAAGTCATAGAAACAAAGTTAGTATTTTTTTGTAAAAAATCCGTCATAGATTAGAAACTTATCAACAAAAATTTATTGTATATTGACAATCAAATTATTGCGATTTGAAAAAAGAAAAATTACTAGCCATTTTGCGTCTGCAAAAGACAAAAGCGGTGGGCGATATTTTAGCAAAAAAGCTAATTGTTGCCACTGGAGATGTTCGTCAGATCTTTAAAGAAAAACCAGCTACTTTATTAAAAATTAATGGAATTGGAACACATGTTACCAATCAATTGTTTAATACTCAAAATAAAATTCTGGCTGAAGAAGAACTTGATTATATTCAGGAGAATAAAATTACAACATCTTATTTTTTAGATGATGAGTATCCGAAAAACTTGCAACAATGTATTGATGCGCCAATTTTGGTATTTAAAGACGGAAATATAGATTTACAAAACGAACGCATAATTAGTGTTGTTGGCACACGGAATATGACTTCTTATGGCAGCGGTTTTTGTAAAGAATTTATAAAAGATTTAAAAGAATACAATCCAATTATTGTAAGTGGTTTTGCGTACGGAGTTGATATTTGTGCACATAAAGAAGCCATAAAAAACGAGTTACAAACAATTGCAGTTTTGGCACATGGATTTGAGCAGATGTATCCGAAAACGCATAAGAAGTATATTAACGAGGTTAACAAAAACGGAGGTTTTATTACCGAATTTTGGCATGATGAAAATCCGCTTAGAGAAAATTTTTTAAAACGAAATAGAATTGTAGCAGGAATTTCTCAAGCAACAATTATTATAGAATCTGCAGAAAAAGGAGGTTCGTTAGTTACTGCAGATATTGCGAATTCGTACAGTAGAGATGTGTTTGCGGTTACTGGAAGAACAACAGATTTGTTTAGTAAAGGTTGCAATCGCTTAATTAAAGATCATAAAGCAGCGTTGTTAACTTCTGCAGAAGATGTTGCAAAAATGTTAAATTGGGACATTGATTCAAAAAAGAAGCAACAAAAACCCATTCAAAAACAACTTTTCGTCAGTTTAAATAATGATGAACAAAAAGTGTACGATTACTTACTTAAAAACGGAAAACAACTCTTAGATGTAGTTGCATTAGACTGTGAAATTCCAGTTTACAAATTAGCACCACTATTATTGCAATTAGAAATGAAAGGAGTAATAAAGCCATTACCAGGCAAGTTATTTGAAGCGATATAGTCTGCCATTCCCTTGAAAAAGGGAATCCAAATTAAGTTAGTTTATTAACTATGAAAACCATACATCAATATTACGTTTATATTCTAGCCAGTAAAATTAGAGGAACTTTATATATTGGAATGACGAACGATTTACAAAGAAGAGTTTATGAGTATAAAACAGGAATTATAAAGGGATTTACACAAAAATATAGTGTAAATAAGCTAATGTATTTTGAGTGTTTTCAAAATGTTTATGAAGCTATTGATAGAGAAAAAGAATTGAAAAAATGGAATAGACAATGGAAGATAGATTTGTTTGTTGATGAAAATAAAAAATGGAAAGATTTGGCTTCTGATTGGTATGATGACATTTTAAAAGATTAGTATGGTTTCCGCATCAAGTGCGGAAAGACAAAGAAAGATATTGTACAACCTTTGCTTGGAAAATGGTGTAATTAGTTGATGTTTTTAAAAGAAGAACTAAGAAAACTATCTTTTTCTTGGTTAATTCGTTTTTTTTTTAAGTTTATCTGTTATTTAGAGAAAGCAGAGCTATCTTTTTCTATAAAATTGCTAGCAAATACTCTAAAAAAGAAAATTTTAAAAATTGCGCATTTCTCTTTTTTATATTTTTAAGATGATTTAACTCGGTTATATTTTAACCAAGTATAATTTTATGGATGTATATCTATTGCATTCAGTTACAAAAATATTATAAATTTAAAATTAAACAAAATGAAAAATAAATATTTTTTTATATTCATCTTTT
>JBDNGO010000142.1:0-29937 GCA_041689245.1 Flavobacteriaceae bacterium | reverse complement strand
TTAAAAAACTTCTTCTGTCCGTGCCATTTGCAGCATGAAAATCTTGTACTAATTTATACTTAGGATGAATTTTTTTCTTGACTAATTCGTATTCAGATATCAAAAATTGATATTTTTGAAGATAATTACGAACTAAGGTTATATCTTGATTGTTATTTCTCATATAAACAAAATTAAATATTCTTAATTTTGTCCGCGAATTAGTTAACCTTTACAATTCCTGCGAAGGCAGGAATCCATAGAAACAAAATAGATTCCACATAAAGTGTGGGAAAAGGTAATAAGTATGAAAAGATACATCGTTTTATTAAGAGGAATTAATGTCTCGGGAAAGAACAAACTTGCGATGGCAGAATTACGTGATTTATTATCGAGTTTAAAGTTTCAAAATGTAAAAACGTATATTCAGAGCGGAAATATTATTTTAGATTCAGATGAAACTAAATCCGTAGTTTGTGAAAAGATAAAAGAAGGAATTACTTCTAAATATGGATATGATGTTCCGGTGTTGGCAAGAACAATTCAAGAATGGGAAAAAGCAGTGAAGAATTATCCTTTTTCATTAGAAAACGAAAAAATAGTAGCGTTTACTTTTTTAGATAAAAGTGTTGAAGTGCAAAAAATTGAAGTTAATGGAATTAAAGAAGATCAATATAAAATTAACGATAATGTTGTGTATTTGTATTGTCCATCAACATTTGCAGACACAAAATTGAGTAACAATTTATTTGAAAGAAAGTTAAAAGTAACAGCTACGACAAGAAATTTAAGAACAACGTTAAAGTTGTTAGAATTAGCAAAAACATAAAAAAATGGAAGAAAAAAAAGTAACACCAAGAGGCGCGTATCCACCTGTAAAAGTTGTGGGAGATTTTATTTTTGTATCAGGAGCAAGTTCTCGTAGACCAGATAATACAATTTCGGGAGTAGATATTCTCGATGAAATGGGTACGAAATACTTGAATATTGAAACCCAAACTAGAGAAGTTTTAAATAACATCGATAAAAACCTGCAAAAAGTTGGAGCGAGCATTAAAGATGTTGTTGATGTATCTGCATTTTTAGTAAACATGAACGATTTTGCTGGATATAACAAAGCCTATGCAGAATTTTTTAATGCAGAAACTGGACCAGCAAGAACAACAGTTGCGGTACATCAATTACCACATCCAGATTTGGTAGTGGAAATTAAAGTTACTGCTTATAAGAAGAGTTAAATGAACATCCAAAACTACATAAACGGAGAATCGGTTGCGCCAGTGGCAGGTAATTATTTAGACAATTACAATCCATCAAACGGAGAAATCTATGCTCAAATTCCGAATTCAACTTCAGAAGATATTGAGCAAGCATATCAAGCAGCAGAAAAAGCTTTTCCAAATTGGTCAAATACAACGTTAGAAGAACGTAGTAGAATTCTGAATAAAATAGCAGAATTATTAGAAGCTAATTTAGATCGATTTTCCAAAGCTGAATCTAAAGACAATGGGAAGCCAATTTCGTTGGCTAAAGATGTAGACATTCCAAGAGCTGCAAGTAATTTTCGTTTTTTTGGAAATGCCATTACGCAGTTTGCATCAGAATCGCATGAAAGTATTGGGTTAGATGCTGTTAATTTTACCTTACGTCAACCAATCGGAGTTGTAGGTTGTATTTCTCCTTGGAATTTACCTTTGTATTTATTTACTTGGAAAATTGCTCCGGCAATCGCTGCAGGAAATTGCGTAATTGCAAAACCAAGTGAAGTTACTCCGATGACAGCCTATTTATTAGGAGAAATTTGTACAGAAGCTGGCCTCCCAAAAGGCGTTTTAAATATTGTCCACGGGTTAGGAACAACAACTGGTCAAGCAATTGTAGAGCATCCAAATATCAAAGCAATTTCATTTACAGGCGGAACAACAACAGGAGCACATATTGCCAGAGTAGCAGCGCCAATGTTTAAAAAATTATCCTTAGAATTAGGAGGGAAAAACCCAAATATTATTTTTGCAGATTGTGATTATGATAAGATGTTGGAAACTACGGTGCGTTCTTCATTTGCCAATCAAGGTCAAATTTGTTTATGCGGAAGTAGAATTTTTGTAGAAGAAAGTATCTATGAAAAATTCAAAAAAGATTTTGTAAAAGAAGTAAAACAATTAAAAGTTGGACATCCATCAGAAGAAGCAACAAATATTGGCGCATTGGTTTCTAGATCTCATTTAGAAAAAGTAGCAGCCTATATTAAAATTTCAGAAAAAGAAGGTGGAAAGATTTTATATGGAGGAAAAAGGGTGAATGTCACAGACAGTGAGAACGGTTATTATATGCAGCCAACTGTAATTGAAGTTCAAGATAATTCTTGTAGCATAAATCAAGAAGAAGTATTTGGTCCAGTTGTAACTATTATGTCTTTTAAGACTGATGAAGAAGCGTTACATTTAGCAAATGATGTAAAATATGGATTGTCAGCAACATTGTGGACAAACAATTTAAACAGAACGATGCAGTTTTCTAAACAGTTGCAAACAGGAATTGTATGGGTAAATACGTGGATGTTACGTGATTTAAGAACGCCTTTTGGCGGAGTAAAAGCATCTGGAGTTGGTAGAGAAGGAGGTTTTGAAGCGTTGCGTTTCTTTACTGAGCCAAAAAATATATGTATAAAGTATTAATCCCATCTTCAGTGTCTTTCCAATGGGAAGAAACTTGATGGAAACAAAACATATTGATATTAACTTAAATAAAACTCCTTCCTTAAGGGAAGGTTGGGATAGGAATGAATTTAGAAATACAAAATAAAAACGCCTTAGTCTGCGGAAGTACACAAGGAATCGGAAAAGCATCAGCAATTGCGCTGGCTCAAGAAGGAGTAAATGTTACTTTGATTGCAAGAAATGAAGAGAAATTAAAAGCCGTATTGGCAGAATTACCAAATAAGAATCAATGTCATAGTTATTTAGTAGCAGATTTTTCGAATCCACAAGAACTAAAAGAAAAGTTAGAAGTATCAGCTTTACAATTTCATATTTTGGTAAATAATACTGGTGGTCCCGCTGGAGGTCCAATTTTTAACGCCAAATTAGAAGAGTTTGAAAGTGCGTTTACACAACATTTAAAATGCAATCATGTATTAGTACAAGCGGTTGTTCCGTTTATGAAAACGAAATGTTTTGGAAGAATTATCAATATAATTTCAACCTCGGTAAAGCAACCTTTAGATGGCTTGGGAGTTTCTAATACGATTCGTGGCGCAGTTGCTAGTTGGTCAAAAACTTTAGCAAATGAGTTAGGTGAGTTTGGAATCACTGTAAACAACGTGTTGCCAGGAGCAACTGATACTGAGCGTTTGAATGAAATCATCAATAATAAAACGACAAAAACAGGGTTGTCTTTTGATGAGGTTGCTGAAACGATGAAAAAATCTTCGCCTGCACAACGTTTTGCTAAACCAGAAGAAATTGCAAATGCAGTAGTGTTTTTAGCAAGTGAGAAAGCAAGTTTTATCAACGGAATAAATGTTCCGGTTGATGGTGGAAGAATAAAAAGTTTGTAAATTTAACAAAATCTCGCGTTAGGGATTTTGCAGTTCGGTTACTTTTTGTAATCTTAACCTTTTTTATGTCAGTTCGAGTGAATTTGTGAAGAATGAACAAATTTATATCGAGAACAAATAAAAAAGATAAAGCAAAAAGCCCGACCTTTAGGGAACGAAAAAATAATAATAACATGAGCAAATTAGTACAGCCTTTAAATTTTAAAAAATGGATTGATGAACATCGTCATTTATTAAAGCCACCTGTTGGAAATAAATGTGTTTGGGACAATGGAGAATATATTGTGATGGTTGTTGGTGGACCAAACTCAAGAAAAGACTATCATTATAACGAAACTCCTGAATTTTTTTATCAGGTAGAAGGAAATATGGTGTTAAAAATTATGGTTGATGGAAAATCTCAAGATGTGGAAATTAATGAAGGGGATATTTATTTATTGCCAGCAAAAGTTCCACATTCTCCACAACGAAAAGCAAACACTGTTGGTCTGGTAATTGAATATCCTCGTGAAAAAGGAATGGTAGATGCATTGGAATGGTATTGTGAAAATTGTGGAAATCAATTATACAGAGAAGAATTTGCACTGGATAATATAGAAACAGATATGCCAGTCATTTATGATAAATACTATTCTAGCAAACAAAAATGTACCTGTTCTAATTGTGGAACCTTAATGGAAGCGCCTAGAAAAATATAGTACGTGTCATTCCTGCGGAGGCAGGAATCTACTATTGAGTACTAACTATTTTAAAATGAGATTCCTGTTTCCACAGGAATGATAAAAAGATACTGAAATAAATTCAGCATAAAATGACAAAAAGAAAATTACGCATTAACGGACATTCACATTTATTGCCATACCCAGAAGAGATTCCACAGTTTATGAAAGACAAAGGAATTTTTTGGGTTGATAAAGACCGTAAGTTTATGCTTCAAAAAGATTGGAGCAGACCCGTTACAGATTCTAGTTTTTTCTTAAACGAAAAACTGGAATGGATGGACCGTTTTAAAATTGATCATGCAGTTGTATTGAACTTGTCTCAATTGTACGGAAATGGTTTGCGTGTAGAAGAAATGAAACAAGCATTGCGTTTTCAAAACGATTTTAATGCGAGGATTCAACAAGAAAATCCATCTAAATTTACGTGCGGATTTGTTGTACACCCTGGATTTGTTCGTGGAGCTTGTTGGGAAATTGAGCGTTGTGTAGAGCAATTAGGAATGCGTTTATTGTGTTTGCCAACTCATTATATGGATACAATTGGAACGTGGCGTTGTATTTTTGATGAAGAAAATGAGCCTATTTTTGAATTGGCAAATAAATACAATTTAGCAGTAGAAATTCATCCGTATGATGGAGAAAAATTCATCAAATTAGAAAATACTTCTTGGCGTTTTCATTTGATTTGGATGTTGGCACAATGTGCAGATGCCTATCATTTTTTAACATTAAATGGGTATCAAGATAAATATCCAAACATGAGAGTTTGTTTTGCACATGGCGGACAATTGGCACAGATAAATTTAGGACGTAGAATTCAAGGTTTTGATGGAAGACCTGATTTGTTTGAAGGAAAAACACATCCTAGAAAAGCAGTTGGACATAAAAACATTTTCTTTGATACGTTGGTTCATGATACTGGAGGATTGCAGTTATTGATTAAAAATCAAGGCTCTAAACAAGTGCTGATGGGATTAGATGATCCATATCCGCTTGGAGAAATGGAGAGCGAACAACAATCTTCTTATCCAGGAAAAATTTTAGATTTGGCAGTAGAACGAGGAATTATCAACGAAGCTGAACGAGATGAAATTTGGGAAGATAATGTATTGCAATGGCTATTTGGGGATGATGAAAAAGGAAAAGAGGAATTAGTGAATAAGATTTTGTTGTCATAAATAAAAAAAGCCTCACATTGTGAGGCTTTTTTTATTTATGATGTTTTTTTATTTAAAAACAGAAGTAATATTAATAGCAACTTCACTCCAAGTTTTAGAAATTCCGTCTGCAGCTTTATGTAAATCTCTACATACAACGTTTAAAGAATCAACTGCATTTTGTGCGTTCCAGTTATCTAAATTCATCGTTGCCGTTAACTTGAATTCTTTTCCTTCTAATGTGTATGTAAAAGGCAAGTCAGCAGTAATAGCATTCATCGTTATAGAAGCTGTACCACTTGTGTCATCAGATATGTTTAATGCTCCTGAGAGTAATTTTGTATTGTCCATTACGCCAAAGAAAATTTTCTTTAACTTATAATCTCTACTTGCATCATTAGTAAAAAGACTACTGACAGGGATTGAGAATTCAGCACCATTAATTGCTTCTTTTACCGTATCACCTTGTCCATTTTTAGTGATGGTTACTTTCTTAAACGTTCCTTTAACCGGAATTTTATCAGTGGTTTTATACGCTATAAAATCAATTGAATTATTCGCTGATTCTAATGAGAAAGGTGCTGTTTTAAGCTCTTTTTTTTTAATTTCCTTCTTTCCTTCAGGTTTACAAGAAGTAAATTGAAAAGAAATAGAAAGTAATAACACAGCTAATAATAATTTTTTCATGATGAGGATTTTACAATTGTTTAACTATTTTTATGTACTCTTTTTTAGCTTTTTCTATAGATATTCCCCTCAATTGAATCCAAGCATTTAGTTTAAATCCGTTTCTTAGATCTAACTCATTTGATTCTCTAAACGCTGGATTGTTATCGCCGTAAGTTGCTTGTTTGTAATACGCATAAAGCTTTAACATAATATCTGGAGGAAATTGATTTTGAGACAGACTAGAAACTATTTTATAAGCGTCTTGGAATTGTATGTCTATCGATTTACTCATTTTATTTACGTGCAACTATTTGTTCTCCTCCTTTTACGTTATCACCAATTTTTACATCAATTTTAGTATTTAAAGGTAAAAATAAATCTACTCTCGAACCAAATTTAATAAAACCAGCGTCAGTTCCTTGAACAACTTCTTGTCCTTCTTCAGCGTAATTTACAATTCTTTTAGCTAAAGCACCTGCAATTTGCCTGTATAAAACTTGTCCAAAAGTTTTATTTTCTACAACAACTGTAGTTCTTTCGTTTTCTGTTGATGCTTTTGGATTCCAAGCAACTAAATATTTTCCAGGATGATATTTGCTATACTTAACAATTCCGCTTAACGCATAACGAGTTACATGCACGTTTAGAGGAGACATAAAGATTGATACTTGTACTCTTTTGTCTTTAAAGAACTCTGGTTCAAAAACTTCTTCAATAACAACGACTTTTCCATCAACTGGAGCAATAATTTGACCGTCATTAATTGTTGTATTTCTTTTTGGGTTTCTAAAAAATTGAAGAATAATTACAAATAATAGAATTAATATAATTTGAATTAATTTTTGCAGCCAAGCAATAGTAATAAATTTATCTGTTAGTAAAATTCCGGCTACAATAATTAAAGATGTTATGGTAATAGTTTTAAATCCTTCTTTATGAAACATAAAAGTTTAATTTTAAATGATGAAGTATAAATACAAATATACAAAAGGTGCTGCGAAAAACAAGCTATCTAATCTATCTAACAATCCGCCATGACCAGGCATAATGTTTCCGCTATCTTTAATATTTGCTTGTCTTTTAAATTTGGATTCTATTAAATCACCTATTGTCCCAATAATTGATAAAATAGCTGCTATAATCATCCAATCTACTAATGTAATTTTTGAATGATTATGTTGTTGAGTGATGAAAAATGCTGCAATCAAAGAAAAAACCAGTCCACCAATAAAACCTTCAATAGTTTTTTTAGGGGAAACACTTTCAAACAACTTGGTTTTTCCAAAGTTTTTTCCAACTAAATATGCAAAACTATCATTTACCCAGATAAAAATCAAAATACAAATTAGAATATTTGGTTGATATTTTCCAAAAATAAAAGGTATAGATATTAAAAAATAAAAGGGTAAAACAAGATAAATAAGGTGTAAAAATAATCGCTGAAAAGTTGTTTCTACTTTAATTTTCTTTAAACTAAAAAGAAAATAAATTAAAATGAGTAAACCAGCAACGGTAAACCCTAAAATTGTTTCAGAAGAAAAACCTTTTATGGGATATGTGAAAAAATACAACATTCCTCCTAAAAAGAGATAAGGAATAATATTTTTAGATTGTGTTAGTTTAGAAAATTCCCAAATACAAATAATTGCAAAAATAGCTGTTAAGGCAATATAGCTTTTTGCGTCGTATATAATTGCAAATAAGAAAAGAGTAACATAAACAAATCCAGAAATAGATCTGGTTATTAGGTTGTGCATATTAAAAATCTTCAAACAGTAGCAAATATAAGTTTTTTGAATTACTGTTTCCGTAATTTAAGAAATTATCATCCTTTTTTTGTAAAGAAAAATTTTTTACGGCACTAATATTTGTTGGAATATTACCTCTAAAATTGGTTTTAATTCCTGTTAAACCTTCGCCAGTGTTTTTAACCAACTGGCTTGTAGTGGCATATACTACAAAGTATTCTGAAAGCAAAGAAAGCTTTTTACTTCGTATTTGATTTGATGAAAAAAGAATATCTCCGTTATCTGCAATTAAATGTTCACAAGTTGTAAAAAAAGGAGCAGAGTAATTAATGTCTGCTTTAATACTTACGTCCATCTCTTTGGCTATATCACTTAGTTCTTTGTCTAAGCAAACTAACTCATTCCAGTTATTCTCTTGAATGATATTATTTAAATGAAAGGCAATTTCTTCTTTCTTTGTACAGTATAAGAATTTACCTCCTTTTTCTAAGAAATAGTGCACAAAAGAATCATCTAAAGATAAATTGACTTCTTGTTGACTTGCCAATTTCTCTTTAGATGTTTCTTTAGATAATTTGAATATTTTATTAAAAAAACTCATTAGTTATTAAAAAAATAAAGGTAAAAACTATTCTTCAGTTTTTGCTTCTACCTCCGGGTTTTTTTCTTCAATCTCTTTTATTTCTTCTTCTTCTTCTTCTTTTTCTTCAAAAGGTCTTTTTCCGAATATTTTCATTAAATCATCTTTAAAAATAACTTCTTTTTCTAATAATAATTCGGCAAGAATAGTCAGTTTTTCTTTATTGGCATCTAACAATTCAATAGCTCTTAAGTATTGAGCTTCTATCATTTTAGAAATTTCCTTATCAATTGTTTTAGCTGTTTCTTCACTATAAGGTTTTACAAAAGCATCGTTTCCTGAAGAATCATAATAGGTAATATTTCCTACTTCTTCATTTAAGCCGTAAACAGTTACCATTGCTCTAGCTTGTTTTGTAACTTTTTCTAAATCACTTAAAGCTCCAGTAGAAATTTTATTAAAAATAATTTTCTCAGCAGCTCTTCCACCTAAAGTAGCACACATTTCATCAAGCATTTGTTCTGTTTGAACAATCATTCTTTCAGCGGGTAAATACCAAGCCGCACCTAAAGATTGTCCTCTAGGTACAATTGTTACTTTAACTAAAGGCGCTGCATGCTCTAACATCCAACTTACAGTTGCATGACCAGCTTCGTGATATGCGATTGTTTTCTTTTCTTTTGGAGTAATTACTTTATTTTTCTTTTCTAAACCACCAACAATTCTATCAACTGCATCTAAGAAATCTTGATGCTCAATTTCTTTTTTATCAGTTCTGGCAGCAATTAAAGCAGCTTCATTACACATATTTGCAATATCAGCACCAGAAAAACCTGGAGTTTGTTGTGCTAAAAATTTAATATTTACATTTTTAGCAAGTTTTAAAGTTTTTATATGTACTTCAAAAATTGCCTTACGCTCATTAATGTCTGGTAAATCAACATAAATTTGTCTATCAAAACGACCAGCACGCATTAAAGCTTTGTCTAAGACATCGGCTCTATTTGTAGCAGCAAGTACAATTACATTGACATCTGTACCAAAACCATCCATTTCTGTCAGAAGTTGATTTAATGTATTTTCACGTTCATCATTTCCACCAGTCATACTATTTTTTCCACGAGCTCTACCAATAGCATCAATTTCATCAATAAATATAATTGAAGGCGATTTTTGTGCCGCTTGTTTAAATAAATCTCTAACACGAGAAGCTCCAACACCAACAAACATTTCTACAAAATCTGAACCAGATAAAGAGAAAAATGGTACACCAGCTTCACCAGCAACAGCTTTTGCTAACAAGGTTTTTCCTGTCCCAGGTAATCCAACTAATAATGCTCCTTTTGGAATTTTTCCACCTAAAGCGGTATATTTTTCTGGGGTTTTTAAAAAGTCTACAATCTCTTGTACTTCTTCTTTTGCTCCTTCTAATCCGGCAACATCTTTAAAAGTAATTTTAACTTTAGTATCGTTATCAAAAAGTTTTGCTTTTGATTTACCAATATTGAAAATTTGAGCACCGCCTCCGCCACCAGCTCCTCCGCCAGACATTCTCCTCATGAAAAATAACCAAATAGCGATTAAAATAATGAATGGTAAAAAAGCGAAAATTTGATCCATAAAACTGGTTTGTTCTACATGTTTTTGGTCAAAATCTAAATTATATGTTTTTTTAGCTTCGGAAAGTTGGTTTTCAAAATTCTGTAAATCCCCGAAATCATAAGAAAAAGCAGGTGCTTTTTGATTGAAAACAGTTGTTTTTTTGTATTTTTTATATGCTTCTTTATTTAGTGCATCATCTGTAAGAAAAATTTGTGCACTACTTCTGTTAACAATAATTATTTCTTTAATGTCGTTACTATTTAACACTTCAGAAAATTTATTTGTTGAAATATTTCTAGAAGAAGCATCGCCAGAATTTAAAAACTGAAATGCAATTATAAGAACAAATATAGCTCCGTAAACCCAGTAAAAATTAAACTTGGGCATGTTTTTTTTATTATTTTTAGAATCACTCATGTGTTAATTTTCTGTACTATTTATGAATTTGTTGGGCTAATTGTTGTTATTTTAGCATCGCCCCAAAGACTTTCTATGTCGTAAAACTCTCTTATCTGTTTTTGAAAAACATGAACTACAACATTCACATAATCCATTAAAATCCATTCTGAGTTTCCTTCTCCTTCTATATGCCAAGGTTTGTCTTTTAAACTTTTGCTAACAACTTTTTGAATTGAGCCAGAAATGGCTTTAACTTGTGTATTAGAATTTCCTGAGCAAACAATAAAATAATCGCAAACTGTGTTTTCAATTTCTCTTAAATCTAATAGTTGAACATTTTCTCCTTTTACATCATCAATTCCTTTAATTATTTCAGCAATTAATTCGTCTATGTTTATTTTTTTTATGGTCATTAAAATTCTTTAATATTTAAAACAAAGTTATTGTTTTTTTATCATTATTTTGCGCTATAATCTACATGTTTGTAGAATTTTTAACAAATGAAGATAATCAAACTTAATGCCATCGATTCTACCAATTCTTTTTTAAAAGAAATGGCGCATTTTTCTTTGTTAGAAAACTTTACAATTGTTGTTGCTAAAGAACAAACAAAAGGCAGAGGACAAATGGGGTCTCGTTGGCTTTCAGAAATCAATAAAAACTTATTATGCAGTGTGTTTGTTCGTTTTGATTCTTTTTCAGTTGCTCATCAAGTTTTAGTTAATTATGCTGTTTCTGTAGCAATAGTAAATGTATTAAATACTTATAAAATACCTAAAGTAGCGATTAAATGGCCAAACGACATTTTGTCATCAAATAAAAAAATATGTGGAATTTTGGTAGAAAATGTCATACAAAAAAAGGAAATTAAGTCTTCTGTTATAGGTATTGGGTTAAATGTAAATCAAATAGATTTTCCAGTTAATTTTAATGCAACATCTATATTAAAAGAAATAAACACAGAAGTAAATCTTGATGAATTTCTAATTCAATTAATTACTGAATTAAAAACTCAGATTTCTTACATAACGAATGCTTCTACGAACGTTTTAAAAAAAAATTATTTAAAATATTTGTATAAAAAAAACATCCCAACTATGTTTAAAAACAGTAAAAGTGTTTTGTTTATGGGTAAAATTATTGGCGTTTCTCCTGTTGGTAAACTTCAAATTGAATTAGAAAATGATTTAATTGAAGAATTCGGAATTAAAGAGATTTCTTTCGCTTAAATTTTAGAAATATTATCAGCTAGAACTTCAATAAATTTAGTTAATGGGTTTTTAATCATCATTGCCATCATTGGATTAAAATCACCACTAAAGTTTAATTGAACTTCACTTTTATCATCAGCTAATTCGGTAATATCTCCAGATAAAGTAAATGGTAATTTGCTGCTTGCTGTACCTAAAGTGATGTTGGAATATGCTGTTTTTTCTTTTAACATCAATCTTATTTCTGGCATTCCTTTTAAAGCAAATAAAAATGAATCTCCATCAACTTCAAATTTCTGAGTGTTTTCTGGCATTAATTGTTCAAAGTTTTTCAGATTGATTAAAAACTCAAAAACTTCTTTTGAAGATCTTGCAACAGTTACTTTTGTGCTTTCTAAATTCATAATTTATTTTATTGATTCCATTCACTTGGATTCTTTCTCCAATCTTGTAGTGTGTTTAATTCTTTATCTGAAATATAGTTGCTGTCTAATGCTTGTTCTAATAAATATTCATAATTGCTTAAAGTAGTTAATTCAATATTGTTTTCTTTAAAATTTTTCTCAGCAATTTCAAATCCGTACGTAAAAATAGCAACCATTCCTTTGATGTTAACATCGGCTTCTTTTAGAGCTTCAACGGCTAATAAACTACTTTTTCCAGTACTAATTAAATCTTCAATGACAACTACATTTTGACCTTTTTCTATATGGCCTTCAATCTGATTTTTACGACCATGATTCTTAGCTTCTGGTCTCACATAAACAAACGGAACACCTAATTCTTGAGCTACTAAAACACCAATAGCAATTGCTCCTGTTGCAACACCCGCAATAACATCTGGTTTGCCATGTTTTTGTTCAACTAATTTAGCAATTTCTTCTTTTAAATAATTTCTAACTGAAGGAAAAGACAAGGTAATTCTGTTGTCACAATAAATTGGAGATTTCCATCCAGAAGCCCAATTAAATGGTTCTGAAGGGCTTAGCTTTATTGCTTTTATTTGCAATAAAAACTCAGCTGTTTTTTTTGCTGTATCTTTGTTTAAAATCATGCCACAAATGTATAAAGTTTTTGTAAATGATAAGCCAATTATTTTAACAGATTCATTAAAAAAGAACAATAATTATCGTATCTACATTTTTAAAGATATTGTTGTGGATGAAATTTTACACAAACTAAAAAGAGGCAACTCTAAAGGCGTAAATTTATTTTGTGCAAATCTAGAAAGAGATTGGAAAACTTTTAAAAAATACTTTAAAGTGGTTTCTGCTGCTGGTGGATTGGTTTTAAATCCAAATAATGAAATACTTTTTATTCAACGATTAGGAATTTGGGACTTGCCAAAAGGGAAAATAGAAAAAGGAGAAACAATAGAAGAAACTGCTGTTAGAGAAGTAGAAGAAGAATGCGGTGTAAATGGGTTGATTATAGAAAATTCTTTAATTACTACATATCATTTGTTTTTTATGAATGATATTATGCAACTAAAAATTACACATTGGTTTTTAATGGAAACAAATTTTCAAGAAAAACTCACTCCACAATTAGAAGAAGGAATTACTAAAGTTGAATTTAAAAACGAAGCTCAAGTTAATGATGCAATGCAAAATACGTATGCGAACATTAAGTTAGTTTTGAATGCCTACAAGCAGCTATAAGTTTAAAATAAAACCTATATTTGCCGACTTCAAAAATCACATAAATAATGACCAAATTTATTAGAAAGAGAGTTAAAAATGTAAAGAATGATATCTTATCAGGAATTACAGTTGCGCTAGCTTTAGTGCCAGAAGCTGTCGCTTTTGCATTTGTTGCAGGAGTTGATCCTTTAGTAGGGTTATATGCTGCTTTTATGATTGGTTTAGTAACTTCAATTTTTGGAGGAAGACCAGGAATGATTTCTGGGGCAACAGGAGCTTTAGCTGTAGTTATGGTTTCTTTAGTGAGTGAAGGAAATGCTATGGGAAATCCTGATGAAAATTTAGGATTGTACTATTTATTTGCTACTGTAATTCTAATGGGGATGATACAAATTTCAGCAGGAGTTTTTAAATTAGGTAAATTTGTGAGATTGATTCCACATCCAGTAATGATGGGATTTGTAAATGGATTGGCAATCGTAATTTTTTTGTCGCAATTAGGCATGTTTAAAATAACAGTTAATGGTGAAAAATTTTGGTTAGAAGGAGATAGTTTGTGGTTTATGATTAGTTTGGTTTTATTAACCATGTTAATTATGTGGGGTTTGCCAAAAATCAAAGCAACCAAAAAATTACCAGAAGCGTTAATCGGAATTTTAGTTGTAACAGGAATTGTTATTTTTTCAAATTTAGACGTTGCAACTGTCGGTTCGTTTATTAAAGATGGTGGAGGAGAAGGATTAAAAGGAGGTTTACCTACTATACATTTAGAAACGTTTACCAACATTCCAATTAATTTTCAAACACTAAAATTTATTTTTCCATATGCGTTAATTTTAGCAGCAATCGGATTGATAGAATCATTAATGACCTTGAATTTAATTGATGATTTAACTGAAACAAGAGGAAATACAAATAAAGAATGTGTTGCGCAAGGAAGCGCAAATATTATCACTGGATTATTTGGTGGAATGGGTGGTTGTGCAATGATCGGGCAATCAATAATAAATATTAAAGGTGGTGGAAGAGGAAGATTATCAGGAATTACAGCAGCAGTAATGTTGTTGATTTTCATTGTTTTTGCTTCGTCATATATAGAACAAGTTCCAATTGCAGCGTTAGTTGGAGTAATGTTTATGGTTGTTGTAGGAACTTTTGCATGGTCTAGTTTTAGAATTTTAAATAAAATACCAAGAACAGATGTTTTTGTGTTGGTGTTAGTTTCTGGGTTAACAGTACTTTTCGATTTGGCAATTGCCGTTTTAGCAGGTGTAATTGTAAGTGCGTTGGTTTTTTCTTGGGAAAATGCAAAACGAATTAGAGCAAGAAAACGGATTAAAGAAGACGGAACAAAAGTGTATGAAATTTGGGGGCCATTATTCTTTGGAAGTATTTCTGCTTTTAATGAAAAGTTTGATGTTAAAAATGATCCTGATCATGTAGAAATCGATTTTGTAGAAGCAAGAGTTAGTGATCATTCTGCAATTGAAGCAATTTTTGCTTTGGTAGAAAAATATCAAGCAGAAGGGAAATCAATTATTCTAAAGCATTTAAGTGAAGATTGTAAAGAGCTATTATATAAATCGAGTCCAATTTTTACAGGAATTATAGAAGAGGCAATAGATGATCCACGTTATCATTTGGCAGCAAATCCAGAAGACTTTACCAAACCATTATCAGAATATAAATTTTAAGAGATTGTCATTTAAACAAGCTAAAGAATCTTATTAAAAAAGATTTTTCATTTCATTTAAAAGGGCATTTCATTATTCAATAAAAAACCTTGCCAATCTTTTGGTGTGTTTAAATTTTTTAAAATAGATGCATCGTTAATTTCTACAAATGAAATTTCTGATGCATTTCTTTTTTTGATTTGTACATCTAATCTTGAGCCTTTATCAGAAACATTTAATTCTAAAAGCGATTTCCAAAATTCTGAAGCTAATTTAACTGGATGTCCGTTCTTGTTTTTATAGGTCGGGATTACAATTTGATTTTTTTTATGAATAATTTTCTCTAATTCAGATGATTTTAGAAGCGGAACATCAACAGGTAATATTAATATACTTTTGTCAGTTCGGGCCTTTCGGTTTTGCTCAAGATAAACTCTGTCGAGAACCTTTAAAACGGCTAGTAAGGTAGAAAATAATCCAAATTCTGGAGTTTTATTAATAACAATGCGCACTTTTTTTTGTTGATAATTTTGCGAATTTTCTACTGCTTTTTGTAACCAAGGAATAGCATCAAAATACTTTTGATAATCAAATCCTAAACCAATATAAACTTCCTCTCCACTAAAATTTTCTATTTGAGATAATAGCCAAAAGCTACTATTATGAGTTAACAACCCTTTTGGAAAGCTCATTCGAGAAGATTTTCCACCAGCAAGGATAATAAGTATTGCTTTTTTTTTCATGTAAAGTTTGTCATTTCGAGTAAATTTTGCTTTTTTTTAAACAAAATTTACTCGAAATGACATTGTGTTGAAATTATACTAAACCATGATCAGATAAAGGCAACGTTCTATACCGTTTTCCGGTTGCATTAAAAATAGCATTTGTTATTGCAGGAGCAACTGGTGGAACTCCAGGCTCACCAACTCCAGTTGGAGCTTCATCACTTTCTACAATTGTTACGTCTATTGGCGGAATATCATTCATCCTTGCCATTTTATAATCATGGAAATTACTTTGTTCAATTCCGCCATTTTTAGCGGTAATTTTTCCATGCAATGCAATTGAGGTTCCAAAAATTGCTGCGCCTTCCATTTGGTTGAGCACATTGTCTTTGTTTAGCACCATTCCGCAATCTAAAACAGTCCAAATATTATGAAGCTTTACTTTATCATTCATTACAGAAACTTCAACAACCGTTGCAACATAACTATAAAAACTATAATAAAAAGCAATTCCTAATCCATGCCCTTTTGGTAAATTTCTTCCCCAATCAGCTTTTTTAGCTGCAATATTCATCACGTTTTTTAAACGTGTTGTGTTTAATGGATGTGGAGAGTTTTCTTCTCTAATTCTATCTTTTCCTATTAAATCTAGTTTAAATTGTAACGGATCTTTTTTTGCTTTATCTGCCAATTCATCAATAAAAGAATTGATTCCGAAACTATGAAAAATGGAGCATACAGAACGTAGCCAACCAATTCTAACATGTGGTTCTGCTTTGGCATTTTCATACCTTGTATTTTCAATTTCAAATGGATTGTTATTCATTCCTTGACCAATTTCCCAGCCAGCAGCATAATTTGCCATTGGCATAAAGGTAGAATTGATACTTGGAAAAGCTGTTCTGTGCAACCAGCCGGTTACAGTTCCGTTTTGATCTAACGAAGCTTTTAAATATTGTGCATTTGTTGTGTGATAATAACTATGTTGAATGTCATCTTCCCGCGTCCAAACTACTTGAACCGGAGCATTCATCTTTTTTGATAATGCTACAGCTTCATTTACAAAATCTGGTTTTGATTTTCTTCCAAATCCACCACCTAAAAAAGTAACGTTAATGGTTACATTTTCTACATCTATTCCTAAATAAGCAGCTACATCAGCTCTTGCAGTTTGAGGATCTTGTAATGGAGCCCAAATTTCACATTTACCATCATGAACCCAAGCCAATGCATTCGGAGTTTCCATTGGTGCATGGGCTAAATGAGGTAATTGATACGTTGCTTCAACAATTTGAGAAGCTTTTAAAAACGCTGAATTCACATTTCCATTTGTTGGCGGAACAACCTTCGCTTTATTATGTACACGATTGGTAATTTTTTGCATGTACTTTTTACTATCGTATTGTCCATTTTTACCTTTATTCCAAGTAACTTCTAAATTATTTCTTCCTTGTATTGCTGCCCAAGTATTCGTTGCAATTACTGCAACTCCACCAAACATTCCGAAAGGTTTTTTTACTTGTTCTAATTCTACAACATCTAAAACACCAGCAACTTTTAGAGCATTGTTTTTATCAAAACTTTTTACAGTTCCAAAAGCAGACGGACAACGAGCAATGGTTGCAAATTTCATATTAGGTAATCGAGCATCCAATCCGTAAACAGCAGAACCATGAGTAAAATGATTGATGTCAATACTTTTTAAATTTTTACCAATATATTTAAAGTCTTTTTTATTTTTTAAAGTAATATTTGTTGGCACTTCAACGTGCATGGCATCTTCGACTAAATCTCCAAAAAACAGTTTTTTGTTAGTGTTTTTATTAATTACGTAATGCATTTCTGCTGTACAATCAGATGGCGAAACTTGCCATTTTTTTGCAGCGGCAGCAATTAACATTGCTTTTGCAGTTGCGCCCATTTTACGCATCGGTTCTAAAATAGTTCTTACACTACGAGAACCATCGGTATTTTGATTTCCGAATTTTTCATCTCCAGTTGCTTGTTCTACAGAAACATAGTTCCAATCGGCATCCATTTCATCTGCAATTGCAGAAGTTAACGAAGTTCTAATTCCTTGTCCCATTTCTGAACGAGAACATATTAAAATTAACTTTCCGTCTTTTTTTAATTGGACAAATAAATTTGGATTAAAAGCTGTTCCATCATCAATTCTAATCATTTCTTTTTCGGATGAAAATTGACATCCGATAATTAATCCTCCTGAAGCTAAGCCAAAAACTTTGACAAAATTTCTACGGCTTATATTTTGAATATCTTCCATCTCTATTTGTTTTTAAGTTTTACTGCTGTATGTATTGCTTTTCTGATTCTTGGGTAGGTTCCGCATCTGCAAATATTTCCGCTCATGGCAATATCAATATCATCATCACTTGGATTAGGATTATTATCTAACAAAGCAGTTGCTGCGATTAATTGCCCTGATTGACAATAGCCACATTGAGGAACATTAATTTCTTCCCAAGCTTTTCTAAGAATTTCTAAATTATCTGTTTTTCCTTCTATGGTTGTGATTTGTTTTCCAATGCCATAACTTACTGGTAAACTACAAGAGCGAACTAAATCGCCATCAATTAAAATAGAGCAAGCGCCACATTGACTAACGCCACAGCCATATTTTGTGCCTGTTAAACCAATAATGTCTCTAATAGCCCACAACAAAGGCATATCATCTTGCGCTTCTAAGTTGTGGTTTTTCCCGTTGATAGTGAGTGTTTTCAAATGCTTGATTTTTTAGTGTTGACTAAGTTACTGTTTTTTTAAATTAAGTAGAAAATTTTTACTCTTTTTCGTGTTGTTTTTTGCTTGATTTTGTAATTATTTCCTAAAAAAAAGCTTTATTCTGATAAAATTAAAAAGGTATTTTTTCTGAATTATTCGTTTAAAAGATTCTAAAAAGTTATATTAGCAATAATGCGAAAAACAGAGAGTTTTCCTTTGATTTAATGCAGAAACAAGAAAAAACTCTTGGAACCCACAAAAAAAACTCAAAAAACCTTAGAAACATTACCTGGGCTTATTCTAGTTCTAGAGGACGAGGAGAGGGCAAAATATACAGCTATTTTAAAATCAATGAAATTGCCAATTGCAGAATTTAAAAAACATGCAACATGGTCAAAAACCTGTTATACCCGTAATTGTATATTTGAAAATGAGAACTTTGAGCTGATTTTAATTTGCTGGGAGAAAGAACAAGTTACAGCAATTCATGATCACGGAGGTGAAGAATGTTGGGTGTATTTTATTGAAGGGGACTTTAGAGAGCATGTGTATACTGAAAATGAAAACGGAAAACTAGATATTGTTAAAACGACAGAGGCTATGCCTGGAGATGTTTCATACATGATTGATTTTATGGGATTTCATAATCTGGAAAACCGATCAAACAAAAGAAGTCTGTCTTTGCATTTATACGCAAAACCTATAAAGAATTGTAATGTGTACGATTCAAAAAAGAATGAATTTATACGTAAGGAACTAACCTACGATAGCGTCCAATAAATTTATCAATCATCAACAAAAAAACCAAAAAGATATGTCTGACTTAAGTAATGATTTAATCCTTTTTAATGAACTAGTTGAAGTTTTATTAAACGAAGAAGAAAATCATCCCGTTGCAAAATGCATTGATTCAAATGTTCTATATAACACCATCGATTTGTCGCTTAACAAAACGTCAATGGTAGATGATACTTTTAAAAAAGTACTTAAAGATGTACTTATTTCTACACCAAAAACAGCGACCAATTTATTTTTTAATCAACTATTTGGTGGAAGACAACCCAAAGCTGTTTTAGGAGATTTATTGGCTGTTTTGTTGAATAACAGTATGTATACTTATAAAGTTGCTGGGCCACAAATTGGTATTGAACAAGAAATAATTAGACAATCTTGTAATATGATTGGTTATGGATCACAAAGTAATGGAACGTTTCCAACTGGCGGATCAATGAGTAATTACATGGCGTTGATAATGGCTAGAGATGAGAAAGACTCGAGTTGTAGAGAAAATGGAATGACAAAACCTTTAGTGATGTATACTTCTAAAGAGTCGCATTATTCGAATGCTAAAAATGCAAGTTTTGCAGGATTGGGAAAAAATAATGTTCGTTATATAGAAACGGATAGTAAAGGACGTATGATTCCGGCTAAATTAGAAGAACAAATCAAAATTGATATTCAAAAAGGTTTGATTCCAACATTTGTAAACGCAACAGCAGGAACAACTGTGTTGGGAGCTTTTGATCCTATTGATGCCATTGCTACAATTACAGAAAAATATACTATTTGGTTGCATGTAGATGGAGCTTATTGTGGTTCTGTGATATTTAGTAATGCAAAAAAATATTTGTTAAAAGGAATTGAAAGATCAGATTCTTTTAGCTATAATGCGCATAAAATGATTGGTACTCCTTTGACATGTTCAATTATTTTGGTGAATGATAAAAAGCATTTACACGATTCTTTTAGCAATCAAGCTGATTATTTATATCAAACTGATGGAGACGATTTTAATTTAGGGAAAACTTCTTTTCAATGTGGACGTAGAAATGATGCGTTAAAGTTTTGGACGTTATGGAAATCATTTGGAACTAACGGATTAGAGAAAATTATTGATCAACAATTTGATTTAGCAGATGTTGCTAGAAACTATGTTGCTAATCACCCAGATTATACATTGTATAGTTATGAAGATTCTATTTCTATTTGTTTCAATTATAAAGATATTGATCCTAAAATATTATGTACTTTATTGTACGAGCATCAAATAACAGTTGTTGGGTTTGGAACTTTTAACGAAGACACATTTATTCGATTGGTTACAATAAACGCAACAAACACTAAAGAGGATATTCTAAATTTCTTTAAAGTATTGGAAGGTTTTGTAAAAGAGAACCAGCATATTTTAGAAGAAGTAATGTGCTAGAATTTTATTTTTTATTAAAAAGAATCTGATACAGATTTTGGTAATAAACTAGAAGCATCACCACCATTTCTAAGAATGTCTCTAACAATTGAAGAACTAATAAAAGAAGTTTCTGCACTTGTCAACAGAAAAACAGTTTCTATGCCAGATAATTTTCTATTGGTTTGAGCAATTGCTTTTTCGAACTCAAAATCTGCAGGATTACGCAAGCCACGTAAAATAAAATCTGCTTCAATAGATTTACAATAATCTACAGTTAAACCAGTATATGTTTCAACTGTAATTTTTTGTTCTGCGAAAAAAGCATTCTGAATAAATTTTTTACGTTCTTCAACAGAAAACATATAATTTTTTTTAGCGTTGATGCCGATTGCAATTACAATTTCATCAAAAAGAGGTAAACTTCTAGAAATGACATCTATGTGTCCTAAGGTAACTGGGTCAAAAGAACCTGGAAAAACTGCTTTTTTCATATTTTATTTATTTAGAGCCATTTCTATTGCATTGTCAAATAATTCTGACAAGCTAATATTTGCTATTTCTGCTTGTTGTGGCAAAATACTTGCTTCTGTTAAACCGGGAACTGTATTTATTTCTAAAAAATGTGGTTCGCCATTTACCAAAATATATTCTGATCTAGAAAAACCAGACATGTTTAGAATTTTGTAAACCTTTTCGGCAACAGCTTCTACTTTAATTTTTTCTTCGGAAGAAATTCTTGCAGGTGTAATTTCATGCGATTTTCCTTCGTATTTTGCTTCATAATCGAAGAAATCATTTTCTGAAACAATTTCTGTAATTGGTAGCACTTTTGTTTCGCCTTTATATTGAATAACGCCAACAGAAACTTCTGTGCCGTCTAAAAAAGACTCAATTAATATGGCTGCATCTTCTTTGTACGCTATTTCAATCCCTATTAAAATCTCTTCTTTAGTATACGCTTTAGAGATACCATAACTAGAGCCTGCATTGTTTGGTTTTATAAAACATGGCAAACCAACTTTGGCTATTATTTTATCAGTATCTATAACATCTCCTTTATTTAAGTAGACAGAAATCGCAGTTTTAACGCCATATTCTTTAACAACACTTAAGGTATCTCTTTTATTAAATGTTAAAGCCATTTGATAAAAAGGCGCAGAAGTATGTCTTATTCCTACTAATTTGAAATAAGCTAGCAATTCTCCATTTTCTCCTGGCGCTCCATGAATGGCGTTAAAAACACAATCAAAAGTGATTTTGGTTTTGTTGATGGTTACAGAAAAATCGTTTTTATCGATTGGATGTTCTGCATTCGCATCGTCAACAACCACCCATTTTTCTTTTAAAATATGAACTTTATATGGATTGTATTTTTCTCTATTCAAATTTTTGTAAACAACACTCCCACTTTTTAAGGATATATTTACTTCAGAGGAAAAACCTCCCATAACTATTGCAATGCTTTTTTTCATTGTAAAAATTAAAATCGTATAAAAATACCATTTATCACATGAATTTATCAAAATAAAACGTGCCTTTTTCCTTTCTATATCAAAATAAAAAGAAACCATAACTATGGCTGTGCTTTATTTTTCTTTTTTATCCAAAGAAAAAATACTTCATTTTCTTTTACAACAAAATCAAATGATAACTGGTATAACAAATTTATCAAAATATAAATAGAAAGACTAACGTTTGGTTTTATATCTTTGCTGTTATTAAAAAATTGATCATGAGTGTTTTGAAATTTATTAAAAGTACCTCTTTTTTAAAGCAAGTAGCAATTGCTTTATTTGTAACTTTAGTATTGGTTTTTGGATTAAATAGATGGTTTGGTTTTACAACGAATCACAATCAAAAAATTGAAGTTCCGGATTTAAATAAAATGGATTTGACAGAAGTAGCGGCTAAACTACAGGAGCTAAATCTAGCTTTTATAGTTATAGATTCTACTAGATACAATACAGATTATCCAAATAAATCAGTAATAGAGCAAAATCCTGAAGCCGGAGATTTTGTAAAAGAAAAAAGAAAAATTTACTTGACTGTAAACCCATCTAAATATAACGATGTTGTGTTGCCAGATTTAGATGGAAGAACAAAAAGACAAGCAATAACACATTTACTTTCTATCGGTTTTAGAGTTGGAGAAGAATTTTCTTATGTTCCAGATATTGGTAAAGATGTTGTAAGGGGAATGAAATACAAAGGAAGAAGGTTAAAGCCTGGAAGTAAACTACCAAAAAACTCAGTAATAGATTTAATTTTAGGAGACGGAGAAAGTCAATAGTTAGATGCAGGAAGAAAACACAGATTTAGAGAACGAAGAATTATACGAGCATTTCAGATTTACTGCTAGTGAAGGTCAAGAACCATTAAGAGTAGATAAATTTTTAATGAATTTTGTAGAAAACGCAACACGTAATAAAATACAACAATCTGCCAAAGCAGGAAATGTTTTAGTGAATGATGTTGCTGTAAAATCGAACTACAAAGTAAAACCAAACGATGTTGTAAGAGTTGTATTATCACATCCGCCAGCAGAAAATTTATTGGTTGCAGAAGATATTCCGCTAAATATTGTTTTTGAGGACGAAACACTTATCGTTGTCAATAAACCAGCCGGAATGGTTGTGCATCCAGGACATGGAAATTATTCTGGAACGTTGGTAAACGGATTGATTCATCACATAGAAAATTTACCTACCAATTCTAATGAACGCCCAGGTTTAGTGCATAGAATAGATAAAGATAC
Organism: Flavobacteriaceae bacterium; assembly: GCA_041689245.1. GTDB lineage: Bacteria > Bacteroidota > Bacteroidia > Flavobacteriales > Flavobacteriaceae > Polaribacter. The sequence continues at coordinate 6,585 of JBDNGO010000142.1, read as the reverse complement.
CAGCGGATTGTTAGTGGTTGCAAAAACAGAATTTGCAATGGCGCATTTATCTAAACAGTTTTTTGACCGAACAACAGAACGTTTGTATTACGCGTTGGCTTGGGGAAATATTGAAGAAGATGAAGGAACGATTGAAGGAAATATCGGACGTAGTTTTAAAAATCGTTTGCAAATGGATGTTTTTCCTGAAAGCGATTTTGGTAAACATGCCGTTACACATTTTAAAGTTCTAGAACGTTTAACCTATGTAACTTTGGTAGAATGTAAATTAGAAACTGGTAGAACGCACCAAATTAGAGCACACTTTAAACATATTGGTCATACTTTATTTAATGACGAGCGTTATGGTGGAGATGATATTTTAAAAGGAACAACATTTACCAAATACAAGCAATTTGTACAGAATTGTTTTAAAACGTTGCCAAGGCAAGCATTACACGCAAAAACACTTGGATTTACACATCCAACAACTGGAGAGTTTATGCGATTTAATTCTGAAGTTCCAGAAGATATTGCAGCTTGTTTAGAAAAATGGCGAAACTATACGATTAATTCGAAAGACGAAGTTTAGTGGAGTTTCGCTAACTTTAATGATATCGAAGTTTTAATACTGAATCAACTTCAGCACAAGTGTTTTATATTAGGAGTTAGTGAAAGGTAGTCAAAAAGCATTTTAGAAACAAACCAAATACAAGCATCAATTTTCCTTATTTCTGTATTAATTTAATTTTCTAAATTGTATTGAGAGTTCTTAATTAGAATTGTATTTTTACTTCATTAAGAAAACAGTTTTATGAAAATTATCATTTCTCCAGCAAAGTCATTAGATTTTGAAAGTAAGGCTTCAACAAGTTTACATTCACAACCACAATTTTTAGAGCAGTCAGAAAAACTGAATAAAAAATTAAAAACACTTTCTAGAAAAAAGTTATCTGATTTTATGGGGATTTCAGATGATTTAGCTGCGTTGAATTATGAGCGTAATCAAAATTGGCAGTTGCCTTTTACGCCAGAAAATGCCAAACAAGCTATTTTTACTTTTACAGGAGAAGTATTTCGCGGAATAGATGTAAACACATTAGCTTTAGAAAAACTACCCGTTTTACAAGACAAATTAAGAATCTTATCCGGATTGTATGGTTTGTTAAAACCGTTGGATTTAATGCAGCCGTATAGATTAGAAATGGGAAAAAAATTAGAAGTTGGTAAAACGGAAAACTTATACAAGTTTTGGGGAAACACCATTACAGAAGCATTAAATGAAGAATTAGCAGATGATGAATTGTTTGTTAATTTAGCAAGTTCAGAATATTTTAAAGTGGTCAATCAAAAAGTATTAAAAGTACTAATGATTACACCAATATTCAAAGACTTTAAAAATGGGGAGTATAAGATCGTTATGACCTTTGCTAAAAAAGCGCGTGGTTTAATGGTGCGTTATATTATTGACAACAACATTACAACCAAAGAAGGTTTAACAGGATTCAATACTAATGGTTACGGATTTTCGCAAAAATTTTCTACAGAAACTGAATTGGTGTTTACTAGATAAAACATTGAATAATAGGTGATTATCAATGAGTAATAAATGGTTCTCATTTTTTACTTTTGATCACTGATACTAGCAATCCGCCAAACCAACAGTAATAGCTAAACCACCTTCCGAAGTTTCTTTGTAATTTCTGCTCATATCTTTAGCAGTTTCCCACATCGTATCAATCACTTTATCTAAAGGAACTTTCGTGTCTTTTGGATCCGTTTCTAGCGCCAACTCAGCAGCATTAATTGCTTTAATTGCTCCCATTGCATTACGTTCTATACAAGGAATTTGAACTAAACCACCAATAGGATCACACGTTAAGCCTAAATGATGCTCCATTGCGATTTCTGCAGCAACTAAGCACTGTGCTGGCGTTCCGCCTAAAACTTCTGTTAATGCCGCTGCAGCCATTGCAGAAGAAACTCCAATTTCTGCTTGACAACCGCCCATTGCAGCAGAAATAGTTGCGTTCTTTTTAAATAGACTACCAATTTCTCCGGAAACTAATAAGAATTTTTTGATGTGTTCAAAATCAGCTTCATGATTTTCAATCACTAAATAATACATTAAAACAGCAGGAATTACTCCGGCGCTTCCGTTAGTTGGAGCAGTAACAACTCTTCCTAAAGAGGCATTTACTTCATTTACAGATAACGCAAAACAACTTACCCATTTTAAAATTTCTCTAAACTTCACCTCTGTACTTCTAATAGAAGTAACCCATTCTTTCGGATTTGTGTATGAGCTATCTTTAATTAATTTGTTATGAATGTTTAAAGCTCTTCGTTTAACGTTTAATCCGCCAGGTAAAATTCCGTCTGTATGACAGCCAATGTACATACATTCTAACATGGTATTCCAAATTCTACGTAATTCAAAATCTATTTCATCGGCAGATTTTAATTCCAATTCATTTAGAAAAACAATTTCAGAAATTGATTTATTGTCTCGTTCGCAATATTCTTCTAATTGTTTTGCCCTGTTGATAGGATATGGGAAATTTTTCTTAGAAATTTCTATTTCTTCTTCTAAATTATCTTCTTCTTGTACAATAAAACCACCACCAATAGAATAATACGTTTCCTTTGAAATTAATGTGTTATCATGATAGGCAGTAAACGTTATAGCATTGGAATGAAATGGCAAAAACTCTCTATTAAAAGTGATGGTGTTTTCGGTATAAGGAACATTGTTTAAGCTGTTCAGTTTTAAAACACCGCTATCTTTTATAGTCGAAATAATAGAATTAATAGAATCAATCGGAACAAATTCTGGATCCGTTCCGCTTAATCCTAATAAAACAGCTAAATCTGTTGCATGCCCTTTTCCTGTTAAAGAAAGTGAACCATATAAGTCTACATGAATATGTGTAATTGCATTGGTGATAATCTCAAAATTCAACTTTCTTGTCCAAAGCTGAGCAGCACGCCAAGGCCCAAGAGTGTGAGAACTTGATGGCCCAACACCAATCTTTAACATATCAAAAACGCTAATAAATTGAGACATATATAATTTTTTGGCTAAGGTATGAAAATTGTCGATTTGAAATTTTTTATTTTATTATTTTTATGATGCCTAAAAACACTAATTTCTGTCAACCTGTCACATTTTTTGAATTGAAAATATTAGAAACTGACATTTTTTTAGCAAAAAAGCTATGGCATACAAATTGACTATTAGAGAAATGTAAAATTGAAATAACAATATTAATTATATTAAAGTAAGAATTATGAGTAAGATTATAGGAATTGACTTAGGAACAACCAATTCATGTGTTTCTGTAATGGAAGGAAATGAGCCAGTTGTTATACCTAATGCAGAAGGAAAAAGAACAACACCTTCTATTATTGGGTTTGTTGAAGGCGGAGAACGTAAAGTTGGTGATCCAGCAAAAAGACAAGCTGTAACAAATCCAACAAAAACGGTATATTCTATCAAACGTTTTATGGGTAATAAATTTTCTGAATCTAAAAATGAAGCAGAAAGAGTTCCTTATAGCGTTGTAAAAGGAGACAATGACACACCAAGAGTAGATATTGATGGACGTTTATATTCGCCACAAGAAATCTCTGCAATGGTATTGCAAAAAATGAAAAAAACTGCTGAAGACTACTTAGGACAAGATGTTACAGAAGCAGTAATTACTGTGCCAGCATATTTTAATGATGCACAAAGACAAGCTACAAAAGAAGCTGGTGAGATTGCAGGTTTAACAGTTCGTAGAATTATTAACGAACCAACGGCAGCTGCATTGGCTTATGGAATGGACAAAAAAGGTATTGACCAAAAAATCGTTGTTTTTGATTTTGGAGGAGGAACACATGATGTTTCTATCTTAGAATTAGGAGACGGAGTTTTTGAAGTACTAGCGACAGATGGTGATACGCACTTAGGTGGTGATGATGTTGATCAAAAAATCATCAACTGGTTAGCTGAAGAGTTTAAAGCTGAAGAAGACATGGACTTACGTAAAGACCCAATGGCTTTACAACGTTTAAAAGAAGCTGCAGAAAAAGCGAAGATTGAATTATCTAGTTCTGCAACTACAGAAATTAACTTGCCATATGTTACAGCTACTGCTAGCGGACCTAAACACTTAGTTAGATCTTTAACAAAAGCGAAGTTTGAGCAATTAATTGACGATTTAATAAAAAGAACTATCGCACCTTGTTCTAAAGCATTAAAGAACGCAGGTTTAACAATCAAGGATATTGATGAGGTGATTTTAGTTGGAGGTTCTACAAGAATTCCTGCTGTACAAGAAGCAGTTGAGAAATTTTTCGGAAAAACACCAAGTAAAGGAGTGAACCCAGATGAAGTTGTTGCTTTAGGAGCAGCAATTCAAGGTGGAGTTTTATCTGGAGATGTAAAAGATGTATTGTTATTAGACGTTACACCTTTATCTTTAGGAATCGAAACTATGGGGAATGTATTTACAAAGTTAATCGATGCAAATACAACCATTCCAACAAAAAAATCTCAAGTATTCTCTACAGCAGTAGACAGTCAGCCGTCAGTAGAAATTCACGTTTTACAAGGTGAAAGAACTATGGCAGCAGATAACAATACTATTGGTCGTTTCCATTTAGATGGATTACCACCAGCACAAAGAGGAGTTCCTCAAATTGAAGTAACTTTTGATATTGACGCAAACGGAATTATCAAAGTTTCTGCATTAGATAAAGGAACCAACAAATCTCACGAGATTAGAATCGAAGCTTCATCTGGATTATCAGAAGAAGAAATCAAGAAAATGAAGCAAGAAGCAGAAGCAAATGCAGATTCAGATAAAGCTTTAAAAGAAACTGCTGAAAAAATCAATGGAGCTGACGGAATGATTTTTCAAACAGAAAAGCAATTAAAAGAGTTTGGAGAAAAATTATCTGACGATAAAAAAGCACCTATTGAAGCTGCATTAGTAGAGTTGAAAGCTGCACACGAATCTAAAGATATTGCACAAATTGATGCTGCAATGTCAACTATAAATGAAGCTTGGAAAGCTGCTTCTGAAGAAATGTATAAAGCTGAGCAGGAAGCTGGAGCAGGAACTCAACAAGGTCAGCCTGAGGCAAATGATGCTCAAGGAGAGAATGTGGAGGATGTAGATTTCGAAGAAGTAAAGTAAGTAGAATGTTGAATTTGTAACGCAAATTCTTACATGTCGCTTATCCCAAACTTGATTTGGGGTCTTCTAAAAAAGGAATAAAAATTTCTTAAGAATACTAAAAACGTAATCATTAATTTGATTGCGTTTTTTTTGTTTTTAGAATGCTGTATATTTACACTTTTAAAAATGTATTAAAAAATGAAAAAAAAACTTTTCTTTTTAACACTTATTCTATGTGTGGTTTCTTGTACAGAAATAAAAGATACTTCTTTTAAAATAGGTATTATTTCTGATTGTCAATATTGCGATTGCGATATTAAATGGGATCGATATTACAAAAAAGCTCCACAAAGATTAAAAGAAGCGATTGCAGTTTTAAATAAAGATTCGTTAAACTATACAATTCATTTAGGGGACTTTATAGATAAAAACTTTGAAAGTTTAGATAGCGTGTTACCAACTTGGAAAAAACTAAAATCGACATCGTATCATGTGTTAGGAAATCATGATTTTGAAGTAAAAGATTCCTTAAAAAGAGAAGTAATTAAGCAATTAAATCTTGAAAGTAGATATTATAGTTTTGTAGAAAAAGATTGGCGTTTTATCGTTTTAGATGGTAACGATCTTAGTTTTTATGGTGCTTTAACTCAAGCTAAAAAACAACAAACAGATTCTCTTTTTAATTTGTTAAAAGATAAAGAGTTACCTTATTTAAAAGAATGGAATGGAGCTTTAAGTTTAGATCAATTAACCTGGGTAAAAGAAGAATTAGATGTAGCAGTAAAAAACAATCAGAAAGTTGGTTTTTATTGTCACTTTCCTATTTTTCCAATTGATCAACATAATATTTGGAATCGAGAGCAATTTTTATCACTCATAAAACCTTATAAAAACGTAAAGATATTTTTTAACGGTCATAATCATGCAGGTGCATATCAACTCGTAGATAATGTGCATTATTTAACCTTTAAAGGAATGGTTGATACAGAAAACACATCAGCATTTGCAAAAGTACAATTTGATAAAGACACGATTACTGTGGAGGGTTTTTATAGAGAACCTTCTAGAAAATTAGTAATTAAATAAATATTTTTATTGAAAACAATTACTTCCAATAATTTTTTCAAACATACTTTTTGTGAATTTCAAAAAGTAGAACTTGCCTTTTTTAGTGAAAACAAATTTCACTTTAAAAGCAAAGCAAATAGTCAATATTTTTATACAGATAAAGGTGTATATAGGTATTCGAATCATTGGGGAAGAGTTGCCAATTGTAGATGGCGTTTACTTTCTGACGAAAAAATTAAAAATCAAAATTATTATATTGGATTTGCAAAATGGATTAACTTTTACCCGTTAAACGAAGCGGAAAAGCAATTTTATATTTCTGTTGATTTTGAAAATAAAATGGTTGATTTTTATCACAACCCAACAAAAG
>JBDNGO010000141.1:0-2648 GCA_041689245.1 Flavobacteriaceae bacterium | reverse complement strand
CATTTTTGATATGCGTCCATATTTTATTGAGCAACGTTTAAAGTTAAGAAATCCTATTTATTCTGAAACTGCTGCATATGGTCATATGGGTAGAACTCCAGAAATAAAAACAGTCACTTTTACGAATCCTATGGGAGAAACAGTTTCTAAAGAAGTAGAAACGTTTACTTGGGAAAAATTAGATTATGTAGAGAAGGTTAGGGAAGCTTTTGGATTCTGAATTTATTTTTAGATAACTCTGCTAACCCTTACTATAAAATAGTAAAACGTTTTATATCATTTAAGTTTTAGGTATTAACTGGATACAAAAAAACTTGAAAGATTGGGTTGAGAACTACAACAAACTTTCCTCACAAGATGATTGGAAAAAAATGTTATTAAAAACAGCTAGCTTTGTGTTTTGCCCAATACTTTATATGAGGTCTTCAGCGAAAAACCCGAACTAATTAATAAAATAGCAATAGATTTTTTTGCAGGAAAATAGCAATTACCGAATTGAGACATGCAATTATGTATAAGGCCATTGACTTGTCTACTTTTGAAGATAATAGAAATCGACATACTTTTACAAAAGCTTTGTTTCGCCGTCTAAATTACAGTGAATATATATGAAGATAACTGGTCACAATAATTAGTAAAAAACTATCAGTCAGACAATATTATACACAGGTAACTTGGCTTTCACCATTTAAAGCTCCTCAAGTTAATTAATTACCGTACATTTCAAAAACCTAACGAATATACCAATGAAAAAATTCTTCTTCCCTTTGTTATTTATTATGCTTGCACTTGCCTGTAAACAAGAATCAAAAATTATCATTTCACCATGGATGCCGTATGATGAATCTGAAGAATTGGTTAAAAATGCAACTCATGAATCGGTAAGAATGCGTTACAAGCTCATCCAATCACAAATTCTGGACAAAAACGAAATTTGGAAAAATGTTTCAGATCAAATTAACGATTTCTCTGAAGAAGATTATCAAAATCTAAAACCTTTCATCTTCGAGCAAAACATACTCACAATTCAATCGCACATCCAGTCTGGTAATCTTTCGTATGAAACACTAACACAATGGTATCTCTATAGAATCGTTAAATATGAGAATAACAAAAATAAAATGTTGAATGCAATAATTGCGATTAACTCTAATGCTGTTAATGAAGCACGAGAAAAAGATAAAAATAAATCTGCCGAAGACCATCCTATTTATGGTATGCCGATCCTTATAAAGGATAATACAAATGTTAACGGAATGCCTACCACTGCTGGTACTTATTTGTTAAGAAATAATATAGCACCTGATGCCTTTATTGTGAAAAAAATGAAAAAGAAAGGCGCTATTATTTTAGGGAAAACAAACCTCAGCGAATGGGCTAATTTCTTGTTTCTTGGAGGTCCCAATGGATTTAGCGCGATAGGAGGTCAAACACTTAATGCTTATGGTCGTAAAATATTTGACACCGGTGGGTCAAGCTCTGGTAGTGGTGTCGCAATAGCGGCGAATTATGCTGTAGCAGCAGTAGGTACAGAAACTTCAGGATCAATTCTATCTCCCTCAAGTAATAGTTCTCTTGTGGGATTGAAACCAACTGTTGGCTTATTAAGCCGAAGTGGCATTGTTCCACTTTCAAGCACTCTAGATACACCTGGCCCAATGACCAGAAATATAACTGATAATGCCATTTTACTTTCTGCTATGAGCGGTGAAGATCCGGATGATTCTGCAACCAAGAACAATCCTAAAAATAAAAAATATCTTGAAGACCTGAAAACAGGAACATTGAAAGGATTACGATTTGGTGTTAATAAAAACTTTTTAATGGATTCTATATATAAGCTAAGCATAGAAAAAATTATATCATTGGGAGGTATCGCTATTGAATTTGAACCAGAAAGTGTAGATTTTGATAGATTTGGTGATTTACTAAGCGCTGATATGAGAATAGACCTTCCTAATTATTTAAATAAATATGCGGCTGAGAATATCACCATACGCTCTATGAAGAATATTGTCGAGTATAATAAGCAGGATTCTTTAATGAGGATTCCATATGGACAAGCTCGTTTTGCCAGAGCTACCTCAGTAGACCTCAACCCTGAAGAGTTAATTCAATTAAGAGTAAGATTACATAATGAGGGGGTACGCTATTTTGAAACACCTATGCTAGAGCATCAACTCGATGCAATTTTAACTATTGATAGCCGAAACGCAGGATATGCGGCGGCGGCTAAATACCCATGCCTTACTATTCCTATGGGTTACACGGAAACTGGGCAGCCAACAGGTCTTACGTTTATAGCAAGACCCTTTGAGGAAGATAAACTTTTGAAAATGGGATATGCTTTTGAACAAGCAACTAAAGCGAGAAAAACACCTAAAGAATATAAATAGAAGAAATCCAAAAACTATACACAACAAAGAGCTCTATTAAAAAACACTTCTTTTTTAGTTTAATTTCTCAGGAGTTTAATAACGTTAAATTTAACGGATGGAGAAATAAGTAAAATTGTAGAAAGCATTTTTGATATGCGTCCATATTTTATTGAGCAACGTTTAAAGTTAAGAAATCCTATTTATTCTGAAACTGCTGCATATGGTCATATGGGTAGAACTCCAGAAATAAAAACAGTCACTTTTACGAAT
>JBDNGO010000140.1:0-2574 GCA_041689245.1 Flavobacteriaceae bacterium | reverse complement strand
TCCTTAACTTCATCAAAATCTAAACCTCCATAATTACCAGAACTCATTAACAATAAAGCTGTATTTTTTAAGTTTTGAGAAAACAAAAATTCTTTAAATTCTTGTGGATTTGTATAAATAATTAAATCTTCTCGTTCAAAAGCATTCGCTATTTGTTCTTTAGTAACCTCATCAAGTTGTTTAATTTTTACCGCATTTGGCGAATAAAAAACAACTGCTTTATCCGCTGAATCTAAAGCCCCTTTGTATTCTGATAAAAACTTAGCATTTAAACTAGAATACGTATGTAATTCTAGGCAAGCCAAAATTGTTCTTTCTGAATATTGTTCTTTCACTGCTTTAGTAGTTGCAGTTACTTTACTTGGACTGTGCGCAAAATCTTTAAAAATAACAGTTGAATTATTTTCTGCAATTTTTTCTAAACGTTTGCTTGCTCCTTTAAAAGATACAATTGCTTCATAAAAATCATCTTCATCAATTCCCATATGTTGGCAAATCCATTTTGCTCCTGCTAAGTTTTGCAAATTGTGTTTTCCGAAAATTTCTAAAGGTAAATCTCCTTCTTCTGTTTGTAAATAGGTAATTCCGTTTTGTATAAAATAACCTGGAGTTTTATATGAATACTTTTTTATTGTGGATGTAGATTCTTCAACTAGTTGTTTTACAATTACATCTTCATCATTGTAAACTAATATTCCGCCATTTGTAATTAAATCAATAAAAATTTTAAACTGCTCAAGATAGTTTTCAAAAGTTGGAAAAACATTGATATGATCCCAAGCAATTCCACTTAACAAAGCGATGTTCGGTTTGTACAAATGAAATTTTGGTCTCCTGTCAATTGGCGAACTTAAATATTCATCCCCTTCTAACAACATAAAATCATTTTCTTCTGTTAAATGAACCATCGTTTCAAATCCTTCTAACTGAGCACCAACCATAAAATCTACTTCTTTATCATGATAATGCATAACATGTAAAATCATAGCAGTTATAGTCGTTTTTCCATGAGAACCTCCAATTACAACTCTCGTTTTATCTTTAGATTGTTCAAATAAAAACTCTGGATACGAATAAATTTTCAAACCTAATTCTTGAGCTTTTAACAATTCTGGATTGTCTTTTTTAGCATGCATTCCAAGTATAATAACATCTAAATCTGATGCTATTTTTTCTGGAAACCAACCAAAATCATTTGGCAATAATCCATGTTTTTTTAACCTAGATTTTGATGGTTCGTGTATAAGATCATCACTACCAGTAATCGTAAAACCTTTTTTTGACAAAGCAATTGCAAGATTGTGCATTGCGCTTCCTCCAACGGAAATAAAATGTATATTCATTTAAAATATAATCATATATAAGAGATCAAAAATACAAAACAATCAAATGCTTATTTATTTTTTCAATCTTTATTTTAAATAGCGTAACTTCACACTAACTTAATTAGCTTTAAAACAAAAGTTTAACTTAATTATCTTTAAAATTATGAGAAAATTATTTTTGATTTTCGGTTTAATATTTTCAACTGTATTTACAGTAAGTTCACAAGAAATTTCTGTAAATGCAATTGGGATTCGTTTTGGTGACAATAGTGGTTTAGGAGGCGAAATCTCTTATCAAGCTTTAATGGGCTATAGTAGCAGGTTAGAAATTGATTTAGGCTTGCGCAGTAAATCTGGTGAAGATTCTTTAAAAGCAACTGGAATTTTTCAATGGGTTTGGTCTTTAGGAAATAGATTTAACTGGTATGCTGGTTTTGGTGGTGGAATTGGAAACTTTAGAGTCAATGGAACTGCAAAAATTTTTTTCTTTGGAACTGGAGACATTGGTATTGAGTATAATTTTGAAGCACCGATTTTAATTTCTTTAGATTATAGACCTGAATATGGCTTTAACAATGTCTATAAAGGATTAAATTCAGATATCGCTTTAAGTGTACGTTATCAATTTTAATGACCACAAATTCAATGAAAAATCCTCTAAATTATATTTAGAGGATTTTTTTCCTTCGTTTTTGTATTAACAATAAAAGCTATAAGTTAAAATTGTTTTTTATTAACGTCTTCCTCCCATTTCCTTTTCAGTCAACTGCACTCTCGTTGGTGTATCTTTACCGTTGATGATACTTTCAGTTCCTAACGCAATTGCTCTAATTGTTTCTGTAATTACAGATACTTTTAACGTTGTTGCTTCATCAGAAGCTTTATGGTAATGTATATCTGTTGGCAATGGAACTGTAGAAAATGTATGAGAAGGAATTCCTAATCGCGCTAAAGAAGCATTGTCTGATCTAAAAAATAAATTTTGTTTATCATACGGATCTGGATGTAAAACATAACCTGTTCCTTCTAAATTCTTTTGAATTATTTTTCCAAAATTAGAACGATCAAAACCTGTTAACCAAGCTGTTTTTGGTCCAAATTTAGAATTTTTTCCAATCATTTCTATATTAATTCCTGCTACAAATTTACTAGCATCAACATCTTTTCCGAAATGTCTAGAACCTAACAATCCCATTTCTTCACCCGTAAAAGCAACAAATACAATTGTACGTTCATTATTTCCTTTTTT
>JBDNGO010000139.1:0-73591 GCA_041689245.1 Flavobacteriaceae bacterium | reverse complement strand
TTCCTTTTGCTTTGTGTTTTTCTATTTTGCTTTTTCCTCCGCCAAGTTTCACTTTTACCAATCTGTTTTTTAGATCAGAAGCTAAAAGTTTATTGTAATCTTCGTTTTTATTGAAGTTAATATCCATTAAATATCTTGTATAATTTAAAAAGCTAAGGTACAAAAATGAGTTATTAAATAAACTAATAGATTACTCGGAATTATATTCCTTGGAATATAAAATATTTATTCTTAACTTTGTGTAAAATTTTTGTAATTAATTAAATGAAAAAAATAATAGTTTTTGCAGGTAGTAATAGTAAAACATCAATTAATAAAGAATTGGCAATCTACGCTTCTACGTTGGTTAATGGAATAGAAACAACAATTTTAGATTTAAATGATTTTCCATTACCAGTTTACGGAATTGATGAAGAAAAAGAAAACGGAATTCCAGAAAATTCACAAAAATTCTTTAACATCATACAAAATACAGACGGAATTATTTTATCGTTAGCAGAACATAATGGAAACTTTTCGGTAGCTTTTAAAAATATATTCGATTGGATGTCGCGTATTGAACAGAAATTATGGAGTAATAAGCCAATGTTGTTATTAGCAACTTCTTCAGGTGGAAGAGGCGGAGCTTCTGCTTTATCAATTGGTAAAAATGGATTTCCTTATATGGGAGGAAATGTTATAGCAAATTTTTCGTTACCCAAATTTTATGACAATTTTAAAAACGGAGCGATTGAAAATTCTGAATTAAAAGATACATTATTAAAAGCTGTTAGTGAGTTTCAATCAGCAATCTAAACTATTGAAATTAATTTTTTTATTATGGGAGATATTTCTAAAGACATCAATTCGAAATTTAAAAGTAACAAAGTAAAAGCACTTATCAATATTAAATATACTGCAAACTGGTTAAGTAGTAAAGAAGTAGAATACTTTAAACCTTACGGGATTTCGCCACAGCAGTATAATATTTTAAGAATTTTAAGAGGAGCAGCAAAGCCAATAAAAGTTCAGTTGATAAAAGAAAGAATGATTGAACGCGCTCCAAATGCTACTCGGTTAATGGATAAATTGTGCGACAAAAAACTAATTGAAAGAGAGCGTTGCGAGCACGATAGAAGAGTAGTTTACATACATATTTCTGATGTAGGATTGCAATTATTATCAAAAATTGATAATCAAAGTAACAATTATTTTATAGAAAATCTTACAGAAGAAGAAGCAAGAATACTTAGTGATTTGTTAGATAAAATTAGATAGCATAAAAATGAAAACATATAAAAGCATTAAGCATTTAGGGGAAAGTCCGTTAGTAAATATGGGGCCAATCCGGTTGCGACAACCAATACCAACAAATGATGTAGAACAGGTAGATCCATTTATATTATTACACCATTATGGACCTTATGCAATTAGCGAATTTAATAATCCGTTTGATTTAGGACCACATCCACATAGAGGATTTGAACCCATAACGTTGTTATTTCAAGGAGAGCAATTACATAGAGATTCTTTAGGGAATGAAAGTCTTGTAAAAGCGGGAGATGTACAATGGACAACTGCTGGTCGAGGGATTATTCATGCAGAAGGACCAACCAAAGAGTTTGTAAAAAAAGGAGGAACCCTAGAAGGAGTTCAGTTGTGGTTGAATTTACCCGCTAAAGACAAAATGACACCTCCAAAGTATCAACATATTCGTAGTGAACAAATGCCTGTAATTCAAGATAAATCAGGAAATATTAATCTAAAAATAGTTGCGGGTCGTTTAGAAGATAAACAAGGGTTGATTTCTACACAAACGGAGGTTAATGTGTTTATGATTGAAACTTCTGGAGCAGGAAGTATGGACATACATATTCCTAAATCACATGAATCTTGTGTATACCTTTTAGATGGAGAAGTGAAGATTAACGACGCAAATGTACTATCAAAAGGGAAAAATCAAATAATTGTTTTTAACACGGATGGTGATACTATTAAGTTTGAAGCAACGAAAGAAAGTAAATTATTGATTCTTTCTGGAACGCCAATAAACGAAAAAGTTACGCAATATGGACCTTATGTTATGAATACTCAAACCGATATTTTAGAAGCAATGAGAGATTATAAACAAGGAAAAATGGGGTATTTGTATTAGGGCGTTACCCAAAAAGGGTCGTGCTTTTCACTATATCTTTTTAATTTTGTTCTCGATACAATTCTGTAAAAAAAAACAGAATCACTCGAACGGACCATTAAAAAGGATACTGTTTCAATCACTAACGCAAAAACTCAAGAGTATCATTAATCTTGAGTTTTTTCTTTTCGAAAAATAGACATATCTTGCTAACTGTTATGCATGCATAATAAATTCAATTTTAAGATTATGAAATATAAGCACATCTTTGAACCTTTAGATTTAGGATTTACAACGTTAAAAAATAGAATTTTAATGGGCTCTATGCATACGGGTTTAGAAGAAGAAAAAAATGGTATTGATAAAATTGCAACCTACTATGCAGAAAGAGCAAAAGGCGGCGTAGGTTTAATTGTAACAGGAGGAATTTCACCAAATATTCAAGGTTGGACAGGTCCTTTTGCAGCAAGAATGTCAACAAAAAAACATGCAATACATCATCAAAAAATAACAGAAGCAGTGCATAAAGAAGGAGGTAAAATATGTATGCAAATTCTGCATTCTGGACGTTATGGTTATCATCCTTTTAATGTTGCTCCCTCTAAACTAAAATCTCCAATAACACCTTTTACACCATTTAAATTAACACAATCAGGAATTAAAAGAACAATTCGTGATTTTGTAAATTGTGCAGAATTATCTAAAATGGCAGGGTATGATGGGGTAGAAATTATGGGTTCAGAAGGCTATTTAATCAATCAGTTTATAGCAAAAAGAACCAATAAAAGAACAGATAATTATGGAGGAGAATATGAAAATAGAATGCGTTTACCGATTGAATTGGTAAAGCAAATTAGAGAAGCTGTTGGTAAAGAATTTATCATTATCTACAGATTATCAATGATAGATTTGGTAGAAAATGGAAGTTCTTGGGAAGAAGTGGTTCAACTAGGAAAAGAAATTGAAAAAGCAGGCGCAACCATTATAAATACAGGTATTGGTTGGCATGAATCTAGAATACCAACAATTGCAACCTCTGTGCCAAGAGGAGCATTTACGTGGGTTACAAAAAAAATGAAAGAAGAATTGTCAATTCCATTGATCACTTCTAATAGAATAAATATGCCAGAAACTGCTGAAAAAATATTATCAGAAGGTGATGCAGATATGATTTCTATGGCGCGTCCTTTTTTGGCAGATCCAGAATGGGTGAATAAAGCTGAAGCAGAAAAAGCAGATGAAATAAATACATGTATTGGTTGTAATCAAGCGTGTTTAGACCATGTTTTTGAACAGAAAGTGGCAAGTTGTTTGGTAAATCCAAGAGCTTGTCATGAAACAGAATTGAATTATAATACAACTGATAATCCTAAGAGAATAGCCGTAATTGGATCAGGACCAGCTGGTTTAGCAGCGTCTACTATTGCTGCACAAAGAGGGCATATTGTTACGTTGTTTGATAGTGAATCTGAAATTGGAGGACAGTTTAATATAGCGAAACAGATTCCGGGTAAAGAAGAGTTTTATGAAACAATAAGATACTTTAAAAAGCAAATCGAATTGCATCATGTTACCGTAAAATTAAATACTAGAGTCTCAATAGATGATGTCTTAAAAACAGATTTTGACGAAGTAATTTTAGCGACAGGAATAAAACCTAGAATGCCATCAATAGAAGGGATTGAACATGAAAAAGTATTGAGCTATTTAGATGTGTTAAAACATAAAAAACATGTTGGTAAAAGAGTTGCTGTAATTGGAGCAGGGGGAATTGGTTTTGATGTTTCTGAATACTTAGCACACGAAGGAGAAGGTACTTCTCAAAATATTGATGCGTGGTTAAAAGAGTGGGGAATTGATAAAACGTTAACTGCTAGAAGTGGAATTGAAGGAGTTAAATCAGAAATAGCACCATCACCTAGAGAAATCTTTATGTTCAAAAGAAGTAAAGGTAAATTTGGAGCAAATCTAGGAAAAACTACAGGTTGGATTCATAGATCTACATTAAAAAAGAAAAACGTACAGTTTATAAACAGCGTTGAGTATACTAAAATTGACGATCAAGGGTTGCATTATGTTCAAAATGAAGAAGCAAAAATTTTAGAGGTTGATAACATTATTATTTGTACAGGTCAAAACCCGTTAAAAGAATTATTAGTCCCATTACAAGAAAATGGATTAAAAGTACATGTCATAGGAGGTGCAGATTTTGCATCTGAGTTGGATGCAAAAAGAGCAATAGATCAAGGTGCTAGATTGGCAGCAAAATTGTAAAACTCATCCATTACAGACTATTTTTATCCACAAATAATTACGATATTTGCTTTTCAACTATTAAAAACAGAACGATTATGTCAATGAATAAAAATACAGTATTGGCTTGGGCAACTTTTATTATGATACTTGTTGGCTTGGGGTTAATAGCGTTAGGAGCTTTTAGATACGATGATGTAGCAGGTTGGGGATTTGCTGCTGTTGGTGTTGGTTTCTTTGCAGTTGCTTGGGTATTTAATGCGTTAAAAGGAAGAGTGTGAAATAAGTTTACAGTTTTCAATTCTCAATTGGAATTCATAGTTTCAGTTATAATATTCAAAAATAAATTTTCAAAAAATAGATAGAATGTCAGACGATAAGAAAGTCATCTTTTCGATGAATAAGGTTTCTAAAACCTATCAAAGTACAAACAAACAAGTTTTAAAAGATATTTATTTAAGCTTTTTTTACGGAGCTAAAATAGGTGTTCTTGGTTTAAACGGATCCGGAAAATCAACCTTATTAAAAATTATAGCAGGTGTAGAAAAAAATTACCAAGGAGATGTTTCTTTTTCTCCAGGATACAACGTTGGGTATTTAGAGCAAGAGCCTAAATTAGACGACGATAAAACTGTTATTGAAATTGTAAGAGAAGGTGTTGCTGAAACAGTTGCTATTTTGGACGAATACAATAAAATCAATGATATGTTTGGTTTAGAAGAAGTGTATTCTGATGCAGATAGGATGGATAAGTTGATGGCGAAACAAGCAGAGCTTCAAGATAAAATTGATGCTTCTAATGCTTGGGAATTGGATACTAAGCTAGAAATAGCCATGGATGCTTTAAGAACTCCAGATGGTGATACTCCAATTAAAAACTTATCAGGAGGAGAAAGAAGAAGAGTAGCATTGTGTAGATTGTTGTTACAAGAACCAGAAATTTTATTATTGGATGAGCCAACGAATCACTTAGATGCTGAATCTGTACACTGGTTAGAACATCATTTAGCACAATATAAAGGAACTGTAATCGCCGTAACGCACGATAGATATTTCTTAGATAATGTTGCTGGTTGGATTTTAGAATTGGATAGAGGAGAAGGAATTCCTTGGAAAGGCAATTACTCTTCTTGGTTAGATCAAAAATCTAAACGTATGGCTCAAGAAAGTAAAACTGCTTCTAAGCGTCAAAAAACATTAGAACGAGAGCTAGAATGGGTTCGTCAAGGAGCAAAAGGTCGTCAAACAAAACAAAAAGCACGTTTGAACAATTACGACAAATTAATGAGTCAAGACCAAAAACAAGTTGATGAAAAGTTAGAAATTTACATTCCAAATGGACCAAGATTAGGAACGAATGTGATTGAAGCAACGGGAGTTTCAAAAGCTTTTGGCGACAAATTATTATATGAGAACTTAGAATTTAATCTTCCGCAAGCGGGAATTGTCGGAATTATTGGCCCAAACGGAGCAGGAAAAACTACCATTTTTAAAATGATAATGGGTGAAGAACAACCTGATAAAGGAAGTTTCAACGTTGGTGATACTGCAAAGATCGCTTATGTAGATCAAGCGCATTCTAATATTGATTCAGATAAATCTATTTGGGAAAACTTTTCTGACGGACAAGAATTGGTGATGATGGGAGGAAAGCAAGTGAATTCTAGAGCTTATCTAAGTCGTTTTAATTTTGCTGGAAGCGAACAAAATAAAAAAGTATCTGCACTTTCTGGTGGAGAACGAAATAGATTGCATTTAGCAATGACGTT
Organism: Flavobacteriaceae bacterium; assembly: GCA_041689245.1. Lineage (GTDB taxonomy): Bacteria > Bacteroidota > Bacteroidia > Flavobacteriales > Flavobacteriaceae > Polaribacter. Next base: position 67,456 of record JBDNGO010000139.1, on the reverse strand, counting down.
GAAAGAAGAAGGAAACGTTTTATTATTAGATGAACCAACAAACGATTTAGATGTAAATACGTTACGAGCTTTAGAAGAAGGTCTAGAAAATTTTGCTGGTTGCGCTGTAGTAATTAGTCACGATAGATGGTTTTTAGATAGAGTTTGTACACATATTCTAGCTTTTGAAGGCGATAGTCAAGTGTATTTCTTTGAAGGTTCTTTTACCGATTATGAAGAAAATAAAAAGAAACGTTTAGGTGGAGATTTGATTCCAAAACGACTTAAGTATAAAAAACTGATTAGATAATTTTACCTGTTTTTATTGAGGATATAATAGTCATTTTTATGATTAATAGTATAGTTGCCTTTATATATTTTTTTCTAAAGAACTATTAAAAAAGGTGCAAAAAGAAAGTGCTAATAGTAGTTTTGGAAATGTAGTTTTAAATAAACTCATGTTCAATTATAGGTTTGTGAAAACGTAAACAAATTACAAAAAAAAACAACTCTTTTTATTTTAATTACCTGTAATCTAAATTATTAACTTACTTTGTTAAGTCTTGTAATATTTTTGGTATACATTTTAAGTTTTTTTACATCTTTTAATAAACCAATTGTAGAGCGATAGGGAACATTTTTTTGATCGTGATTTATCCTAGCAATTTTATACAATTGTTTCCAATGTACACGCATTTCTTTTAAAGCTTGTAGATAATTTGTTTTGCTAGCATCATAAATATGAGTTGGTTCTGCTAAAATTCCGTTTAACTCTAAAATTTTAAAGTTTCCATTTTCTAAATCTTCAAAAGTGTTGTATTTGATGTCTACTCTTCCATAGAACCAGCCATCAATTTGTTTGTTTAAACTATTGATGGTTTCTTCTAGTTTACTGGAAATTAAATGATTTCCATTTATAAATTGAGTTCCTTTAGAGTGATTTCCAATATCTGAAAGTTGTATTTTCTCATCTTTCTTGATAATTGTTTCTAAGTGAATTGTAGCGTTGCTTTTAATAATTTCAATATAGTTTTTTGCGCGTTTGTCTAATGAAATAAGTTCTCTAATAGTGTGTTCTCCATCACCAACAATATGTAAAAATTTTTTAAGGGTAATAGAGGTAATTTTGCCAGATTGATTGTCTGGAAATCGAAGATAAAAAATTCCACACTCTTCTTTTTCGGTCAAAAACTCTTGAACTAAAATATCGATTGGATATTTTTCAAGATACCTTTTTAATTCATTTTCTGATGCAATTTTTTTTACCAATAAACCCCTAAAACCAATATCTGGTTTTGCAATTAAAGGATACGTAATGTTTTGTTTTGTAATTTTATTTAAAGTCTCACTAATACTAGAATTTGCTTTATGGAAAACAGTTATAGGTAAATATTCACTAGGAATTAATTGCATGGTTTTGTACTTAGATTCGGTGCCAATTCCAGAGTTTTCTATCATTGGGTTTACGGCTGTATAAAAAACCAAATTTTTTGCTTTTAATGCATGGTAAAAAGCAAAAGGAATATTCGGAATATAGAACATAGAAGTTGGCCAATATTCCCAATTAAATAATTTATATATGTTTCTTTTAGAGCTCAATTATTACTTGTTAAACAATCCATCTAAAAAGGTTTTAACTGTTTTAAACGCCAATACAATTGTGATAATTGATAATAGTATTGCAATGGCTAAAATCAAGTATGCTAACCACATAGAAACTTCCATTTTATTTATGGCTTTAAAAGCAATATTCAACGTAATTGGAGAAACAATTAAAAGCAAAATTAACACCAATAATTGTTTGAATCCTTTGCTTATTAAATCTGTATTAATGCTCATTGTTATAGTTTAAAATAGCGTTTTTAACATTCTTGTATTTCTCTAATAATTTGGCTGCAATTTCTTTGTCAATATTTAGCTCATTTGCTAACATATTAATTCCTCTGTTGACTAATTTGTCATTAGATAATTGCATATCAACCATTTTATTTCCTTTTACTTTTCCAAGCAAAATCATTGTTGATGTGGTTAACATATTCAATACCATTTTTTGCGCAGTTCCAGCCTTCATTCTAGAACTCCCAGTTACAAATTCTGGTCCAACAACAACTTCAATTGGGAATTTTGAAACTTTTGATAGCGGACTATTTTTATTACAAGTAATACAACCAGTAATAATATTTTGTTCATTACAGGCTTTTAATGCTGCAATTACATAAGGGGTAGTTCCAGAAGCTGCAATTCCAATAACTATATCTTTTTCTGATACATTATCTTGTTGTAAATCAATCCAACCTTGTGTTGTAGAATCTTCTGCAAACTCAACGGCTTTTCTGATAGCAGAATCTCCACCAGCAATTAAACCAACAACCAATTCATGCGGAACACCAAAAGTTGGCGGACATTCAGAAGCATCTAAAATACCTAATCGTCCACTTGTTCCTGCGCCTAAATAAAACAACCTTCCACCATTTTTAAGTTTTTCTACAATTATTTTTGTTAAAGCAGTTATTTCTGGGATTACTTTTTCTACTGCAAAAGCAACTGTTTTATCTTCATTATTGATGTTATGTATCAAGGCTGAAGCACTCATTTTTTCTAAGTGATTATACTTAGAATCTTGTTCTGTGGTTTTGGTAAAACTCATAAATCAAAAATAACTAAAAAAGGCGATGTAAAAATTACATCGCCTTTAAATAATATATTTATTTTTTTAAAATCTTTTTAAAATTAAATTCAAAGTTGCACTTGGTCTCATTTCTTTAGAAGTTAATTCTTCATTCGGATAATAGTAACCATTAATGTCTATTATGTGATTTTGAGCAGCATTTAGTTCGTTAATAATCTTATTTTCATTTTCTTTTAGTTCTTTAGCAATCGAAGTAAATCGATTTTTAAGTACGCTATTTTTATTTTGATTAGCCAAGGATTCAGCCCAATACGTTGCTAAATAAAAATGTGAACCTCTATTGTCTAATTCACCAACTTTACGAGAAGGAGATTTTTTATTATCTAAAAACGTATCAGTAGCACTATCTAAAGTTTCTGCTAAAACCAACGCTTCTTCATTATTATTGGTTTGTCCTAAGTGCTCTAAAGAAACGGTTAATGCTAGAAATTCACCTAAAGAATCCCAACGTAAATGGCCTTCTTTTAAAAACTGTTGTATATGTTTTGGAGCAGAACCTCCAGCGCCAGTTTCAAACAATCCACCGCCATTCATTAAAGGAACTATTGATAACATTTTTGCAGAAGTTCCTAATTCTAAAATCGGAAATAAATCTGTTAAATAATCACGCAAAACATTTCCAGAAACAGAAATAGTATCTTTTCCGTCTTTTACTCTTTGTAAGGTGAATTTTGTTGCTTCAACTGGAGATAAAATTTGAATGTCTAAATCAGTAATTTCGTAATTTGGTAAATATTTATTTATCTTTTTAATGATTTCCGCATCATGCGCTCTGTTTTTATCTAACCAAAAAACAGTTGGTATATTAGTTGCTTTTGCTCTGTTTACCGCTAGTTTAATCCAATCTTGAATAGGTAAATCTTTAGCTTGACACATTCTCCAAATATCTCCAGTTTCAACGTTGTGTTCTATTAAAATCTTTCCATTAGCATCTATAACTTGAACTTTTCCATCAGATTGAATTTCAAATGTTTTGTCATGAGATCCATATTCTTCAGCTTTTTGTGCCATTAAACCAACATTAGGAACTGTTCCCATTGTTCTTGGATCAAATGCTCCGTTTTTTTTGCAAAAATCTATAGTTGCTTGGTAGATTCCCGCATAAGAACTATCAGGAATAACCGCTTTTGTATCTTGTAGTTTTCCTTCACTGTTCCACATTTTCCCAGAAGCTCTAATCATTGCAGGCATTGAAGCGTCTACAATAACATCACTTGGCACGTGTAAGTTGGTAATTCCTTTATCACTATCAACCATTGCTAATTCTGTTCTATGATCTAGAGCAAATCTAATATCTTCTCTAATTTCAGTACGTTTATCTTTTGGTAATTCACTTAACTTTCCAAGAAGATTTCCAAAACCATTGTTAACATCAACACCAATTTTTTTAAATGTTTTCCCATGTTTTTCAAATAAATCTTTAAAATAGACACGTACTGCATGACCAAAAATAATTGGGTCACTTACTTTCATCATGGTTGCTTTCATATGTAAAGAAAACAATACGTTTTTATCTAAAGCATCTTCAACTTGTTCATCTAAAAAGGCAATTAATGCTTTTTTACTCATTACAGTAGCATCAATAATCTCACCCGCTAATAATGGAGTCGAGGCTTTTAAAATTGTCGTTTTTCCATTTTTGTTTACATGTTCTATTTTTACATCTGTAGCATTTGTTACTGTAACAGATTTTTCATTATGAAAAAAATCTCCTTCGGTCATTGTAGCTACATGAGTTTTAGAATGTGAACTCCAAGCGCCCATAGAATGTGGGTTTTTTTTTGCGTAATTTTTTACTGCTTTTGGAGCTCTTCGGTCAGAATTTCCTTCACGCAAAACAGGATTTACTGCTGATCCTTTTACTTTATTATAACAAGCCGCCACTTTTTTATCTTCTTCAGTAATTTCTTCATCCGGATAATTTGGAATAGCAAATCCATTCTCTTGTAATTCTATTATTGCTGCTTTTAACTGTGGAACAGAAGCACTAATATTTGGTAATTTTATAATGTTTGCTTCTGGTGTTTTTGCCAAATCTCCTAATTCTGCCAATGCATCATTTACTTTTTGATCTTCGGTTAAATACTCTGAGAAATTTGCTAATATTCTTGCCGCTAAAGAGATGTCTTTAATTGCAATTTCTATTCCTGATGCAGCCGTAAATGCTTGCACAATTGGTAAAAAAGAATATGTTGCTAAAGCTGGAGCTTCATCGGTTTTAGTATAAATAATTGTAGCATTTTTTGTCATTGCTTATATTTTTGATGATTGTTTTTTGTTACGATTTAATTCAGTTTTTAGATTGAATTAAGTGTTACAAATTTAGTGATTAATGATGAGAAAAATTCTATCAAATAATTAATAATGTGATATCTTAAATAAGAATTCAATAAAAAACAGCTCTTGAAAATAGAATTTGTTATTAAAAACAAAAGCCATATCTAACAATTGCTTGTTATGATATGGCTTCTTTGAAATACTGTCTGTTAATCTTGTCGTATTCCTACAACGTTTTACAAGTAGTTACTCAACAAGTGAACAACTATACCTCAATAAAAAATTAACTTCTTTTATTTCAGTTGTTGAATTGTCTAGTTCCATTTACACATTCTGTATAGATATTACCAATAATGACAACTCGATGTGTTTTTCAAGTTTAAAGAAATTTTTGCTTGCGCTTTGATTCTGAACTTTCGTTAGTCCTCTTTTTACAGATCACTTTCCTCGAGTTCTAAAAATGAATTATCATTGCTGTAAATCACTTTTACTTTGTTTATGAAAAACGATGATAAAGAACGTTACTTTATGTATTCTCGATATAACAATATACTTAGTCTTGTGAATAATTATATTATTACTTCGTTTCTACATTTCAAATATAGAACACCATTTTAAAAAAACAATTTTTTTAACTAATTAGTAGTCAACATGATATGAACATACTTTATTAACATTTGTTCATTAAAAAAAGCGTTGTGAAAATCACAACGCTTTTTTTATATGGTTTTGGTAAAAGAGAATTATCTTCTTTTTTCAGTAATTCTTGCTTTTTTACCTGTAAGACCTCTAAAGTAAAAGATACGAGCTCTTCTAACTTGTCCTCTTTTGTTAACTTCAATTTTTTGGATTGATGGTAAATTCACAGGAAAAATACGCTCAACACCAACAGTTCCAGACATTTTTCTGATTGTAAAAGTTTCAGATAATCCAGTTCCTTTACGTTGAATTACAACTCCTCTAAAAAACTGAGTTCTAACTTTTTCCCCTTCTCTAATTTCGTAATATACTGTAAGAGTATCACCTGCAGAAAATTCTGGGAATTCTTTTTTTATTACAAACTCGTCTTGTACAAATTTTATTAAAGATTCCATTTTTATTTTATTTATGATTTTTCAAGAACCAACTTTCACGATTTTTTCGTCAGAGGTTAATTTTGAGGTTGCAAATTTAGTGAATATTTTAGAAAAAAAATATTTTTAGCATATTATTTTTTATGCTTGTAATTAGTGAAATAGAAAACTCAAAATTTACGAACTTTTTTTCCATTTAATATAATAATAATTGGTTGTAATTCTCTAATGTTTTTAAAATAACCATTTAATTCAGCCAGAATTTATCCTCTTTTATCAGCATTCTCAAAACAAAGTATCTGAATCTATAAATAGTGCATTTTTAATGTTTAAATGTGATAAATTATCTCCTAAATTATCAAAAAGTAAGATTTAATTCTTTTCTATATTTTTTCAAGATTCAGAGAGTTACTTAAAAGTCCTCTATGAGGATTCATCGAGTAAATCTGGTCTAATTTGTTGTGTTCTTTCATAGGCTTTTTCTGAACGCCAAGTATCAATTTTCTGAAAATTCCCAGATAATAAAACTTCCGGAACTTTTAATCCTTTGTATTCTGACGGACGCGTATATACGGGTGGAGATAATAAATTGTCTTGAAACGAATCCGTTAAAGCTGATTGTTCATCACCAATAGCACCAGGAATTAACCGAATAATGGCATCACACAACACTGCGGCAGCCAATTCACCACCACTTAATACATAATCGCCAATAGAAATTTCTTTGGTGATAAATAAATCACGTACGCGTTGATCAACTCCTTTGTAATGTCCGGTTAAAATGATGATATTTTCTTGTAAAGAAAGTGTGTTTGCAGTTTGCTGATTTAGCGTTTTAGCATCTGGCGTCATGTAAATAATTTCATCATAAGTTCGCTCAGACTTCAATTTAGATATACACGTATCAATAGGTTCTAACATCAACACCATTCCTGCGCCACCACCAAATTGCGTATCGTCTATTTGTTTGTAATTGCCCAAACCATACTCACGTAAATTATGAAAATGAACATTTACCAAGCCTTTATCTCTTGCTCTTTTAATGATAGAATAGTCAAACGGACTTTGTATCAATTCTGGAGACACTGTAATAATATCTATACGCATTTGGCAAATGTACGAGTTTCTAGGATTTTATGGAAAGAAGATTTTCTAAAAGAAATACTTGAAGTTTTGCTAACTTTAATAATATAGAACGTTTTAATACTGGAGTTAAGTTTAGCACAAGTGTTTTATATCAGGAGCTACTGAAAAGAGTTCAGTACATGTAGCCGAGTTACCGAAAAATTATTGTAAAATTAAACTTAACTATTTCAAACTTCTTATATTTACAAAAACTGTTTTTATGAGAATTGTATTCTTCTTTTTTCTATTAATTTTAGCAAGTTGTACTTCTAAAACAGAATCTATAGCCTTACAGAATATTAAAATTGCAAGAGATATGTATGGCGTTCCGCATATTTTTGCAAAAACAGATGCAGAAGTTGCCTATGGTTTGGCTTGGGCACAATGCGAAGATCAGTTTATAACGCTGCAAGAATTGATGGCTGCTTGTAAAGGAATGTTAGGAGAAATAAAAGGAAAAGAGGGTTTGGTTGCAGATTTTGGAATCAAATTTATGGGGTTACAAGAAATTGTAAAAGCGAAATATGAGCAGGATGTTACAGGAAAATTTAAAACCTATTTAGAGAGTTTTGTTGCTGGTGTAAATGCCTATGCAACATTGCATCCAGAAGAAGTAATGCTAGACGATTTATTTCCACTTACCGGACAAGATGTTATTGTTGGGTATTTATTAGGGAATTTAGAAGTTTCTCATGCTGGACAAGATTTAGCTAAAATTTTAAACGGAACTATTTTAAAAGATTTAAATTCTGATGTACCAAAAGGTTCAAACGGAATTGCAATTTCTAAACGAAAAACTACAGATAATAAAACGTATTTAGCAATCAATTCACATCAACCATTAGAAGGTTGGTATTCTTGGTACGAAGCGCATTTAATTTCTGAAGAAGGTATGAATATTTTAGGGGGAACATTTGCTGGCGGAATTTGTATTTTTCATGGAGCAAATAAAAATTTGGCTTGGGCACATACTGTAAATCATGCAGATTTTTCTGATGTATATCAATTAGAAATGAATCCGCAAAATGATAATCAATATCAATTTGATGGAAAATGGTTAGAGTTAAAAGAAAATATATATACCTCTTGGTTTAAATTAGCGGGTCCTATAAAATTCCCAATTAGTAAAACTATTTATGAAAGTAAATACGGTCCAACTTTTAAAACAGAACAAGGGGTTTTTGCATGGAATTTTGTTGTTGGTCGTTCTATAAAAATGGCTGAACAATGGTATGAAATGAACAAAGCCAACAACTTTTCGGAGTTTAAAAAAGCTATAGAAATACGCGGAATTTCTACCCTAAATTTTGTGTATGCAGACAAAGAAGATAATATCTACTTTTTAAGTAATGGAGGTTTTCCGTATCGGAACCCGAAATACGATTGGAGTGGAATTTTACCAGGAAATACTTCTGAAACTTTGTGGGGCACAGAAACCATTCCGGTTGATAGTTTACCACAAGTATTAAATCCAAAAGAAGGTTGGCTTTTTAACACTAATAATACACCATATTCTGCAACAGATTCGGTATCTAATTTTAAAGAAACGAGTTTAAATAAAGTGATGGGTTATCAACCTAAAGGATTAGAAAACAACAGAAGTTCTCGTTTTTTAGAATTGATTTCTCAATATGATCGGTTGTCTTATAATGATTTTAAACGTATTAAATACGACAATCAATATCCATCTAAAATGATGACTCCAAAAGCTATGAATTTAGAAATATTGATGCATTTAGAGGCTGAGAAATATCCAGATATTTCAGATGCTATCAGGCAATTAACCAATTGGAACAGAAAATCTGATTTAGAAAATACAACGGCAGCACTGTTTATTATTTCGTGGCTAGAAATGGATAGAATTAGAACTGAATCTGGCAGAAATGTGCGTTACGGAACTGTAACGGAAGAAGATTGTATTGCGGGAATTAGAAAAGCAAAAAAAGAATTGCTAAAAAAATATGGTTCGTTGAAAGTGCCGTTAAAAAAAGTACAGCGTTTAATTAGAGGCGATGTAAATTTACCAATGGCAGGAATGCCAGATGTATTGGCGGCGATATACAGTAAAGAGCATACAGACGTGACCTACAAAGCTTTTGCAGGAGAATCATATATTGAATTGGTGCGATTTGGAGAAAATGGAGTAGAGATAGAAAGTGTAAATACATTCGGAGCTTCAGAAAAGCCCAATAGCAAGTATTACACAACAGAAATGAAGTTATTTGCAACGCAACAACTTAAAAAAATGACGTTGAATAAGGAAGAAATATTGAAAAACGCAGTTCGAATTTATGCTCCTTTAGGAATAAAGAAATAAGCTATCAATGGAGTTGATAGCTTATTTCTTTATGTTTTTTGAACTTCTATTATTTTAGTAACTCGTCTAATTTTGCAAAAGACTCTTCAGAGTTTCCTAAAAAGCGATATAGAATTTTTCCTTCTGGATCAATAATAAACTTAGTTGGAAAACCAGCTACATTAAATCTTAAAACCAAGTTGTCTGTGTCTTTTCCAGAGAGTACTTGTTGCCAAGAATAATCGTTTTTCTCTACAAAATTTTTAATTTTCTCTTTTGTGTCTCCACTGTTAATTCCTAAAATGGTTAACTTATCAGCATATTTTTTACTGTATTCTTTTACGGTTGGCATTTCTTCTACACAGGGTCCACACCAAATCCCCCAGAAATCAACCAAAACATATTTACCTCGTAAAGAACTAAACGTAAAATTTTTTCCGTCCAATGTTTTGTTACTTGTAAAGTCAGGTACAGTTTTACCAATTAAAGTAGATTCTATTCCTTTTACTCTTGATTTAAGCTCTTTGTAATAGGTGAAGTTTTCTAATTTTTTATCAAAATTATTAAACGTTGCAACAGCATCTTCATTAGAAATTTGTCTTCTAACCATCATTTCAGATAAATACCAAACTGCTGCCTCTGAAGTTAGATTGTTTTTTACAAATTGGCTTTTTAATTGTATAACTTTGTTGTCTAACTGTGTAATAGAATCTGTAATAATTTGAATTCTAGAATCTCCTTCTTCTAATTTATTTTTCTTTAATAAATAGTTTACAGAAGCATTCATTAAAGGGAATATTTTACTATTGATTTCAGCTAAATCGTCATTTCCTTTTGTTCCTGATGGATATGCATTTATAAAATCTGTAACGTCTCCGTTAAACACAATGTTATCTCCAGGTTTTGCTATAAAAGCAAATTGAGAAGATTTTGTAGGATAATAACCTCTTCCAGATCTTTTAATAGTACGCTCTACATTTGGCCAAAAAATAATATGTTCTGCTTCGTTAATTTTTGAAGAGTAGGTAAAGGTTCCGTTTTTTACAAAAATAGAATCTGTAGTTCTTTTTCCTGAGCTATCATAAACACTTCTAGACATATATTTAGTATCTAACCCCTTTATGTTTCCACTTACTGTAAAAGAATCGACAGAAACTTTTGGTTCTTGGTTACAAGAAACTAGTATCACTAAAATAAGTGCAAAAAGACTACTTTTTAAACCGTTAATTGTTGTCATTTGGTGAGATTTTTGGTTGAGGTTTTTCTTCTTTTGCAGGCATTGGCCCACGCAAATGAATGATTAATCCGTTTAAAAAATTACGTAAAATTTGATCGCCACATTCCATGTATTTTGGATGTTCTTCATTTCTAAAAAAAGCACCTAATTCGCCTTTAGAAACCTTGAAACCTACCAATTTACAAATGTCTATAATATCTGTATCTCGAAATTTGTGAGCTACACGTAGTTTTTTAAAAATATCGTTGTTTGTTAATCCCATAGAACAAAAATAAGTTATTAGTACTAGGTATTTAGTTTTTAGTAAAATAATTATTAGAGAATGTCTCTAATCTAGTATATGAAAAATGGCCAAAGCATACACCGCAAAACGAGCAAAACGGAATAATCCAAAAAGTAAAACACCTTTTAATGGATATTTTATCAATCCGCCAGCCATACACGTTATTGAAAATGGAATCGGTAATAAAGCTCCAACTACAATTAAAAACCCTCCCCATTTACTAGTGTTTTTTAATTGTTTTGCCATTTTGACTTCTAAGAAGTTTTTAATGCTTTCAATTTTTAATGCTGCTTTTCCAATAAAAAATGAAATAATTCCACCTAAATAAGATAAAGTAGCTAGAATAGCAAGTATAAGTATTGGATCATCCGTTTTTTTAGACCAAGCGATAAAAATCTCTGGCGGAATTAATCCTAAAACAGATTCTGATAAAAAGAAAACTGATAAAACTCCAATTAAAGAAAAAGTTTCAGTCATGTGTTGCAAGCCATCGTTAATATTGTACACATATTTGTTAAATAAAATCAATCCAACAACCACCAATGCTATTGGAATAATAGCTTTACGTATGCTGATACCAATAAATTTGTAGAACCCAGTATATGAATAATACTGATGTAATAATTCACTTCTAGATTTTTTTCTTTTTTTTTCCTTGTTGCTCATTAGTTGCCTGAAATTCCGTTTTCGAGCTGCGAATATACGCTTTTACATATTTGAGAAAGAAGATAAAGTGCAGTTTTAACGAAAAATTAATAGCTTAAAAATTTGCGATTGCTGCTTCAGCACAACGTTCTCCATCCATTGCTGCAGATACAATTCCGCCTGCATAACCGCCGCCTTCTCCACAAGGAAATAATCCTTCAATTTCTGGGTGTTCTAAAGTGTCTTTTCTTGGAATATTTACGGGTGATGAAGTTCTAGACTCTACACCAACAATATTTGCTTCAGATGTGTAATAGCCATGCATTTTTTGTCCGAATGATTCAAAGCCTTTGCGTAATCGTCCTCCAATAATTTTTGGTAATAAAGAGTGTAAAGGAGCCGATTTTAATCCTGGTTGATAGGATGTTAAGTTTAAATCCATAGATAAATTCCCTTCTACAAAATCTGTCAAACGTTGTGCAGGAGCAACTTGACTTCTTCCTCCGGCAGTAAAGGCCAAACGTTCTAAGTCTTTCTGGAACTCTAGTCCTTTTAAAGGGCCAAACTTTTCATATTTAGCAAAATCTTTTTCAATATCTAATTCAACAACAATTCCTGAATTTGCATATAAATTATTACGTCTACTTGGCGACATTCCGTTTACAACAACTTCTCCGTTTGCGGTTGCAGCAGGAACAATAAATCCGCCAGGACACATACAGAAAGAATATACGCCTCTTTCATTTACTTGTTGCACTAAACTATAGGCTGCTGCAGGTAGTAATTCATCTCGTTTGTCAGAACAGTGGTATTGTATAGAATCTATGATGTGTTGCGGGTGTTCTACGCGAACTCCCATTGCAAAAGATTTTGCTTTCAATGCAATTTCTTTTTTATGTAATAATTCGTAAATATCTCTTGCAGAATGACCCGTTGCTAGAATTACAGAATTCACCGTCATTTCTGTGCCGTTTTGTAACTGAATGGCTTGTAATTTGTTGTTTCTAATAACAAAATCGATGACCCTGCTTCCAAAGTGGATTTCTCCGCCGTGATTTAAAATAGTCTGCCGAATGTTCTGAATGATTTTAGGTAATTTGTTCGTGCCAATATGAGGATGTGCATCTATTAAAATCTCATCTGTAGCGCCATGAAAAACTAAGTTTTCGAAGATTCTGCGAACATCTCCACGTTTTAAACTACGTGTATATAATTTTCCATCAGAATACGTTCCTGCGCCACCTTCTCCAAAACAATAGTTAGAATCTTCATGTACAAAATGATCTTGGTTGATGGCTTTTAAATCTCTACGACGGTCTTGTACATTTTTACCTCGTTCTAACACAATTGGTTTAAAACCTAATTCTATACAACGCAAGGCAGCATACATTCCTGCAGGACCAAAACCAATAATATGAATTTCTTTTGCACTAGAAACATCTTTGTATTCGAATTGATATGCTGATGTTTCTGGTAAAGGTTCATGGATGTAAATAGCAACTTTGTAGTTAAAGTAAATTTGCTGTTTACGAGCATCAATAGATTTACGCAATACTTTTATACCAGAAATAGTAGAAGGTTTAATGCTTAAATGATGTGCTGCCTTTTTTAGCAGAATATCAGTTATTTCATCTTCTTTTAATTGAATGCGCAGTTGTAGTTCTTTTACCATACGGCAAAAATACTGAAATTATTGTTGCGGTGTTTGATTGAAATTTAAGAAGTTTCGAGAGAGATTTAAGCAAAGGAAAGTTGTGTTTATGATGCCTTTAGTTTTTTTAAGCCTGAATTATGTGTTATTGCTTTAAGATAAGCATTGGTGGTTCCCAAGTTTCTGAACTTCCAATAATATTTCTTGGTGGACTTACAATTTCCATCCAAATAGGAGTCACTTTAATTAATAAATAGCTTTCTTTTTTATTTGGGTAAAAAGAACTCCAAGTGTCTTTCCAGTACTTATTTTTTAAAGTTTGATTTTTGATAATTTCTGCTTTTCCGTGAAGTATTACATACCCAGAGTCATCTTTGTCTCTGTAGTAAATGGTTACGTTGTTATTGTTTTTAATCTGAGCTACTTTTCTGCTTTTTGGATTCGTGCCAAACCAAACGGTTAAGTCTTTTTCTGGTGCAAATGGATCCATGGTTCTCACTCTAGAAACACCATTTTTATCTTGAGTAATTAGGGCGCAAGTTCCAGTAGATGTCATTATTTCTTTCGCTGCTTTTATCAAAGCAGTTTTAGAAAGTGAGGTGTTTTTAATTTGTTGTGCTGATGCATTAAAAATAAAAGAACCTAAAAAAAGGAATTGTAGTAATTTTCTCATGATTGTAAAGTTGATTTGGTCATTCTATCATTTCCGAAAAGATCTTTCTTTAACTCCGTTATAAAACCTTTTTCAGAAAGCATTTTAACAGTTTCTTTTCCTAGATATTGATTGATTTCAAAATACAACACCCCTTTTTCACTTAAATGCTTTTTTGCCAAGTCGGCTATTTTAGAATAGAATATTAAAGGATTATTGTTATCAACAAACAACGCTAAATGAGGTTCGTTTTCTAACACGTTTGGTTGTATTTCTGATTTTTCTAACTCTCGAACGTACGGTGGGTTTGAAACAATAATATCGAATTGTTGAGATAAATTTTTTGCTATTAAAATATCTTGTTCAATAAAATTGATTTCTACAGTATTTAATTTTGCATTATGAGTTGCAATTTTTAGTGCTTCGGATGAAATATCAGTTGCAGTAATTATTGCTTTCGGAAAGTTTTTAGCCAATGCAATAGGAATGCATCCTGTTCCTGTTCCGATTTCTAAAATTGATAATATTTTGTCCTTTTTCTTCTCTCTTTTTTCTTGAGTCTCATTTAGTATCCAATCTACTAACTCCTCAGTTTCTGGTCTAGGAATTAATGTGTCTTTTGTGACTTTTAAAGGCAATCCATAAAATTCTGTTTCGCCTAAAATATATTGTATTGGTTCTTGTGATTTTAATCTGGATAATGAATTGTATAAATAGTTAAATTTCTCTTCTGAGATGTGTAATTGATGATTTAAGACAAGATCTATTCTCTGTAGATCGAGTTCTTTTTCTATCAATAAAAAGAAAAAAGAATCAATTTCCGTTTGAGGGAAAATAGTTGAAAGTTGATTATTGAAATGGTTTCTGAATTCTTTTAAAAACATTTTATAAATCTTTAATCATCCAAACATTACAAGAATAATGTCCTGTATCACCAACAGGTTTATCAAGAGAGGTAAATCCGTTTTTTTTGTACAAAGCTTTTGCAGAATCCATATAAGGCATGGTTTCTAAATAACATTTTTCGAACTTAAATTCTTTTGCTTTTAGCAAACAATAGGTAATCATTTTACTACCTAAACCCAACCCTCTAGCTTCTGATAAAAAGTACATCTTCTGAAATTCACAAATATTTCCGTCATAATTGTCTAGCTGAGCAATACCAGCTCCACCAATAATTTTTCCGTCAAGATCAATAACATAATATGCAGAAGTTGGTTTATTGTAAGTTTCAAACATATCTTTAAGTGCTTTGTCTTCATATGCTGTACCAACTTTTGGAACACCAAACTCAATTAAAACATCTCTAATTACTTTTGCAATCTGTTGATTGTCTTCGGGTTTAATTTCTCTAATTACAGGTTGTTTTGTTCTCACTTTAATACACTATTTTTGCAGGAGCAAGTTATCATTTTTAATTAAAATAATGCACATTTCTCAGCACGAAAAATACATGCAACGCTGTTTGCAGATTGCCAAAAACGGAATTGGAATTTCACGTCCAAATCCGTCTGTTGGAGCAGTTGTTGTATTGAATGATGTAATTATTAGCGAAGGATTCACTTCTGATTATGGTGGGAATCATGCAGAGGTAAATGCAATAAATGCTATTGAAGATACATCACAATTAAAATTAGCAACTATTTATGTAACGTTAGAGCCTTGTTCTCATTTTGGAAAAACACCGCCATGTGCAGATTTAATTGTAAAGCATCAATTTAAAAACGTGGTAATTGGTTGTGTAGATTCTAATAATTTAGTTGCTGGAAAAGGAATTGAACGGTTAAGGAAGGCAGGAATTAATGTTGTAGTTGGGGTTTTAGAACATGAATGTTTAGCACATCATAAACGTTTTTTTACGGTTCATAATAAAAAACGTCCGTTTATTATTTTAAAATGGGCAGAAACCAATAATGGATTTGTTGCTCCTGTTTATCCGGAACTTATTTCAGGAACTGATAAAGAGAAACTGAATCAAATTCAGTATAAAAAACCGATTTGGATTTCAAATGTATATTCTCAGCAATTAGTGCATAAGTGGCGAAGTGAAGAACATGCAATTTTAGTTGGGACAAATACGGTAATTGCTGATAATCCGAAATTAAATGTGAGAAATTGGAGTGGAAATAACCCTGTTAGAATTGTGTTGGATAAGAATTTAAGAATTCCAAAAAATGCAAACGTTTTTGATGAAAGTACGCAAACGATTTTTTTGACTGAAACAAGAAACAAGAGAAAAGAAGAAAGAGAAGATATAATTTTTAAAGAAATTGATTTCTCTAAAAAGGTAGCAAAACAAATTTGTGATGTGTTGTATAAACATAAAATTCAGTCTGTAATTATTGAAGGCGGAGTACAAACATTGCAAACATTTATTGATGCTAATTTATGGGATGAAGCGAGAATTTTTATTGGTGAAAATGAATTCAAAAAAGGAATAAAAGCTCCAGTTATTTCTGGTAAATTAATTTCAGAATTAAATTTAAAAGGAGATGGTTTAAAAATATTGACTAATGATTAAGAACATTGTATTTGATTTTGGCGATATTTTTATCAATTTGAATAAAGAAGCAACTTTTAAGGAGTTGGCTAAATTAGGGATTGATCAAATTACAGAAGAGATGATGGCTGTTGCACATCAATATGAAAAAGGAGAACTCTCTACTGATAATTTTGTGCTCTTTTTTCATGAAAAATTTGATATAACTAAAGAAGACTTGGTCTTTGCTTGGAATGCCATTTTGTTAGATTTTCCAACCCACCGTTTGCAGTTTTTAAAAGAACTTGTTGTAAGTAAAAAGTATCGATTGTTTTTGTTGAGTAATACCAATGAAATGCATATCAAATGGATTCAAAAGGAGTGGGGAATTGATTTGTATGAAGAGTTTAAAAGTTGTTTTGAGCAATTTTATTTATCATACGAAATTAGGTTAAGAAAACCAAATTCAGCTATTTATGACTTTGTGTTGCAAGAAAATAATTTAAAAGCAGCAGAAACTTTTTTTGTTGATGACACTAAAGAAAATACCAAAGCGGCAGAAAATTTAGGAATACAAACTTGGAATTTAATTCCAGGTAAAGAAGATATTGTAGATGTATTAACCAAAAAAGAGTTTAACCTGTGATCTATTTAGTTTTAAGTATCTTAATCTCTAGTTTGTTGTTTGTTATTTTTAAACTTTTTGATGTTTTTAAAATTAACACTTTACAGGCTATTGTAATAAATTATGTAATAGCGTTGTCATTTGGTTTAGCAACATCAACGAGTTCGTTGTCAGTAGTCGAAATTCCTAAACAGCCATGGTTTTTAGGAGCATTTTGTTTGGGCTTTTTGTTTATTTCCGTATTTAATGTAATGGGGATTACTGCTCAGAAAAATGGGCTAACGGTTGCTTCTGTTGCAGGAAAAATGTCTGTAGTTATTCCCGTTGTTTTTGGAATCTTTATTTATAATGAAAGTGTTAGTTTTTTTAAAATTGCCGGGATCTTAATGGCTTTAATTGCGGTTTATTTATCGTCTGCAAAGAGCGATACAGCTCCTGTAAAATTTAAAAATCTAATATTTCCATTATTGTTATTTGTTGGGTCTGGATTTATAGATGCGGGGCTGAAATACGTAGAAAGTAAATCCGTTTCAGATGAAGCTGTTCCAATGTTTTTGGCAACTATTTTTGGTTGCGCCTTTGTTTTAGGTTTTTTTGTAGTTGTTACTCAGATGATAAATGGCAAATTTCATTTTCATTTTAAAAATATTTTAGGGGGAATTGCTTTAGGAATTCCAAATTATTATTCTATGGAATTTTTGATTAAGGCATTGCAGACAGGAGGAATGGAAAGCTCTACACTTTTTACAATTAATAATGTATCTATTGTAATTTTTACTACGGTTTTCGCGTTGGTTTTTTTCAAGGAAAAACTGATCAAAAAAAATTGGATTGGTCTTGGTTTGGCTGTAATTAGTATTTTATTAGTAGCATTGGTGTAATGGATGAAACAACAGATGCATATAAAACCATAGAAGAGCCCTCAGAGGAAACACTATTTAAAGACAGAAACAGTAAATTTTTTGGCTATGCTTTTCCAGTTTTAAATGAAGATAATGTAAAAGAAGCGATTGATAGTTTAAAGAAAAAACATCATTCTGCACGTCATTTTTGTTATGCTTGGCAATTAGGAGTTGAAACGATTTCTTACAGAGTAAATGATGATGGGGAACCTAATAATTCTGCTGGAATGCCAATTTATGGACAAATTCAGGCTTTTGATGTCACCAACATATTAATTGTTTCTGTGCGATATTTTGGAGGAACAAAATTAGGCGTTGGTGGATTGATTAATGCATATAGAAGTTCAGCCCAATTAGCAATAGAAGCTTCAAAAATTGTTAAGAAAACAATTTATATTCAATTTCAATTGTCTTTTGGTTATGATTTAATGAATAAAGTGATGCGAATTATAAAAGAAAAACAACTAACGATTGTTTCTCAAACTTTAGAATTAGATTGTCAATATATTATTTCTATCCGTAAAAAAGAAGCAGATTCAATTTTTGAAATTTTCACCAATTTATATAAAGTAGAAATTAAAAAGCTAGATTAATTTTTTTAAAATGTAATCTGGACAACGCATTGGTTTATTGGTTTTCATATTGATAAAAGCTAACATTGTATGCCCAGTTGTTAAAAGTTCATCTTTTTGATTAAAAATTTCGTATTCAAATTCAATCTTAACAGTCGGAATTTTTTTTAATGTAGTTTTTACCGTAATTTCATCGTCGAACTCGGCAGATTTTTTAAAATTGCATTGTAAAGATACAACAGGAAGCATCACATTATTTTTTTCCATATTTTTGTAGGAAATACCGAAAGACCTTAGCCAGTCTATCCTTCCGATTTCGAAAAATTGCGCGTAGTTACCATGATAAACAACGCCCATTTGGTCTGTTTCTCCGTAACGTATTCTAAATGAAGTAGATTGTGTAAGCAAGAAATATTTTTTTATGGATTTCATTGTACGAAAAAAAAAGTTAATAATCAATAGCAATTTCATTTTTTTATACTGAATTTTATTCACACTTTTGTAAGGCTGTTGAAAAATGGCTGTGAAACTCCAAAAGAGGAACAAATTATTTAATTTAATATCTACATAATTTAGAATGACTAAAACTGCTGACTCAGTTTGGAATGAGTGCCTTTCTTTTATTAAAGACAATATAAAACCGCAAGCGTATAAAACTTGGTTTGAACCAATCAAACCAATTAAAATTTCTGGCGAAGCTTTAACAATTCAGGTACCTAGTAAATTCTTTTATGAATGGTTAGAAGAGCATTATATTAAATTACTTCGAGTTGCTCTAGTTAGAGAGTTGGGTAAAGAAGCAAAATTAATTTATGATGTGCGTATGGAAAATACGTATAGTAGTAATAGTCCTCAGACAGTAAAAATACCAAGTTCAAATAGAGACCCATTAAAACCTCAAAGAATTACAGTTCCTATAGAAACTAAAGATAGAGAATTAAGAAACCCATTTGTAATTCCAGGATTGCAAAAGGTAAAAATAGAATCTCAATTAAACCCAAATTATAATTTCAATAATTTTATTGAAGGAGATTCAAATCGGTTAGTTCGTTCAGCTGGAATGGCTGTTGCAAATAAACCAGGCGGAACTTCTTTTAATCCATTGTTAATTTATGGTGGAGTTGGATTAGGTAAAACTCACATTGCTCACGCAATTGGAGTTGATATAAAAGATAAATACCCAGATAAAACAGTTTTATATATTTCTTCGGAAAAATTTACTCAACAATTTATAGATTCTGTAAAATCAAATACTAGAAATGATTTTATTCATTTTTATCAAATGATTGATGTATTAATAATTGATGATGTACAGTTCTTATCTGGTAAAACAGGAACACAAGATGTGTTCTTTCATATATTTAACCATTTACATCAAAACGGTAAGCAAGTTATTTTAACTTCAGATAAAGCGCCAGTTGATATGCAAGATATCGAACAACGTTTATTATCTCGTTTTAAATGGGGATTATCAGCAGAATTGCAAGCACCAGATTACGAAACTAGAATTTCTATACTTCAAAATAAATTATTTAGAGACGGTGTAGAAATGCCAGAAGACATTGTAGAATACATTGCTAAGAACATCAAATCTAATGTTAGAGAATTAGAAGGTGTTATTATTTCTATGATTGCCCAAGCGTCTTTTAACAGAAGAGAATATACTTTAGAATTAGCTAGACAAATTGTAGACAAATTTGTTAAGAACACAAAGAAAGAAGTTTCTATAGATTACATTCAAAAAGTAGTTTCTAAGTACTTTGATATGGATGTTGCAACCTTACAATCTAAAACTAGAAAACGTCATATTGTACAAGCACGTCAATTGGCAATGTATTTTGCTAAAAGAATGACTAAATCATCATTGGCAAGTATTGGTTCACAAATTGGTCATAGAGATCATGCAACCGTTTTACACGCTTGTAAAACAGTAGATAACCTAACGGAAACTGATAAGCAATTCAGAAAATACGTAGACGACTTAACCAAGAGGTTAACATTCTAAACTTCATTTAAAATGAGAATACTAATGGTTTGCCTGGGGAATATTTGTCGTTCTCCACTAGCAGAAGGTATTTTACAATCTAAAGTACATAAAGATAAGGCTCGTGTAGATTCTGCAGGAACAGCTGGTTATCATGTTGGCCATTTACCAGATGATAGATCTATTGCTGTTGCTCAAAAACATGGAATAGACATTTCTGATCAACGATGTAGAAAGTTTACTGTAGATGATTTTGATTATTTCAATTTGATTTATGTAATGGATCAAGGAAATTATCAAGAAGTAGTAGCTTTAGCAAGAAATACATACGATAAACAAAAAGTGCAGTTTATTTTAAATGAAGTGCATCCAAATTCAAATCAAAGTATTCCAGATCCATATTTTGGTGGAGATTCTGGTTTTGAAAACGTATATCAAATGCTTGATGAAGCTTGTGATATAATTGCCTCTAAAATTGAAAATAATGAAAGGTAAACTCTATTTAATTCCAACTACTTTAGGTGACAACGAGCCGTTAGAAGTAATGCCGATTTCTGTAAAAAAAGTAATTGAACAAGTAGATTATTTTATTGTAGAAAATGAAAAAACGGCAAGACGATTTATCAAAAAAATTACACCAAAAAAATCGCAGCCATCATTAACAATTATGATGTTAGATAAATATGCAGACGAGCTTCAAACTCGCTCGTATTTAGATGTTTGTAATGAAGGTATTTCTGTTGGGTTATTATCTGAAGCAGGAGTTCCTGCGGTTGCAGATCCAGGAGCAACCATTGTAAAATTAGCGCACGATAAAGGAATTCAAGTTGTTCCACTAGTTGGTCCATCATCAATATTAATGGCAATGATGAGTTCTGGAATGAACGGACAAAGTTTTGCTTTTAACGGATATTTACCGATTGATAAAACGGAAAGAAAAAAAACAATCAAAGAGCTAGAGAAATTATCTAAAGATAAAAATCAGTCTCAAATTTTTATAGAAACACCCTATCGAAACGAAAAATTATTAGCAGATTTAAAAGCAATATTAACACCAACTACAAATTTATGTGTTGCCGCTGATATTACGTTACCAACAGAATATATTAAAACGAAAGATATAAATGGCTGGAAAAGCGAAAATCCAGATTTACATAAACGACCAGCAATTTTTATCATCCATAAAGGAAGTTAAAAATGTAAAAAGTGAAATTTAAAATTTCCTTTGCTATTATATTCTAAAGCTGGAGCAGGAATTTTAATGCTATTTTTAAACTTCTCTTCAAACATTTAATTATCTATTAACTCCTTGCTTACTTATCCAACGCTGATATTTTCTAGCGTTTCTATTATGCTGCTTTAGAGAATTTGCAAACTCATGATATCCAATATTGTCAATACTTGCACACATATAATAATACTTGTGTTTTTCTGGAAACAAAACAGCATCAATTGATGAAATATCTGGCATTGCAATTAACGTTGGTGGAACCCCTTTGTTTGTATAGGTATTGTATAGAGAATTTATTGTTAAATCTTTATTTAAAACTCGTTTTACGATAAAATCTTGACCATGTTTTTCTTTTAACGCGTAAATAATCGTTGGATCTGCTTGTAACGACCAACCACGTTTTAATCTGTTTAAATACAAGCCAGCAACAATTGGTCTTTCAGAAATTTTGGCAGTTTCTTTTTGAACGATAGAAGCCAGTGCAATTACTTTTGTTCTACTTAAATTTAGTTCTTTAGCTTGATTTTCTCTTTTTTCATTCCAAAAAAGATTGTATTCAATGAGTAGTCTATCTCTAAACTGTTCAGCAGTTGTATTCCAATAAAACTCATAACTATTCGGGACATACATTCCTAAAGCAGATTTTACGGTAAATAGATGTTCATTTAGAAAATCATCATTTTTCATAGCGTTTAAAAGAGTAATTGAATCTGCTTCAATTTGTACAGAAATTCTGCCAGCTAAATCTTCTAGTGAATGCTGATTGTTAAATACAACAAGAGTTGGTATTTGTTTCCCGCTTCTCAATAAATTAATTAAATCGTTGTTAGATAATCCTTTTGTTACTTTGTATTTACCAGGTTTAATTGCGTCTTGATACCTTTTTCTTTTAGCAACCCAAACAAACGGTTTTACATGTTTTAAAAAAGGTCTAAATTCGTTTTCTACATCCTCTAAAGTACTATTGGTTTTGATAAAAACAAACCCATTTTTTATAACATTTGGCTTGTATGTTTTGCCATATATATTGTAAATTAAAACGCCGCCAGTAATCAATAAAAGACTTGTAATTAATACTATAAATTTCTTTTTATTCATGTATTCGTTGATATAAAACTTCGTCTTTAAAAGTGTTGTTAGAAAAAATCCACTCTTTTTTTACGCCAATTTGGTTGAACTGATGTTTTGAGAAAAGCGAAATACTGTCTTCATTATCTGAGGTGATATTTGCATACAATTGATGCAAGTTTAAATGTGTGAAACAATAGGTAATTAACAACTCTAATGCTTCAGAAGCAATACCTTTTTTTTGATATTCTTTATGAATTAAAATTCCAATTCCGGCTCTTTTGTGCTGCGGATTAAAATCGAAAACATCTATTATGCCTACAGGTTTTTCGCTTAAATTTTCTTGGATAATTAAACGTAATTGCTTTGCTTGAAAAATATCTAAATGCGCATTTTCTAAATATTGTTTTAATAAAAATTTAGAAAACGGAGTTTGTGTATGGCTCACTTCCCAAAAAGATTCATTATTTTCTGTATCAAACAAAAACTGTAAATCTTCTGGTTCTAACGCCCTTAATTGTATGTTTTTTCCTTTTAACGTATTCATTAAATTTCAATTATTCCTTTAAATACAAATGTTGCTGGGCCTTTTAAAAAAACATTTTTGTAACATGTGTTTTCAATGGTAAAAGCAACTTCTAATTCTCCACCTAAAACAGCTAGTTTAATATTGTTTGAATTGGTTTTATTGGTTTTGTGCATTGCAATAGCAACAGCGGTAACGCCTGTTCCACAAGCTAAGGTTTCATCTTCTACACCACGTTCGTAAGTTCTAACCTTAAAAGAAGTATTATCAATTTGTTGCACAAAATTAATATTGCTTCCTGCTTCTCCATATTCATTTCTTAATTTTCTACCATTTGTAAATACATCATAATTCTCAACATTTTTAACTAGTTG
This sequence comes from Flavobacteriaceae bacterium, assembly GCA_041689245.1. Lineage (GTDB taxonomy): Bacteria > Bacteroidota > Bacteroidia > Flavobacteriales > Flavobacteriaceae > Polaribacter. The sequence goes on along the minus strand of JBDNGO010000139.1, from coordinate 43,788 downwards.
AACATGATGAGGTGAGCCAGTATTTGCAAAAACAAAATTTTCATAAACTTCAACCTTATGTACATCAATCATTTGTAAAGAAACCAAATTGTTTTTTATAGTTGCATGGTGCAATCCATCAATTGCATTAAACGTAGTATTGTTTGAAATAACATCTAATTTATTAGCAAAAGCAACAATACATCTTGCTCCATTTCCACACATGGTTCCTTCTTTTCCATCGGCATTGTAATACACCATTTTAAAATCAGATTGAGGATGATTTTCTAATAAAATTAATCCGTCAGCGCCAATTCCAAAATGCCTATCGCACAATTTATTGACTAAAATGCTATTTTTTTTCGGGAACGATTTATCTCTATTATCAATCATGATAAAATCATTTCCAGTTCCTTCGTATTTATAAAAAGTGATATTCATATACAGCAAATATAACAAATTCTATAATGAAAGAATAATGTTAAAAAGAGGTTAAAAATTTATTAAAAACAAGTTAAACAGAATTTATGCTTTTGTTAAAAAGGTATCTTTGATATGTTTAAAACATTAAAATATATAAAATATAATTATGAAACAAACAGCTAGATTATTAGGTATTGCAGTTTTAGGAGGAGTTTTAACCCTAACTGGTTATAAAGTTTTTTTAGAAAAACCACCTATTGTTATTGAACGAACGGTAGAACCAACTGTAGAAACAATGCAAACTAAATTTACCACTGCAAGTTTGTCAAATATAAATTCGACAATAGATTTCACTGATGCAGCAGAAAAAACGGTACACGCTGTTGTTCATGTTAAAAACACAGCTATAAGAACTCAACAAAATTCATTTGATTTTATTTTTGGAAATGGTAGAGGTGCTAGAAAATTTGAACAAGTAGGTACAGGAAGCGGTGTTATTATTTCTGAAGATGGATATATTGTGACTAATAACCATGTAGTGGAAGGAGCAACAGATTTAGAAATTACGCTGAATAATCAAAAAAAATATAAGGCAACGGTAATTGGTGCAGATCCAGAAAATGATATTGCATTATTAAAAATTAAAACGGACGAAAAATTAGCTTATATCCCGTTTGCAAATTCTGATTCAATTAAAATTGGCGAATGGGTATTGGCAGTTGGAAATCCGTATAATTTAACATCAACAGTTACAGCAGGAATTGTTAGTGCAAAAGGAAGAGATTTACAAGGTAATACAAATGTTGATTCCTTTATTCAAACAGATGCAGCTGTTAATCCAGGAAATAGTGGTGGTGCTTTGGTAAATACACGAGGTGAATTAATTGGAATTAATACCGCAATTAGTTCTAAAACAGGCTCTTTTGTTGGTTATTCTTTTGCAGTGCCATCAAACATTGCAAAAAAAGTAGTTGAAGATTTAATAGAATTCGGAAAAGTGCAGGAAGCGGTTTTAGGAATTGGAATAGATTTAGAATATACAGAAGAAGGTGTTAAAATAGGTAGTTTAACGGATAAAGGTGGAGCCGTAAAAGGGGGGTTAAAAGAAGGGGATATTATTAGGAAAATTGAGAAAGTAAACATTTCAAAATTTTCTGATTTAAAAGGGCAATTAAGAGCAAAAAGACCAAGTGAATCTGTAAATATAACAGTTGATAGAGGGGGAAAATTAATTACAAAATCCGTGAAATTAGGAAAGAGAATTCTGCAATATATTTCCAACGCATTTAATTGGGAATTAAAAGATCTTTCGAAAGATGAGTTAAGAAAATTTAAAATTTCTAATGGAGTTAAAATTATCAGAACTGGAGATGAAAATTCTGAAAATAGTTTGAAAAATTACATCATTATAAAAGTAAATAATTCTAATGTTAAGACTGCAGAAGAAACAGTAAAGATATTAGATGATTTGGGAGCAGATAATCGATATAAAATTTTTATTGAAATGATGAATCCTAATGGGGAAAAAGAACAAATACGATTTAGATAAATTGAATAGAGTATTACTCTTAAAAATCTCGTTTTTGAATTGTTCAAAGACGAGATTTTTTATTTAAAACATGGTTACGAAATCGATAGAAATAAGTATTTTTGCAGCAAATTTGAAAAACGAACAGATATAACACAACTATGTCAACAACAACAAATTACGAAGAACAAGTATTATTTCAAGTTAAAATTCGTAGAGCTACCGTAGAATTTATCAATATTGTAAATGATTTATGGTATGATAAATCTATCGAATTGGTATTATTTAGAAATCAATTAGTAGACAAACACACAAGCGAAGTTTTAAATTTAATAAGCTATGCAAAAGAATTTGTAGCAAAACCAATTACAATTTTTGATGCGTTGGATATTGCAAGAGCAATTCAAGAATTAGAATTACCTTCATCTAAATTAGATATCGGAAAATTAGCATACGAATGTCAATTAAGCGAAAGCGATTGTAAAGATAAATTAGCTTTTGTGAAAAAACAATTACAAGGAGCTAAAGCATCAGAAAGTATTAAGCCAAAAGATGTTGTTTTGTATGGTTTTGGTAGAATTGGTCGTTTATTAGCTCGTGAGTTAATGAGCAAAATGGGTAAAGGTTCTCAGCTTAGATTAAGAGCCGTTGTAACTCGTGATAACATAGACCAAACTGTTTTAGAAAAAAGAGCATCATTGCTAAGTATAGATTCTGTGCATGGAAATTTCTTAGGAACTGTTGAGGTTGATGTAGAAAATAATGCATTAATAATCAATGGTACAACAGTACATATGATTTCTGCAAATCAGCCAGAAGACATTGATTATACAGCTTACGGAATTAAAGATGCTTTAATTATTGATAATACAGGTGCTTTTAGAGATAAAGAAGCATTAAGCAGACATTTAGTAGCAAAAGGAGCAAGTAAAGTATTATTAACTGCGCCAGGAAAAGGAGTTCCAAATATTGTTCACGGTGTCAATCACTTAGAACACAATCCGGATGTTGTAGATATTTTTTCTGCAGCTTCTTGTACAACCAATGCAATTACACCCGTTTTAAAAGTATTGGAAGATAACTTCGGAATTAATAAAGGGCATTTGGAAACGATTCATGCATATACAAACGATCAAAATTTGGTTGATAATATGCATAGTAAATACCGTAGAGGTAGAGCAGCAGCTTTAAATATGGTCATTACAGAAACTGGTGCTGGAGCTGCAGTTGCAAAAGCACTGCCAACATTAGCAGGTAAATTAACCTCTAATGCAATTCGTGTTCCTGTTCCAAACGGATCATTGGCAATTTTGAGTTTGCAATTACATTCTGAAGTAACAGTAGAATCTGTAAATGCAATTATGAAAAAATATGCTTTAGAAGGAAGCCTAGTAGAGCAAATTAAATATTCTGTTGATAATGAATTGGTGTCATCTGATATCGTTGGATGTTCTGCTCCATCAATTTTTGATAGTAAAGCAACCATTACAGACGGAAATAGCATTGTAATTTATGTTTGGTATGATAACGAATACGGATATTCTCATCAAGTAATTCGTTTAGCAAAACACATTGCAAAAGTGAGACGTTTTACTTATTATTAGTAAAACTTTAATTTAATATTTTCTCTTTTTTGAGAGAATATTAAATTAATTAGCTGAACTAATCCCGCTTTTTTCAGCGGGATCTCAATTTTATATTTCCACAGCTTATTCATTTAAGCAAAGAAACCCGAAACAATACTGAAATAAATTCAGCACAAGTTGTTTTGGTTTTTTTTTTGAAGCTGTTTCCTGTTTTTGGCTATATCTGCCTGCTGGTAGTCAGGTCTTTTTATTGCTGTCATTGCGAAGTTTACTTTTTTGTAAACTGTGGCAATCTTAATTCAAGGAAACAGATTGCTTCGTACCTCGCAATGACGCTTTTTTATAGAGCTATAAAAAAGAAAGCCGCTTCAATCAGACGAAAAGTAATTGTATCATACATACAATAGATTTTACTCTTCATCAAAAAAGTTAATTGACGCTTCAAATTCTTCATTTAAAAAATCCTCTTTACTCATCCAATAATCAGAAGTAATCATTCTATAATTTGTATCGTTTTTTTGCAGTTCCCAAATAACATCATTTGCCTGTTCAAATGCTTCTGTAGCATTTAACTGATTTCCAAACAAACGAATAATCACATTATGGTTATCTAAATTTTTTGCAAAACATTTCAATACAATTTCTTTTGTAATTTTTGTTTCTGCCTTGGCTAAAGGCAAAATCTCAAAATCTACGATGGTGGCTTCAGTATTAAAAAACTTTCCATTATAAGCTTTGTATAACAATTGATTTATAGAAAACAAGTCTTTGTGTAAATCTATTTCAGGATATTCTTCAGAAATTTTATCCAACAACATTTCATGTGATAATTGTTCGATTTGTCCTTCATTTAAATGTTCAGAAAGTTTATAATCTAAAATAATTGCCGCTGCTTCATTTGGCTCGTAATCTGTAATAGCCATAAACAAAAGTTCTTGTAGTTCAAGGATATCAGTACTTTCTGCATCAGCAAAATCAAATTTTTCTAAAAGCTCTTTAAAATCAGTAATATTCCAAGCATCAGGAAGTGTGTTAACTGTAGAAATTTTATGTATTTTTATGGCGTATTTCATTTATTTAAATCAATTTTGATTGAATATAAAATATACATTTTTTTAAACTCTAAAACAAGTTTTTTTTACATATAAAATATGACTGTTAAAGAAAGAATACAACAACTTCGAGAAGAATTAAATTTGTACACGTATAACTATTATGTGTTAGATAATGCAACCATCTCTGATTTTGATTTTGACATCAAATTGAAAGAATTAGAAAAATTAGAAACAGCGTATCCTGAGTTTTTTGACGCCAATTCTCCAACACAAAGAGTTGGTGGAGAAATTACCAAAAATTTTGAAACAGTTGCGCATAAAAACAGAATGTATTCGCTTGATAATTCGTATTCTAAAGAAGATTTGTTGGATTGGGAAAAACGAGTTCATAAAGTATTAGGAACTGATGCAATTGAATTTACTTGCGAACTTAAATACGATGGGGCTTCAATTAATTTAACTTATGAAAACGGAAAATTTATAAAAGCGGTAACTCGTGGCGATGGTTTTCAAGGTGATGATGTAACTGCAAATATTAGAACTATAAAATCGATTCCTTTAATCCCAAATGGAGACTTTGTCTCGGATTTTGAAATACGTGGAGAAATTGTATTGCCGTTAGATGGTTTTCGTAAAATGAATGAAGAACGTGTTGCAAACGGAGAAGATGAATATAGAAATCCAAGAAATACAGCAAGCGGAAGTTTAAAATTACAAGACAGTAAAGAAGTTGCAAAACGTCCGTTAGATTGTTTGTTATATCAAGTTGTTACATCAGAAAGAAAATACAATACACATTTTGAGAGTTTAGAAAATGCTAGAAAAATTGGTTTTAAAGTTCCGAATACAATTGCATTTTCAAAAACGATTGATGAAGTTTTCGACTTTGTAAATCACTGGGATTCTAAACGCCATGATTTGCCTTACGAAACTGACGGAGTTGTAATTAAAGTAAATAATTTACAACAACAAGAAGAATTAGGTTATACAGCAAAAGCGCCACGTTGGGCAATTGCATATAAGTTTAAAGCTGAGCAGGTTTCTACAATTTTAGAAGAAATTACGTATCAAGTTGGACGAACAGGTGCCATAACTCCGGTCGCAAATTTAGAACCTGTACAATTAGCAGGAACCACTGTAAAACGTGCTTCTTTGCACAATGCAGATCAAATTAAAAAGTTAGATATTAGAATTAACGATACTGTTTTTGTAGAAAAAGGCGGAGAAATAATTCCTAAAATTATTGCGGTTGATTTCACAAAACGGTCTAAAAATTCTGTGCCAACAATCTACGCAACACATTGCCCAGAATGTAATACTAAATTAATCAGAACTGAAGGTGACTCCAAGCATTATTGCCCAAATGAGTTTGGTTGTGCTCCTCAAATAACAGGAAGAATTCAGCATTTTATCAGCAGAAAAGCAATGGATATTGATGGTTTAGGTGGAGAAACGGTTGATTTATTGCGTAAAGAAGGTTTGATAGAAAATTATGCAGATTTATATGATTTAAAAGTAGAACAAATTATTCCCTTAGAAAGAATGGCAGAAAAATCTGCTCAAAATATAATTGAAGGAATCGAAAAGTCAACAAAAATTCCGTTTGAAAAAGTGTTGTTTGCGTTGGGTATTCGTTTTGTTGGAGAAACTGTAGCAAAGAAATTAGCAAAGCATTTTAAATCGATTGAGTTTTTAATGGCAGCCAATTTTGAAACATTGATTTCTGTTGATGAAATAGGAGACCGGATTGCGCAAAGTATTATCGATTTCTCGAATGATTTAGGAAATATTCAACTCATAAATAGATTAAAATCATATGGAGTTCAATTAGAAGTTTCAGCAAAGAGTTTAGAAAATCAAACAGATACATTAGGTGCAAAAGTATTTGTGGTTTCTGGTGTTTTTTATCAACTTAGTAGAAACGAATTGAAAAAAACAATTGAAGATAATGGAGGGAAAGTAAGTTCTTCAATTTCTAAAAAAACAGACTTTGTAGTTGCTGGAGATAATATGGGGCCAAGTAAAAAAACAAAAGCAGAAGATTTAGGTGTTGCAATTATTTCTGAACAAGATTTTATAGATATGATATCTTAAGAAAAAAAGAAAAAAGAAAAAAGAGAAAAGAGAAATGAGTCTTTGTTGTAACATTTTTCATAGATAATAGTCAAAAGATAAATTAAGAAACTAAACCTTTTACAAATGAGCAATCAAACTAAAATTATCATTCCAACTGTTTTATTCTTTATAGCTGCAATTGCAGATATTTGGGGAATTATTACAGTAAACGAAACAATGAAAACAATTGCAAAACCAATGTTGCTAACCTTGTTGGCAGTTGTGTATTTAGCATCCGTTAAAAAACCAATTTTCTGGTATGTTTTAGGGATGTTTTTCTGTTTTGTTGGCGATGTTTTATTAATGTTTGAAGGAGCTAATTTTTTTATGTTTGGACTTTCAGTATTTTTATTAGCACATGTTGTGTATATCAAAGTAACATCGAGTTTTTTACCGAAGGATTTAACGGTAAAAATGATTTCTTCTGCGTTTCCATTTGTTCTTTTCTTTGCAATTTTAATGTACTTAATTTATCCGAATTTAGGTAAAATGCTACTTCCTGTTGTTGTGTACGGAATTACAATTTCTACTTTTGGTGCTGTGGCATTCTTAAATTATAGAAGCGAAAAATCTACTGAGAATTTGTGGTTATTTGTTGGAGCTATTCTTTTTATTTTATCAGATAGTTTAATTGCGGTAAACAAGTTTTTCGAGCCTAATGAAATTCATGGAGTTTCTATTATGGTTAGCTATATTTTAGCGCAATTTTTAATCTGTAAAGCAATGATTGTTAAGTCGAATTTAGTTGATTAATTTAGTATAAATAGGTTACACTAAGATACTTTTCCCTTTAGAAGTGATGTTTTTTTCTTCATCAAAATAGAAATCAATTCGCCCAACGTTGATACCATAACAACCAACTTGATTCACCAACATATTTTGATTGTCAGCGTTTTTTACAATAGTTGGTTTTGGCAAAAAAGTATGTGAATGACCGCCAATAATTAAGTCGATATTTTTGGTTGCTTTTGCCAAATTCAAGTCAGAAACAATTTCAGGATTTCTTCTGTTGTAATATCCTAAGTGCGATAAACAAATTACCAAATCACATTGTTGTTCGTCTTTTAAAATCCGACTCATATCTTGAGAAATTTCTATAGGATCGAAGTATTTAGTTTCTTTATACATTTTTGGACTTACCAAACCTTCTAATTCAATTCCTAAACCAAAAACCCCAATTTTAATTCCGTCTTTTTTAAAGATTTGATATGGTTTTACATGTGTGTCTAAAACGGTATTTTTAAAATCGTAATTCGCAGAAACAAAATTAAAGTTTGCATTTGGTAATTGTTTGTATAAACCTTCAATTGAATTATCAAAATCATGATTTCCAATAGTTGCTAAATCATATTTCAACATGCTCATCAGTTTGAATTCTAATTCGCCGCCAAAATAATTGAAATAGGGTGTTCCTTGAAAAATATCTCCAGCATCTAATAATAATGTATTCAGATTTTCTTTTCTAATATTTTCTATCAATGTTGCTCTTCTAGCAACGCCACCTTTATTTGCAAATTTGTAATGTGTAGCTTCAAAAGGTTCAAGATGACTATGCGTATCGTTGGTATGTAAAATGGTAATGTGTTTTTTCTTTTTAGTAGTAAAAGAAGGCAAAGTTAAGCCGCCAATTGCAGTTAACGAAGCGGCTGCCGATGTTTGTTGTAAAAATTTTCTTCTATCCATTTTATTTTCTTTTAAAACGATTGTCTAAAATAGTTTTTATAGTATCTACACTTTTAAAATAATCTATAATAGCATCACGCATTTTATACTCTTGTTTATAGATGCTTTTTGGATTTTTAAAAAACACCATATTATCGCCACCACTTTGTAAATAATCTGTAGTTAACACATAATAGTTTTTATTTTTGTCGAATTTTTTATGCTGGATAAATAATTCATATCCATTTTTTGTAATCGTTAATTGAATATGTTTTGAGATTGGATGCGCCGTTTTTTGTGTGATTAAATAGGTAATAAGTTCTTCCATTTTATCGCCCGATAATTCAACCACAACATACATATTATCAAAAGGCATCAATTCAAAAGCATGTTTATTGGTGATGTCTCCTGCAGAAATTTCAGCTCTAATACCACCATAATTAAATAGGGCGAATTCGATGTTTTTACCAGTTTCTTTATTAAAAATTGGATTTGCTCTTTCGTATGATAAATCAGCTAATAAATTTCCTAAACTACTTTCTAAATCTCCATCAGTTCTCACAATTTCTTTTGGAGTGTAAGATATTTTGGTGTTTATTTCTTCAATCATTTTTTCTTTATATGGAGCAATTATTTTGGTAACATCGTCAACAGAAGCTAAACTAGAGTCAATCGCAATAGTTTTTGCGGTTATTTTAGTAACAGCATATTTTTCTTTTTTACAAGAAAAAACCAAGAAACTTAGAAAAAATAAAAAAGCAATTTTTTTCAATGTTGTATACATGTTTTTTTAGTTAAATTTGTAAGTAACGAATATACAATTTTAGAAGATAGAATTTTATGGCTTTTGGAAGATTTAAAGAACACTCTTTATTAAAAAAGTTTCAAAAGGAATTAAATTTAATTCCAGAAACAAGAACGCCTAATTCTAAAGAAATTTATTCTGTAGCAATTTTAACAAGTAATACATTGTTTGAGCAAATAGACATTGCAGAACAGTTAAAAAACAATATAGAATCTGTTAGAAAAGTTCAAATTTATAGTTATAGAACTTATAAAAAATCAGATCCAATAAGCTACAAGCACTTTACAGAAAAAAATATTGATTGGAACGGAAAAGTAAAAGACCCAAGTTTAGAAAGTTTTTTAGAAAATCCGTTCGATTTATTAATTGGATATTTTAATGTAAATAACTTATATCTAGAATATTGTGCATTAAAATCGAAAGCTGATTTTAAGATTGGTTTTGCAAAAGTTAATGATAATATATTTGATTTGGTTGTTTCAGAAGATCCAAAAAACATCGATAGCTTTATAAATGTTATTAAAAAATACCTTGAGTTACTTCATAAAATATAGCAATCAGTTTTAAAATTAACAGCTCAATAGAAATTAGTTATATTTCCGTTTAAATAGTATTTTATAACTAATAATTAACTGAATCTTCTAGCGAAAGCATTAAATTTGTTTAAAATTTAAAAAAATGCAAAAATTTGTTGGTACTGGAGTTGCGCTAGTAACCCCGTTTACTTCTGATAAGACTGTAGATTTTGCTGCGCTTAAAAAATTAGTTGCGTTTAATATTGATAACGGAATTGATTATCTTGTTATTAACGGAACAACTGGAGAAAGCGCAACAATAACAAAAGAGGAAAAAAAGGAAATTATAAATGTAATTGCTAGTGTAAATAATAAAAGAGTTCCTTTGGTTTTAGGAATCGGAGGAAATAATACAGCAAATGTAGTGCATGAGTTACAAACTGAAGATATATCTCAAATCGATGCTATTTTATCTGTTGCGCCGTATTACAGTAAGCCAACTCAAGAAGGATTTTATCAGCATTTTAAAGCTATTTCTTTAGCAAGTCCAAAACCAATTATTTTATACAATGTTCCTGGAAGAACAGCCAAAAACATGGAGCCAGCAACAACTATTCGGTTAGCAAATGATTTTGAAAATATAATTGCGGTAAAAGAAGCTGGGAATAATGTGCAGCAATATTTAGAATTGATTAAAAACAAACCCAATGATTTTTTAATTATTTCTGGGGATGATGATTTGGCATTAACAATTGTTTTAGCTGGAGGTTCTGGAGTTATTTCTGTAATTGGGCAAGCGTTTCCAAAAGAATTTTCTACACTAATTAATTTAGGGTTAGAAGGTAAAAATAAAGAAGCGTATGAAATTCATTTTAAATTGATGGAGATCATAAAATTAATATTTACAGAAAATAATCCGGCAGGAATCAAAACCGTTTTGCAAGAGTTAAGTATTACTTCAGATGAAGTTCGTTTACCTTTAGTGAAAACAACTAACGAAAACCAAAAAGAAATCGCTAATTTTGTAGCGAAATTTTAATAATACAATCATGTTAACAAGTAAAATAGAAGCAGCACTAAATAGCCAAGTAACAGTAGAAGCAGAATCTTCGCAAGTTTATCTAGCAATGGCTTCTTGGGCAGAGAATTTAGGGTTCGAAGGTGTTTCTCAATTTATGTACGCACATTCTGATGAAGAAAGAGCGCATATGTTAAGGTTGATAAAATTTATTAACGAACGTGGAGGTCATGCAAAAGTTTCTCAACTTTCTGCTCCGCCAACAGAATTTGGATCTTTTAAAGATATGTTCCAAACATTATTTGATCATGAAGTAATGGTTTCTAAAACCATAAATGACTTGGTTGATATTTATTTGCAAGAAAAAGATTATGCAACACATAACTTTTTACAATGGTATGTTTCTGAACAAATTGAAGAAGAAGCCTTAGCAAGAAATATTTTAGATAAAATAAACTTAATTGGTGATGATAAAGGTGGTTTTTATTTGTTTGATAATGACATCAAACAATTAGTAACAAACACAACAAAAAAGCGGGTTTAACATTAACAAACTTTTAATAAAACTATAAGAATCATTTAAGGGTTTTTATGGTTAATTGCACCTAATAATTTTACTGTGTTAAAATCGTTTTAATAATCCATAATTAATCACTAATTTTGCCAAATGTTTAGAATGAAGAATTTAATATATTTTGCTTTTGTAGGATTTCTTTTTACATCTTGTAGCGAGTATCAAAAAGTATTTAATAAAGGTACTGTAGAACAGCAATATGCTATGGCTACAAAAATGTATGAAGCTAAAAAATATAGTAAAGCGTTAGATTTATTCGAAAAAATTACACCGACATACAGAGGTAAACCACAAATGGAAAGAATTCAGTTTATGGTTGCTCAATCTAATTTTAATACAAAAAACTACGACTTAGCGGGGTATTATTATCAAAGATTTACTGAAAATTACCCAAAAAGTTCTAAGAAAGAAGAAGCAGCGTTTTTATCTGCATATAGTTATAAACTTGCATCACCTGTATTTAGTTTAGAGCCAAAAGATACAAATAAAGCATTAGAAGCCTTTCAATCGTTTATTGATACGTATCCAGATTCTAAAAGATTGACAGAAGCAAATACCTATTATCAAGAGATAAATTATAAATTACAAAAGAAAGCTTTTGAAATTGCAAAAGTATATTATACAACTGCAGATTATGATCCTGCAAGAAATTACCAAGCAGCAATTGTTTCATTTGATAATTTGTTAGAAGATTATTTAGGATCAGACTTTAAAGAAGAAGCATTATATTACAGACTTAAGGCATCACACGATTTAGCGTTAAGAAGTACTATTAGAAAAAAAGAAGGAAGAATTAAAGACGCAATAAAAGCATACGAAAAGTTAAAAAGAAACTTTCCTAAAACTAAATATATAGATGATTCTAACAAAATGTTAGCTACTTTAGAGAAAGAACAACAACAATTAATAAAAAGTTAATAATGGATTATAAAGAAACCAACGCACCTGTTACAACAATTACATACGATAAAAATGCTATTCAAGCTCCAACAAATAATATTTATGAAGCAATAAATATTATCGCAAAAAGAGCAACACAAATCAATAGCGATTTAAAGAAAGAATTGTTAGATAAGTTAGATGAGTTTGCTACCTATAATGATAGCTTAGAAGAAGTTTTTGAAAACAAAGAGCAAATCGAAGTTTCAAAATTCTATGAAAAATTACCAAAGGCTACTGCAATTGCTGTAGAAGAATGGTTAAATGGTAAGGTATATCACAGAACTCCAGAGACAGAGTAATGTCTATTTTAAGCGGTAAAAAAATTTTACTAGCAATTAGTGCTGGTATTGCCGCTTATAAAACGGCCAATTTGGTTCGTTTATTTATAAAATCTGGCGCAGAAGTAAAAGTGGTTATGACGCCTGCGTCAAAAGATTTTATCACTCCACTTACACTTTCAACACTTTCTAGAAATCCAGTTTTATCTACTTTTTATGATAAAGAAGAGGAGAATGAATTGTGGAATAATCATGTAGATTTAGGTCTTTGGGCAGATGTAATGTTAGTTGCACCAGCAACAGCAAATACAATGTCTAAAATGGCAAATGGAACTTGTGATAACTTATTATTAGCAATCTATTTATCAGCAAAATGTCCAGTATATTTTGCACCTGCAATGGATTTAGATATGTATCAACATCCATCAACAAAAAAATCCTTAGAGAAATTACAAAGCTTCGGTACTATTTTAATTCCTGCTGCAAGTGGTGAATTAGCGAGCGGATTGGTTGGAGAAGGAAGAATGGCTGAACCATTAGATATTGTTTCATTTATAGAAAAGGATATCCTTTCTAAATTGCCTTTAAAAGGAAAAAAAGTGTTGATTACTGCTGGGCCAACATATGAAGCTATTGATCCAGTTCGTTTTATTGGAAATCATTCTACAGGTAAAATGGGCTTTGAACTCGCAAAATCTGCAGCAAATTTAGGCGCAGAAGTCCTTTTGATTTCTGGACCATCAAGTGAGCACATAGAACATTCATTTATCAATAGAATAAATGTTACAACTGCTTCAGAAATGTATGACGCCGTTCATAAAGAGTTTGCAAACGTAGATATTGCTATTTTATCTGCAGCGGTTGCAGATTATAAACCTAAAAATGTTGCAACTCAGAAAATAAAAAAGACAGAGAACACGTTAGAGATTCAGTTAGTGCCAACAAAAGATATTTTAGCTTCTTTAGGAGCGATAAAAAAGAATCAATTTTTAGTTGGATTTGCCTTAGAAACAAATAATGAGATTGAAAATGCGAAAGGGAAATTACAGCGAAAAAATTTAGAAATGATTATCCTAAATTCTTTACAAGACACAGGAGCTGGCTTTGAAAAAAACACAAATAAAGTGACAATTATTGATGCCGATTTAAGCGAAACTCCATTTGAATTGAAGTCAAAATCAGAAGTTGCAAACGATATTATGAATCATATTTTACAAAAAACCAATGCGTAAATTAAGTACTTTACTTTTTGTTTTTTTAGCATTAACTACTGCAAATGCTCAAGAATTAAACGCCTTAATCACCGTAAATTCTGATAAAATATCTGGATCAAACAAACAAGTTTATACAACTTTACAAACGTCACTTACAGAGTTTATCAATCAAACAAAATGGACAGATCAAAACTTTAAAGCACAAGAAAGAATTAATTGTGCCTTTACAATTACCATTAACAAACAAGTAAGTTCTAATCGTTTTGAAGCAAGCATTCAAATACAAGCTGTTAGACCCGTTTACGGGACCTCTTTTACAACGCCAATATTAAATATTAACGATTCTGATTTTAATTTTAAATATGATGAGTTTCAGCCATTCAATTATAATGAAACTATTTTTGAATCTAATTTGATTTCATCAATTGTGTTTTATGTACATATAATTTTAGGAATTGACGCCGATACGTTTAAATTAAATGGTGGCGATTCTTATTACAAAAAAGCCAAAGATGTACTATTGTTAGCGCAGCAAAGTGAGGGTTCTGGTTGGACAGATCAAGTAGGGAAACCAAATCGTTATACGTTAATTGACAATCTAACTTCTGCTGAATTAACAGGATTTAAGAACATTCTATATAATTATCATAGACTTGGTATGGATGTGTTTTATAAAGATAAAAATAAAGCAAAATCTACTATAGAAAGCTCGGTTTTACAATTAGAACAATTGTATAACAAAGTAATTGGAAATCATATTATTCGATTTTTCTTAGATGCAAAAGCAGACGAAATTGCAACGATGTTTTCTGACGGACCAAGAACAAGTAATGCTTCTAAACTGCAAAGCCTATTGCAAAGAATTTCTCCAACAAATAACGATAAGTGGCGAAAAATTAAGTAAACGATTTACTCATCACAACCTAATAAAAAACTGTCTGTGACTTCTAAAATGTTTGCTAAATCTAGTAAAACTTTAACTTTTAGTGCAGTTTTACCATTTTCTAGTTTATGATATGCAATTTGACTCATATTTAATCGGTCGCCAACATAATCTTGTGTGTACCCTTTTTCTGTTCTTGTTGCTTTAATTCTTTTTCTAATTTTATCGACCCTATTCATAGCAGTGAATTATTATTATTATTATTATTATTATTATGAAATAAGTAATTCTGCTACAAATGTAGAAGTAATAAAAAGACTATACAATACCCATTTATGGGGTATTTTTCATCTCACCATTTATAGTGAGTCTAAAAAGTTATAATTTATAACTTTTTGTGCATTGACAACTCGTTTTATTGTTTCTATGTTTACTAGATCATTGCAATGAGAGTCATAAAACTATGAGTGACTTAAAGAAATCGTATAATTTTTATAAATATATAAATACTATTAGGGTATGATAAAAATAATATTACTTTTAACAGTGTTTATAGTAAAAACAATTTTAATATGAAAAATTTAGAATTAAAAAAAATGGAAAATTTATCAGGAGGTGAAATGACAGCATGTGAATCTGCTCTTCTTTTAGGAGGGATTGGTTTCGCATTAGCTGTTTTCGCTCCTTGGTCTTATTTAATGATGGGTGGTGTTGCAGTTGATGCAATAGGAGTGGCTATTAATTGTTTAGACTAAATTAAATGTAATGAGTAAAAAAAAAGCAGGTTATTTTTTGATTACACACATTATCTACTTTTTAGCAATATTAATTTATTTTCTATTTAATAAAGAGGGTTTTTCAATAATGACCATGCTCCTATTAATTTCTGGATCTATTTTATTACTTATAAATCAATATTTGGTTTTTAAAAAAAGCAAAAAAGAACAATAAATTAAATTATTAAGTTAAACTCGTTGTGCATTCTTTAAATGCACAACGAGTTTAATACAGATAAATTTACAAAATTTTCAATTAGTGATATTGGAAGTTCTACAGCAGAATATAGATTATTACCAAGGTATTTACTTTTAAAAGTTGAGTATAGGTTTTGAATTTATTTTTGATATGTATCAATTAAATTAAGTAATTTTAGATTTTAAAATTATTTATATTTGTTAGCATCAATCTCCATACAAAACTACGCGTTAATCAACCAGTTGTCAATTGACTTTAATAAAGGCTTGTCTATTATTACTGGAGAAACTGGTGCAGGAAAATCTATTTTATTAGGTGCTTTAGGGTTGGTTTTAGGAAATAGAGCAGATTTATCATCACTAAAAGATACTTCTAAGAAATGTGTTGTAGAAGCAGAGCTCGCAATTTCTAATTACAATTTAGAAGCTTTCTTTAATTCGGTTGATTTAGATTACGAAGCACAAACCATTATTAGGCGAGAAATTTTACCATCAGGAAAATCGCGTGCTTTTGTAAACGATACACCAGTTAAATTATCGGTTTTAACTGAATTAAAAGGAAAATTGATTGATGTGCATTCTCAACATCAAACATTAGAATTGTCTGATGCAAGTTTTCAGTTTCATATTATAGACGTTTTAGCGAAAAATGAACAGAATTTAGCTTCCTATCAACGTGGATTAAAGCAACTGAGTGTTTATCAAAAGGAATTTCAAGAATTAGAAGCGAAACAACGAGAAGCAAATCAACAATACGATTATAATTTACATTTATATAATGAGTTAACTGAAGCGAATTTAAAGCCTGATGAACAAGAGGAATTAGAAGAAAAGTTTGAAAAGTTAAATAATGTAGAAGATATTCAATTGAATTTATCTGAAGCAGTCAATATTGTTTCTGCTGAAGAAATCGGAATCCAAACATTACTAAATACCTTAGAAAATAGATTGCAAAAAATTGCCCTATTTTCTAAAGAATATCAAGAATTATCAAATAGAATTACAAGTATAAAAATTGAATTAGATGATATTGTTGCTGAGTTAGAGGATGCAAATGATTCAATAGATTCAAATCCAAATGAATTAGAAAAACTGAATGACAGATTACAGTTACTCTATAATTTACAAAAGAAACACTACGTAAGTTCAGTTCCTGAGTTATTAGAAATTCAAGAAGAATTGTCTGAAAAAGTTGATCAAGTAGAGAATGCTGAAGAAATAATCAAACAAAAGCAACAACAAATTAATGATGTTTCTGCAAAGTTAGATGAAGTAGCTATTTTAATTTCAAATGCTAGAAAAAAAATACTTCCAAATCTAAAAAAGAAATTAGAATATTTATTGTCAGAATTGGGTATGCCCGAAGCACGTTCTTCAATAGAGCTTTCTACATCAAAATCTTTTTTATCAAACGGAAAAGACCAGTTAAACTTTTTGTTTTCGGCAAATAAAGGTGGGAATTTTGGAGAACTTAAAAAAGTTGCATCCGGAGGAGAATTATCTAGAATTATGTTGGCAATCAAAAAAATATTATCAGAAAACACACAATTACCAACGATTATTTTTGATGAAATTGATACTGGAGTTTCTGGAGAAATTTCTAATAAAATTGCAAAAATTATGCAGCAAATGTCTAAGCATATGCAGGTAATTACCATTACACACTTACCGCAAATTGCTGCAAAAGGAAATCAACATTACAAGGTGTTTAAAGAAGATGTTGCAGGAATTACCACGACTAATTTAAAACAATTATCAGAAGACGAACGTATTGTGGAAATTGCCGAAATGTTAAGTGGTGAAAAAATATCAGATTCTGCAATTACACACGCAAAAGAATTGTTGAACTAAATAAAAGAGAAGTAAAGACAAGATTAAGGAGCAACTCTTTTTTTTGTTATCTTTGTTTTATATGAAATTAAACTTCTCAATCATAATTCCTGTTTACAATCGTCCAAACGAAATTGACGAGTTATTAGAAAGTATTACCAAACAAGATTTTACGGATGATTTTGAAGTGTTGATTATTGAAGATGGTTCTACAGATAAAAGTGAAATTATTGTAGAGAAATACAAATCACAACTTAATATAACATATCATTTCAAAGAAAATAGCGGAGCAGGAGCAAGCCGAAATTTTGGAATGGAAAAAGCAAAAGGGAACTATTTTATTATTCTAGATTCTGATATAATCGTTCCGGAAGAATATCTTACAGAAGTAAAAAAAGCATTAGAACATACTTTTACAGATGCTTTTGGCGGACCTGATACAGCTCATAAAAGTTTTACTGCGATGCAAAAAGCAATTAATTATTCTATGACTTCTGTGTTAACAACTGGCGGAATTCGAGGAAATAAAAATGCTTTTGGGAAATTTCAACCAAGAAGTTTTAACCTGGGTTTATCGAAAGCTGCATTTGAAAAAACGAATGGTTTTTCAGATTTAAAAGTCGGAGAAGATATCGATTTAATTTTTCGCTTATGGAAAAACGGATTTGAGACTCAATTGATTGCCAACGCCTTTGTGTATCATAAACGCAGAAGTACAATTAAACAGTTTTTTAAACAAACTTTTGCTTTTGGAACGGCAAGACCACAATTAAATAGACGCTATCCTGAAACCGCTAAAATTACGTATTGGTTTCCTTCTTTATTTATTATCGGATTTGATATCAGTTGTATTGCTGCTCTTTTTGGATATTGGCAATTAGTATCGTTTTATGGTTTTTATTTCGTATTTATTTTTATTGATTCATTTTTTCAGAATAAAAACATATATGTTGCTTTTTTAAGTATAATTACATCATTTACTCAGCATATCGGTTATGGTTTGGGATTTTTAGAATCTAAGTTTTTAAAGAAAGATTACTAAGTTGTCACATCGAGTGAATTTATTTTGAGAAAAATAAATTTGCATCAAGATGCCTTCTAAACAGCTCTCGATCTACTTGTGAAGTAAGGAATCCATAAGAACTCAACTTAGATTCCTGCCTTCGCAGGAATGACAGTATTGTTAATTAAATTCAACGTTTTAATTTGTAAATTACCCAAAGACTTCGCTTCTGTTGTAAACTGAATAGTAATAGATTCATTAGGAAGCATATCAAAAAAGTTATCAGAAAAATGACCTTTTTTTGTAGTGAATAAAAACACATCTTTCTGTAAAACGTCACTTTTTAAAGTAATCGAAAATCCATTTTTTGTTTTTATAATTTCTTTTTTTATTTCTCCTTTTGGTAAATTTAACTCTTTCGGACTACTAAAAAAGTACAACGATTTTTCACCGTTAAATTCTGTAATATAAACTTGATTTTTTCGGTCAATATTTACATTTGGAATGCTATATACTTTTTGGCTTGTATTTTCTCCAACAGAAATATCTTCAAAGCTTGACCAAATTTCCGTGCCTTTAAAATCGATAATTTTCATAGTAAGTTGCTTTGAAATACTTTCAAAAGTATCATTAACAATATAGGTTGAAATGTTTTGCTTATTTTCTTCGTAAGAAATAAGTACATTTTCAAAAGCCTTTTTTGCTTTGTATTGCAGGGCTTTCCAATTACCGAAATAATCAATACTTGACCAAGAAATTGCGGGCCAACAATCGTTTAATTGCCAATACAAAGTTCCCATATTAGTTGGTTTTGCTCTTCTGTGCGCTTCAATTCCCATTACAATTCCTTTGGCTTGTAATAACTGACTGACATACACATAATCTTGATCTGTAGTCGGAATTTTATAATCACGTACCATGTATTCATGAATCAATTGAGAACTTCTACTATGTTTTTGGTGCGATTTAATTCCATCAGTTTTTAAATCAACCGTTTCTTTTTGATTTATATACTTAATGGTTTGATATGAAGGAAAAGATTGAAAACCAAACTCACTCACAAACCTAGGAACTTGTTTTTGAAAATGCTCAAAAGGTCTAGCATCGTGCCAAACCCACCAATCATGGGCATCGCCTTCAAATTCGTATTTCGGATTTCCTCTTCCAAATTTTGGAGAGCTTTCCCAATACGAGCTGTTATCAGTTAAATTAGTTACTGTATTTTTTAAAATCGTATCAAAAACAGCTAAATAATCATTCCAAATTTTATTTTTCTCTTTTTTAGTTCTGCCATCTTGCCAACCCCAACGATTCCAACCTTCTGCATTTTCATTATTTCCACACCATAAAGCAATTGAAGTATGATTTCGCAATCGTTTTACTTGATCATCTGCTTCTTGTTTTATATTCTCTAAAAAATCTTCATCACCAGGATACATAGCGCAAGCAAACATAAAATCTTGCCAAACTAAAATTCCTTTTTCATCACAGATGTCATAAAAAATATCGTTTTCATAAATTCCGCCACCCCAAATTCGCAACATATTCATATTAGAATCTACCACATTAGAAAGTAGTTTTTCGTAGTGATTGTCAGTCACTTTATTCTGAAAACTGTTTTGTGGAATGTAATTGGCACCTTTCATATAGACAGGTTTTCCGTTTAATTCAAAATAAAATGATTCACCAATAGAATCTTTTTCAGTAATTAGTTTAATGGTTCTGATTCCTTTTTTTATTGATTGTTCGTCTTTTATGGTATTGTTTTCAATCAGCTTAAAATCGAATTGATACAAATGTGGTTTTCCTAAATTATGTGTCCACCACAAAATCGGATTCTTAATATCAAACGGAACTGAATATTGATGGATTCCTTTAGTAACTTTTATATGATTAGAATACGTTTGTTTATCTGCAGTAGTAACAACCATGATATTTTTATCTTCATTACTATCAATAGTGATTTCAATTTCTAAATTAGCATTGTTAGTTGTGATGTTCTTTTGTTTGATGAAAATAGCATCAAATTTAACAGCATTCCAAGCTTTTAAAGAAACGTTTTTCCAAATTCCAGAAGTATTGATTTTTGGCCCCCAATCCCAACCATATTGAAACTGTGCTTTACGTGTGTAAATACGTTTTCCTTCGGGTAATTGATATGGATTGTTCTTCTCTTTTACAGTTTCAATTGTATCAGTATTAAAAAATATAATTTTTAGCGAATTATCAGCTTTTAAATACTTTTTTACATCAATATTATAGGTTCTAAATGCATTTGATGTAGTTGTAATCAATTGATTATTTAGATACACTTTTGCATAGGTATCTAATCCTTCAAAAGTTAGATTGATATTTTCTTTTTGTAACGTTTCTTCATTTATAGTAAATGTAGTTTTGTACTCCCAGTCTTTTTTAGAAACCCACTGTACCTTTTCTTCATTTGTTTTTATAAAAGGATCTGGAATTATTTTATGGCTTAATAAGTCTGTAAAAATATTACCAGGAACAGAAGCCGATTTCCAATCAGAATCTTCTACGGATTTAAATTCCCAATTGTCATGAATAGTAAAAGTAATTGGTAATTCTGAAGTTGTTTTTTTACAACTAGAAACAGTAATGATTACTAAAAGAAAGAGAATATATTTATTTTTCATTCGAAATTTTTTCTAAACAGTTTTTAATTTGTTGCACATCAGAAACTGCAAGTTGAGTTTCGTTAAAATGTTTATTGCTATTCATAGAAACGGAAGGTTTTTCAATTGTTTTAGTTTGTAAAGTAGCTGATAAATGCACTTCTTTAAATCCGTTTTCTTGAAACAGTTTAATATTGTCTTTGTTAATTCCGCCACCAGGCATAATGGTGATTTTAGAACTTGATTTTTGAAATTCAACCAAGTTTTGTAGACCTATTTCTGCTGAATTTTCTTGTCCAGAAGTTAAGATTCTTGTCACTCCAATTTCTTCTAATTTTTTGAGTTCTTTAATCGGATTTATAACCCAATCAAAAGCTCTGTGAAACGTAAAATTCATGGGTTTAGAAATTTCTACCAATTCTTTTGTTCTTTCAAGATCAATTGTGTTATCTAATTTTAAAACACCAGAAACAATTCCTTTTACACCTAGTTTTTTGCACAATAAAATATCTTCTTTTATTATTTGAAATTCATCATCAGAATATGAAAAATCTCCGCTTCTTGGTCTGATTAACACATGAATTGGAATGCTAATATTTTCAACTATTTTTTTTAGTAATCCATAAGAAGGTGTAATTCCCCCAACCGCTAATTCAGAACACAATTCAATTCTATTGGCTCCAGCTTTTTCTGCATTGATTGCAGATTGATATGAATTTACACAGATTTCTAGTTTCATTTATGCTGAATTTATTTCAGTATTTCTTCTGTCATTCCTGCGAAAGCAGGAATCTTATTAATAGTGGTTAAATATTTTAAAATGGGTTCCTGCCTATGCAGGAATGACAAACTTTTTACTCAATAATTATTTCATCAATAAACATCCAAGGTAAATGTCCAGCGCCTTGTCTTCCGTAAGGAATAATTCCAAAACTCACCATTTTTAATTTAATAAATCTGGTAAATATCTTGGTTTCTAATTTTAAATCCACAATTTTTTCTTCAGAATACCCTAGTTCAATCGGAATAAACTCTTCGTTTCCAGGGAATCTTATGACAACTTGAGATGGAGCATAAATCCAACTTCCGTTTTGGTTGTTAAAACGAGTAGAAATAGAATTGATATTCATTTCTTTTCCTAAATCAATGGTGATTTCAACATCTTTTCCATCAAATCCTAACCATTGATCATCACCATAGCGTTTATCGCTTCCACTAATTCCATTAATCAAAGCACTATTTCCTCCAGAATTATATTTTTCACTTGGAGCAACATCAAAAGTTATTTTTTTACCAACCGCTTTGTGCATTTTTATAATTTCCTTAAAAACTGCACTTACTTGTTTATCAGAGTCAAAGGAGGCGGCATTGATCGTTACACTTTTGTCTATTAGTAAAGGGTTTTTATAAATTGTAGAATTGGTATCTGGTTTTGTTCCGTCTAAAGTATAACGGATGGTTTTAGTGTTTGATGAAGTTTTCAAAACTAGATATGAAACGCCATTTTTTATTTCTGATTTCCCTAAAACTTCATACAAATGATTAGCATAATTTACATCTCTAGCATCTAAACGCTGTTGATAAAATTCCAAACGATTTTTAAAATTATTGAAATCTTTATTTTTAGTTTCAGACCAAAGAACCTCACTTAAAGCAATCATTCTAGGAAAAGCCATGTACTCAACTTGCTTTGAATTATTCATGTATTCTGTCCAAACATTTCCTTGCGCTCCCAACACATATTTTGCTTCTTCTTTGGTTAATTCTTTCGGAATTGGATTAAAACTATATACTTTTTCTAACGGCAAAAATCCACCAATAGCCAAAGGTTCGTCTTCTTTTGTAGATTGATAATGATCAAAATAACAATGAGTTCCTGGCGTTAAAATTACATCGTGATGTTGCTTTGCTGCCGTAACGGCTCCTTTAGTTCCACGCCAAGACATTACGGTTGCATTTGGAGCTAATCCGCCTTCTGAAATTTCGTCCCAACCAATAATTTTTTTCCCTTTCGAGTTGATGTATTTTTCCATTCTGGTGATAAAATAACTTTGCAAACCGTGCTCATCTTTTAATCCTTTCTCCTTAATTAAATCTTGACAGTGTTTACAGTTTTTCCAACGTGTTTTTGGAGCTTCATCTCCACCAATATGAATATATTTTCCAGGAAATAATGCAATCACTTCATCAATTACATCTTCTAAGAATTTAAACGTTTCTTCTTTCGGACAATAAATATCTTCAAAAACACCCCATTTTGTTGCAACATCAATTTGTTTCCCGGTACAACCTAATTCGGGATATGCACTTATTGCTGCTTGCGCATGACCTGGCATTTCTATTTCTGGAATGATAGTTACTTGTCTTGCTGAAGCATATTTTACAATGTCTTTTATTTCTTCTTGCGTATAAAATCCGCCATATTTTTTTCCATCAAATTGATGTGGTTGATCAGAATAATGACCAATCAGTGTTTCATTTCTATAAGCCGCAACTTCTTGTAGTTTTGGATATTTTTTTATTTCAATTCTCCAACCTTGATCTTCTGTTAAATGCCAATGAAAGGTATTCATTTTTAACATGCTCATCAAATCGATATACTTTTTAATAAAATCAACCGGAAAAAAATGACGTCCAACATCTAAATGCATTCCTCTGTATTTAAATTGAGGCGCATCTGTGATTTCTATATTCTGAATTGGAACTGTAGTTTCTTTATAAGTACTATTTTCAAATGAAGCAGGTAATAGCTGACGTAATGTTTGTACTGCATAAAAAGCTCCTTTTGCAGAACTTGCAGAAATTTCAATTTCGTTTGAGGTTACTTTTAGTTGATATCCTTCAGGATTTGTGATAGTTTCATCTTTCTTAAAACGGATGACATTTTTAGACTCTTCCGATTTTAATTGTAAAGGACTTCCATATTCGATATACGATTTTAAAAAATCAGCAACTTGTTTAAAGTCATCATCAGCACTAATAATTCCTGTTAAATTACTCATTTCAAAAACGCCTTCATTAATTTGTTGAAATGAAGGAGCTGGAATAATTGCCGGATTTATAGCTATTTGTTTTTCATCAGAACATGAACTAAGAAGTAAAACAGTTAACGAACAGATTAAAAAATACTTGGCATGTTTAAAATTACTCATAAATTGTAGGCTGATTGTTGTTATCTTGCTAATTTAGTCAAATAAATAAATCCAAACACGGAATGAAAAAATATTTTCTGCTCTTAGTTTTACTTTCAGTATTCTTAGATTCTTGTAAACCTAGGCTTCCTATTTCTTTATCACAAAAAGATACACAATTAATCTCTTATGTAAATCCGTTTATTGGAACTGGCGGTCATGGTCACACATATCCTGGAGCTACAATGCCTTTCGGAATGATGCAATTAAGTCCTGACACACGATTAGAAGGTTGGGATGGTTGTTCTGGGTATCATTATTCTGATTCTGAAATTTACGGATTTTCTCATACACATCTTAGCGGAACAGGAGTTTCTGATTACGGAGATATTTTATTAATGCCAACAAATAAAGTGGTTTTTAATAATGGCGCTGATGGAAAAGAAGGGTATAAATCAAAATTCTCTCATGATAAAGAAATTGCAGAACCAGGGTATTATAAAGTTCATTTAGAAGAGACAGATATTGATGTTGAATTAACTGTTTCTAAACGAAGTGGAATTCATAAATACCAATTTGCAGAAGGCTCTAAACAAATTATTATTTTAGATTTAGAGCATAGAGACGAAGTGCTAGATGCTAAACTTACCATCAATTCTAAAACAGAGATTTCAGGACATCGTTTTTCTAAAGCTTGGGCTACAGATCAACGATTATTTTTTGATATGCTGTTTTCTAAGCCGTTTACAAAAGTTACTTTTTTAGACGATAAAAAAGAAGGGAAAAAAGTAAAAGCTGCTTTTGAATTTGATACTACTACAGGAAACGAAATTAATATTACGATTGGAATTTCTCCAGTTGATGAAGAAGGCGCGATGCAGAATTGGCAATTAGAAATCGGAAGTAAATCTTTTGAAGAAATAAAAAAAGAAGCTCAAGGTGTTTGGGAAAAACAACTAGAAAAAATTGTAATCGAATCAGAAGATTTCGATTACAAAACCAATTTTTATACGGCAATGTATCACACAATGATTGCTCCAAATTTATATCAAGATATTGATGGTCGCTATCGTGGAATGGATATGAAAATTCACGAAACAAAAGAGTTTGATTATTATACAGTTTTTTCACTTTGGGATACTTATAGAGCTGCACATCCTTTATATACAATTATAGAACAGGATAGAACTAACGATTTTATCAATACATTTTTAGCTAAATATGATGAAGGCGGAATTATGCCAATTTGGGATTTATCTGCAAGCTATACAGGTTGTATGATTGGGTATCATGCTGTTCCTGTAATTGTCGATGCCTATTTAAAAGGAATTAGAGGTTATGATGTTGATAAAGCTTTTGAAGCAATGAAACATTCTGCAACAAGAGATAAATTAGGATTGGATTCGTATAAGAATTTCGGATTTATTCCAGTTGAAAAGGAAAGTGAATCGGTTTCTAAAACCTTAGAATATGCCTATGATGATTGGACAATTGCTCAAATGGCAAAGTCATTAGGAAAAGAAGACGATTATAAAACCTATACAGAAAGAGCGCAGTATTATAAAAATGTGTACGATCCTTCATCACAATTTATGAGAGGAAGATTCAGAAATACTTGGTTTTCTCCTTTTGATCCTTTCGAGGTAAACTTTAATTATACAGAAGCTAATTCTTGGCAATACAGTTTTTATGTGCCACAAGATATTTCTGGATTTATCAATTTATTAGGAGGAAAAGATAAGTTAGAAAGTCAATTAGATAAATTGTTTACGGCTAAAAACGAAACTTCTGGAAGAGATCAAGCAGATATTACAGGATTAATTGGTCAATATGCACATGGAAATGAACCAAGTCATCACATGGCATATTTGTATAATTTCGTAAATAAACCACATAAAACACAAGAAAAAGTTCGTCAAATTTTAACCGAATTATATACAAATACTCCAGAAGGGATTTCAGGAAACGAAGATTGTGGACAAATGAGTGCTTGGTACGTACTGAGTTCTATGGGCTTTTATTCTGTGACTCCAGCTTCAAATCAATATATTATTGGAGCGCCGTTATTTCCTAAAGCAACGATAAATTTAGAAAACGGAAAAACATTTACAATTGTTGCCGATTCAGTTTCTAAAACAAATAAATACATTAAATCTGTTGAGTTGAATGGGAAAAATTATCCGTATACATTCTTAAAGCATGAAGACATTGTTGCTGGAGGAGATTTACGATTTGTAATGACAAACAAACCATCAACTTGGGGAACAGAAGATAAATATATTCCGGTTACAGAAATAAAAGAACATTTGATTGTTGCTGCGCCATTTATAGAAAGTGGAGATGTTGCTTTTAAAGGGACAACAACAGTTACATTGAACTCTGTAAATAAAAATGCTACTATTTATTATTCACTCGGAAATGAATTTAAAAAATACGAAGCGCCTATTGTTATCGATGCTAAAGTTGCGTTACAGATTTATGCAGAAAAAGGAGAAAGCAAAAGTGCAACCATAACCACTGAATTTTTTAAAATTGATCCAAATGTTACAATTGATTTAAAAACAAAGTATGCAAACCAATACAATGCTGGCGGTCAAAATGCTTTGATTGATGGAATTATAGGCGCCGAAGATTTTAGAACCGGAACTTGGCAAGGGTATTCTGACACTGATTTAAATGCTATTGTAGATTTAGGAAGTCAAAAAGAAATTTTATCTATTAGTTTTGGGTTTTTAGAAGATCAACGAAGTTGGATTTTCTTACCAACACAAGTTGAGGTTTATTTCAGTTCAGATAATAAAACATTTCAGAAAGTGGCTACAGAAAAGATAGACACAACAAAACCAGAAGAAAAAGTTTCTATTAGAAAGGTACAATTCAGTTTTAAAGATAAAAAAGCTAGATATGTAAAAGTAATCGCAAAAAAATTGGGTGTTTTACCAACTTGGCATTTAGGCTATAGTCATGATGGAAGAAGCTGGCTGTTTGTCGATGAAATAGAAATTAAATAATACCAAACAGATGAAAAGAAGGAATTTTTTAAAAAGTGCCTCCCTAACAGGATTAGGATTAGCAGTTGGATCAACTATTGCTTCTTGTGTTACAGAAGATAAGAAAGAGAAAAAAGCAATTGCTATTGCAACGCCAGTTTTACCAGTTGTAGTAGCAACTTGGCGTTTTCATAATGCTACAAAAGCAGCTTGGGAAGTGTTGGAAAAAGGCGGAGAATCTATTGATGCTATTGAAGCTGGTTGTAGAGTAGAAGAAGCAGATTTAAAAAATACAACAGTAGGAAATGGTGGAGCGCCTGACAGAGACGGAAATGTTACGTTAGATGCTTGTATTATGAACAAAAATGGCGGTTATGGGGCAGTTGTGTGTATGGAAAACATCGCACACCCAATTTCTGTAGCTCGAAAAGTAATGGAAAAAACGCCACATGTGTTATTAGCAGGAAAAGGCGCAGAACAATTTGCAGTTGAACATGGTTTTAAAAGAGAAAATTTATTGACTGAAGCTTCTGAAAAAGCATGGTTAAAATGGAAAGAGAAATCAGAATATAAACCAATTATCAATATAGAAAATCACGATACTATCGGAATGTTAGCGATTGATAAAAATGGCGATATTTCGGGTGGTTGTACTACAAGCGGAATGGCGTATAAAATGGCTGGACGTGTTGGCGATTCAGCAATTATTGGTTCAGGTTTATTCATCGATAATGCAATTGGTGGAGCAACGGCAACCGGAATGGGAGAAGAAGTCTTAAAAACCGTAGGAAGTTATTTAATTGTAGAATTAATGCGTCAAGGAAGAACCCCGCAAGAAGCTTGTGAAGAAGGAGTTAAAAGAATTGTAGAATCCAATCCAAAGTATCAAAATTTTCAAGTTGGTTATGTTGCATTAAACAAACAAGGAGAATATGGTTGTTATTGTATTCATGGTGGATTTGGAATTAGCAAATACCAAGAAGGGAAACAGACTTATATAGATTCAAATTCTTATACTAAAAAGGCATAAACATGATTCAAACATCAACTAAAAAATCGTATAAAAGTGCGTTTATTTTTTTAACAACCTTGTTTTTTCTTTGGGGATTTATCACTGTTTTGGTAGATAGCTTAGTCCCAAGATTAAAGGATGTTTTCGAGATGTCGTATGCAAAAACTGTTTTAGTTCAGTTTGCATTTTTTCTTGCATTTTTTGTTTTCTCATTACCTGCAGGGTTTATTTTATCAAAAATTGGATACAAAAAAGGAATTATTTTAGGATTGTTAACCATGGCCTTAGGTTGTCTGTTGTTTTATCCTGCATCTTCATACAGAGCATTTCCTGTATTTTTAATAGGGTACTTTACCTTAGCTGGTGGAATTACAATTTTACAAGTTGCGGCAAATCCTTTTGTTGCTTTGCTAGGAAGTGAAGAAGGAGCAAGTAGTCGACTAAATTTATCGCAAGCTTTTAATTCGTTAGGAACTACAATTGCACCAGTTGTTGGTGCGTTATTTTTATTGAGTGATTCTGTAAAAACATCCGAGCAAATTAATGTATTAAGTGAGATAGAAAAGACAGATTATTATATAGCAGAAGCTGCAACAGTGCAAACTCCGTTTTTATTAATCGCTTTATTTATTGGAATTTTAGCATTGGTTTTTTCGTTTATTAAGTTGCCGAAATTGATAGAAGAAAGTCCGAAAGGAGGCTATTTTAAATTACTAAAAAATAAATTAATGCTAATGGGCGCTTTAGGAATCTTTGTGTATGTAGGAGCAGAAGTTGCTATTGGAAGTTTTTTGGTAAACTATTTTTATGATATGAATTTAGCAGTAGTTGTTTTAGAAAATGAAACGATGATGCATATTGCAAACACCATTGCAAGTACTTTTAATAAAACATTTTCTGGTTCAGATCCAAAATCTTTATTAGGAATTTTTGTGGTTTTTTATTGGGGTGGCGCAATGATTGGTCGCTTTGTTGGAGCATATTTGACGAAGGTTATTTCTCCAGGAAAAGTATTAGCAATCTTTGCTTCTTTAGCAATTGCAATGATTTTAATTTCAATTAATACAACAGGGTTATTGTCTATGTGGTCAATATTAGCGGTTGGTTTATTTAATTCAATTATGTTTCCGACAATTTTTACGTTGAGCTTAGAAGGCTTAGGAGATTTAAAAGCGCAAGCATCTGGTTTGTTGTGTATGGCAATTGTTGGTGGTGCAATTATTCCGTTTGTTTTTGGTAGTTTAATTGATGGTTTTGGATTTAAAACTGCATTTATTTTAACCATTTTATGTTATGGATATATTTTGTTTTTTGGGAGGTATAAAGCGAAGAGAGTTTAGTTAAATATTTATTCAACCTTTGTTTATATAAAAAATTATGATTATTAAAGAAAATGAATATTTAGAATGGATTATTAACAATGGAGTTGGAAAAAAGGATAAAGCTGCTTCATCCCCAAAATCATATATTTCATATTTAAATTCAGTCTCAAAATTAATAGGTCAAGATATATCAAGTAAAAATTTATTTAACGAAAACTGTATTGATATAATTGTAAGTCAAATATTAAAAAAAGGAAAAAATATTCCTTCTATTTCTAAGTATAAGACAGCAATGAGGCAATACGTTAAGATGGTGAGTTGTAATTATGATAATGGGAAAACAGAATTAACAATTTCTGAATTAGCTTTAGAGTTAACGAAAAAATATATTGGAATACCTAAAATTGTTTTAAGTTCTGAATATAAAAGTATTTTCAAATTACCCAATGCCGTTTCTATAAAAGGCAGAACTTCATCAATAACCAATTCTTTCATCAATGGAATTATTCCTGTAATTCACCCAACTGAAAATGAAATAGATGAAGTTTTGAATATTTTTAATTTAAAAAAAGACAGAATTGAATGTGTTTATTGTGGAGATAAATCAACAGAATGGGATCATTTACAGCCATTAATAAAAAACAAAAAATTCACCGGTTTTATAACTGAAATTCAAAATCTTGTACCTGCCTGCGGGAAATGTAATCAATCTAAAGGAAATAAAAACTGGTTTGATTGGATGTTTGGAGATGCCAAGCAATCACCTTTTACAAGAAAAATATCTACTATAAATGAAAGAGCTAAAAGAATAAGAAATTTTGAAAATTGGAAAAGAACAACAAATATTGACTTTAAAGAAATAGTTGGGACTGAAAAATGGGATGAATATCAATTGTTATATGATAAGATAATAGAATCAATTGAAAAGTGTCAAGTCATTTCAACTGAAATTAAACAAATAGTAAAAGAGAAAACGATAAGATAACAGTTTATAAGATAATTTATTCCTGTTCATTTTTCCATTGCTGAAAAACGAACCAAAAAATCTAGTCTTAAATTTTCATCGGTCAAAATAGCTCTCGATTTCTAAAAGAAAAAAACTCGCTTTGCTCAAACAGTTTTTCTTTTTACGAAACCTTCAATTGTTTGACTCTCGACTGCAAATTCTATGACGGGCTATAAACTTTGATTTTGTTACTTTTTATAGCCAATTTTAGGTCTTGGACTGTCTTTCTTTTCAATTAACTCATCCAAATAGTTAAATACAAGTTCAATGTTTTTATTATGGGTCGAAAGTTGTTTTTTAATTTCTTCAACTTCAAGAGTTAAATTAAGATTATCAGTTATCATCTCTCTCATTTTTGTAAATATTCTCATTATCTGAATGTTTACTTCAACTGCTCTATCACTTTTAAGAATACTAGAAAGCATTAGCACACCATGTTCAGTGAATACATAAGGTAAGGTTCTTCTTCCTCCCCAACTTGAGGTCGCATTTTGCGACTTCAAAAAAAACCCACTCTTCTTTTGACAATTGAAACATAAAATCTTCTGGAAATCTGTTGGTGTTTCTTTTTACTTGTTCGTTTATTCTTTTGGTCTCTACATCATATAATTGAGCTAAATCAGCATCTAGCATTACTTTTTTATCTCTTACTAAATAAATTTGATGAATAATATGATGCTCCTCAAATGCAATTTTTTCCTTTTTCATTCTATAAATATATGAAATATAAATAAAGAAAAACCCGAAGCTTTTGCTTCGGGTTTTATAATAATAAATGAGACTTAGTGCCTATTTTTTCTTCTTTTGTTCAGCTTGTTGATCTTGTGCTTGTTTCATAGCATTGTCTAAACGTTGTCTAAATTTTCCTTTTTTCTTTTCAGGACGTTTTTTGTTTTCTTCAATTTGTGCATGAATCTTATCTTCATCAATTACGTAGTTTTTAATTACTAACATAATGATGATTGTTAGCAAGTTAGAAACAAAGTAATACAAACTTAAACTACTCGCGTAATTGTTAAAGAAAAACAACATCATAATAGGAGATAAGTAAATCATCATCTTCATCATCTTTTGCATGTCTGGCATTCCTTCTTGTGCCGGAGCTTGCATATTTGCTTGTTGACTTTGATTCATTTTCATATAAAAGAAGATAGCAACAGATGCTAAAATCGGAAATAAACTTACGTGATCTCCATAAAACGGAATATGAAAAGGTAATTGAAAAACAGCATCATAAGAAGATAAATCATCTGCCCATAAAAATCCTTTTTGTCTTAATTCTATGTTTGATGGAAAAAATTTAAACAAGGCAAAGAATATAGGCATTTGTAATAATGCCGGAATACAACCAGACATCATGCTAACTCCAGCTTTTCGCTGAACAGCCATGGTTTCTTGCTGACGCTTCATCGCATTTTCTTTTCCAGGAAGTCTTTCGTTAATAGCAGTTAATTCTGGACGAATTACTTTCATCTTCGCACTAGAAACATACGACTTGTAAACTAAAGGCGACATGATGATTCTAACAACAATCGTCATTAAAATAATAATCAATCCGTAATTAGACATTAAACCACTTAACCATCCGAAAATTGGGACAAAAATATATTTGTTAATTGCTCCGAAAATCCCCCAACCTAAATCAACAACTTCTTCTAAATTTTTTCCCTCGTATGCTTTTAATGTTTTATAATCTGCTGGTCCGTAATACCAGTTCATATTATAATTTAATTCTCCGTTATTCAATACTAAAGGCGTTCTTAACTCATAACCTTTGGTAAAAAGGGTGTCAATTTCATCGTCTTTTACTAAGTTTTTAGATGTTAATGCAGTTTTGTTAAATGGTGTATCTGTAGTTAAGATAGAGGTAAAAAAATGTTGTTTGTAAGCGACCCATTTTACATCATCTACAATTTCACTATCATCACCTCCAGCAGAAAGATAATCGTCTTCATCTGTATAGAATTTTAACTCAGAATACATGTTTTCTGTAGATAAACTTTTTTCGTTACGAAAAGCGTTTAAGCTCCAATCTAAATTAATAGTGTTAGAAGAATTGATAACGGTTCCTAATCCTTGAGAACGCACAGAGAAATCAACCATATAATTGCCTGGTTTCATTTCGTACCTGTATTCTAAAAATTGTGTTTCAGAAACTTTCAATTTCATAGAAAGAACACGGTTATTCCCATTTTTAGAAAGTGCTGGAACAAATAATAAATCTTTTGTATTTAAAATTCGGTTGTCTGTGGTTCCGAAATTTATGTTAAAAGAAGCATTGTTATCTTTTATTAAATATAACGGTAAAGAATCATACGTTTTATAACTCTTAACCAAAGCTTCAACAATTTGTCCACCTTTATTATCTATCGTTAATTTTAATAACTTATTTTCAATAACAGTCGTTCCTTCAGTTGCAACTTGTGCTCCGTAAGAAAATGCACCTAATTGATTTTGTAAGGCAGCGTTTTTTAAAGAATCGTTTGTTGCTAGCGTGGCTGTAGTGCTTGTTAGAGTTGGAGTAGTTTTCGTTTTAGTAGAATCTATAACTATTTCTGTGTTATCGGTTGGAGTAACTTCGTCTTGGTTTGTGTACATAAACCAAAGCATAATTGCGCCTAATAATAGTAATCCGATAAACGAATTTGAGTCAAATTTTTTTTGTTCCATTGATTGTTCTTAAGTGTCAACTTGTCATTTTGTCTTCAAAATTTGAAGATAAGCGCGACAAATGTAGCAAAACTGTATTGTTTTTAGTAGGTTTTACTGTTATTATTTTGATACTATTTATAGTTCAAATGTTATTCCAAATAAAAATGTCTTTTTGAATGAAATGAAAAATCTGAAAAAAGATTTTTCGCTTTTGCTCAAAATGACATAAACATGTATTGTTTAAAAATTTAATTCTTTGAATGATATAAAGCAGCATTTATAAAACTTACAAATAAAGGATGCGGATTTAACACTGTACTTTTATACTCTGGATGATATTGAACACCCATAAACCACGGATGATTTGGTAACTCAATAATTTCCACCAATCCAGTTTTTGGATTTACTCCAGTTGCTTTCATTCCAGCAGCCTCAATTTGTTGTAAATAATCGTTATTAAATTCGTAACGATGTCTGTGACGCTCACTAATTAATTCTGATTTGTAGGCTTCAAAAGCTTTAGAATCTTTTTTAATTTCACAATCCCAAGCTCCTAAACGCATCGTTCCACCTTTTTCTGTTACTTTTTCTTGACTTTCCATCAAGTTGATAATTGGGTATTTTGTGCTTTTATTCATTTCTGTAGAACTTGCATTTTTAAGTCCTAAAACGTTTCTAGAAAACTCTATGACTGCCATTTGCATTCCTAAACAAATTCCGAAAAAAGGAATGTTATTTTCTCTAGCATATTTTACAGCTTTAATTTTTCCTTCAATTCCTCTATTACCAAAACCTGGAGCGACTAAAATTCCGTTTAATCCTTTTAATTTTTTCTCAACATTTTTTGGAGTTAATTCTTCAGAATGAATCCAACGTACGTTTACTTTTGTTTCGTTTGTTGATCCTGCATGGATAAATGATTCTGTAATTGATTTGTAAGAATCGTGTAATTCTACATACTTACCAATCAATCCTATTTCTACTTCAGAGGTTGGGTTTTTGTATTTTTGAACAAAATTATTCCACGCTATTAGTTGAGGTTGTTTTTTTGAAGATAATTTAAGTTTACCTAAAACAACTTTATCTAAGCCTTCTTCAAACATTAAATTTGGTACATCGTAAATAGTTTCTGCATCAATAGATTGAATTACATCTTCTTGTTTTACATTACAAAATAAGGCTAATTTACGCTTGATATCGTCAGAGATTTCATGTTCAGTTCTACAAACTAATATATCTGGACTTACTCCACTTTGCATCAACATTTTTACTGAATGTTGTGTAGGTTTTGTTTTCAATTCTCCTGCAGCAGCTAAATATGGAATCAATGTTAAATGAATAACAATGGCATTTTCTTGGCCTTTTTCCCAAAGTAACTGACGTACAGATTCTATATATGGTAACGACTCTATATCACCAACAGTACCACCAATTTCTGTAATTACAATATCATAATCGCCTGTTTCACCTAAAATCTGAATTCTGTGTTTAATCTCATCTGTAATATGCGGAATTACCTGAACAGTTTTTCCTAAAAACTCTCCTTTTCGTTCTTTATTTATAACCGATTGATAAATTCTACCCGTTGTAACGTTGTTTGCTTGTGAAGTTGGAATGTTTAAAAAACGCTCATAATGACCTAAATCTAAATCGGTTTCTGCGCCATCATCAGTAACATAACACTCACCGTGTTCGTAGGGATTTAAAGTTCCAGGATCAATATTAATATAAGGATCTAATTTTTGAATAGTTACAGAATAACCCCTTTCTTGTAAGAGTTTCGCCAGAGATGCAGCGATAATTCCTTTTCCGAGTGATGATGTTACGCCTCCAGTTACAAAAACGTATTTGGTATTTTTCATGGTGATTAGGTTTGGACAAAAGTACTAACTCTTAAAGTTTTGGCAAATTAAAAAGCAATAAATTCCACAATAAAATTTGTAGTTTTGTGCTACGAAAAAATAATTTATTTTTTTTTAAAATAGTATTTGCCAAAAACAAAAGTAGTTGTATATTTGCCAACGCTTTTAAGGACTAGAATTCACAAAAAGCAAAACAAAGTAAATACGATATTTAAAAACATAAGTAATGCCGAAAAGAACGTACCAACCATCAAATAGAAAGAGAAGAAACAAACACGGTTTCAGAGATAGAATGGCTTCTGCTAATGGTCGTAAAGTATTAGCTAGAAGAAGAGCTAAAGGAAGAAAAAAATTATCTGTTTCTTCAGAAACAAGACATAAAAAATAATGATTAACAATTGTTAATAATTTAGGGTGTTACTATTTTTAGTAACACCTTTTTTTATACGTAAACATTTTTTATTTTTATAAACTCAATTTAATTAGTACAATATACCTAAAAGACAAGACCTTAAATCTATTTTAATTATCAAAAATAACTATGTTAAATAAGAATAAATTAGAGAATAAAGTAGTTAATAATTTTGCCAACGTAAAATTAAGATTACTTTTATATCCTGTTTTATTATTATTTGTTATTGTTTTTGTGCTCTTTAAGGAAAGTGCTTTTACTGTAGATGCATATGTTAACATCCAAAAAGAGTTGTTTTTCTACCTTAATAGTAAATTATCCGAATTACCAAATTTACAATTTAACTTAACTCAATTAGGTGATGCATTAATACTTTTTCCTTTGTTGACTATTTTTATTGTTTATGCTCCTAAACTTTGGGGAGCTGTATTAACATCTTCAATAATTACACTGGTGGTATCTTTTCTGTTAAAAAAACTGTTTGCTGTTCCAAGACCAGCAGCTATGTTTGATACTGATCGTTTTGTAATTGTTGGAAAAACTCTTTCAGGACATACAAGCTTGCCATCAGGACATTCTATGACTACTTTTACTATAATTACTATATTGTTATTTGCATTTATGCCAAAAGGATTTAAGTCGAAAATTATCTGGTCTTTTTTTGTTCTTACAATTGGAGTTGTTATAGCTTTTTCTCGAGTTGGAGTTGGAGCGCATTATCCACTTGATGTTGTAATTGGTTGTATTATTGGATATATAGCTGCACTTATAGGCATTGTTATAAATAATAATGTTAGTTGGTGGACTTGGATTAAGAATAAAAAATATTATCCTATTTTTATTTTGCTTTTATCAATTTGGATAGTTGCTATTATAAATAAAATATTTGCTAACAATTTATTGATATTTTATTTTTCTTTATTAGCCCTAATTACAACGCTTTATTTAATGATAAAGATTTATGTTAAAAAATAATATTTATGTTTAAAAATAATATTAAATTAAGTTATTTTGTTTTAATAATTAGTGTTGTTAATTTATTACTATATCATCTACCTTTATTTAAATTCGCTGTTAATAATCTAGATTATAAAAGCTTAGATGGGATTCTAACTATTGTTAATTTGGCGGTTTTAACAATCTTCTTAAACGTTTTATTTTTTTATATACTATTTTTTATATCTCAATTTATCGGTAAATTATTACTAGTAATCTTTTTCAACATAAATGCAATTGCAATATATTTTATAGTCACCTACGGTGTTATAATAGACGAAACAATGATTGGTAATATTCTTAATACTAAATTTGAAGAGTCTAGTAGTTTCTTTTCTTTTGGTTTAATTATGTATTTAATTTTGTTAGGTGTAATTCCTAGTATTTTAATTATTAAAACTAAAATTATTAAAGTAAAATTCACAAAATTTTTGATACATACAGTCTTAAATTTTATTTTTATTGTTTTATTTGTTTATCTTAATTCTAGCCGTTGGTTATGGATTGATAACAATTCAAAAGTTTTAGGTGGGTTGGCAATGCCATGGTCTTATGTTGTAAATACAAGTGGATTTTATTTACATAAAAGTCAGGAAAATCAACAAGAAATTTTGTTGCCAGATGCAACGGTAAAAGATAATAAAAAATCTATTTCAGTTCTTGTAATTGGAGAATCTGCAAGAAGTCAAAATTTTTCTTTATATGGTTATGAGAAAGACACAAACCCACTTCTATCAAAGATAAATAATGTTTATAGCTATAAAGCGAATTCATGTGCAACTTATACTAGAGGTGGAGTTAAGTGTATTTTAGAACATAAGCAAAGTAATGAATTATATGAAATTTTACCAAATTATTTATTTAGAAATGATGTAGAGGTTATTTGGAGAACTACCAATTGGGGAGAGCCCCCTGTTAATATTAAGAACTATCAAAAAAGAGAAGATTTAGAGAAACTATCTATAGGTGAAGGATCAAAGTATGATGAAATATTACTTAGCGGTTTAAGAGAGCAGATATTAGCAAGCAAAAAAAATAAAATATTATTAGTTTTGCACACTAGCACTAGCCATGGACCAACTTATAATAAAAAATACCCACCACAATTTAATAAATTTACTCCAGTTTGTGAAAGTGTTGAACTAGCAAAATGTACCCAAGAAGAATTAATAAATGCCTATGATAATACCATTCTATATACTGACTATATTTTAGCTACGTTAATTGGAGAGTTAAAGCAGTTGGATGAATACAGTAGTTCTATGTTTTACGTTTCTGATCATGGCGAATCTTTAGGAGAAAATAATTTATATATGCACGGTATACCAGCAAGTATAGCACCAAAAGAGCAATTAGAAATTCCATTTATTGTTTGGTTATCTGATAATAACTCTAAAGAGCTTAAGAATAATGAAGTAGTATCACAACACAATATTTTTCATAGTGTTTTAGACTTTTTAGCAATAGAAAGCCCTATTTATGATGAAAATATGAGCATTTTTAAAAAATAAATTTATTTAAAATATGAAAATAAAACATTTTCTATTTTTTTTTATAATAACATAAAATACAACTTACAATGCCAAAAAGAAAAGACCTCAATTCTGTTTTAATAATCGGATCTGGACCAATTGTTATTGGGCAAGCATGCGAATTTGATTATGCTGGTTCACAATCTTTACGCTCGTTAAGAGAAGACGGAATAGAAACCATCTTGATTAATTCAAACCCTGCTACAATTATGACGGATCCTTCAATGGCAGATCATATCTATTTATTACCTTTAACTACGAAATCAATCATTCAAATTTTAAAAGAACATCCTCAAATTGATGCAGTT
Organism: Flavobacteriaceae bacterium; assembly: GCA_041689245.1. Lineage (GTDB taxonomy): Bacteria > Bacteroidota > Bacteroidia > Flavobacteriales > Flavobacteriaceae > Polaribacter. The sequence goes on along the minus strand of JBDNGO010000139.1, from coordinate 5,548 downwards.
TTACCAACAATGGGAGGTCAGACAGCTTTAAATTTATGTATCGAAGCAGATACAAAAGGAATTTGGAAAGATTTTAATGTAAAATTAATTGGTGTTGATATCGACGCAATTAATATTACAGAAGACAGAGAACAGTTTAGAGAATTAATGTTGAAAATTGGTGTGCCAATGGCGCCTCAAGCAACAGCAACATCCTTCTTAAAAGGAAAAGAAATAGCACAAGAGTTTGGGTTTCCATTAGTAATTAGGTCTTCGTATACTTTAGGAGGAGCAGGAGCTTCAATTGTTTATAAAGCAAGCGACTTTGACGAATTACTAAGCAGAGGTTTAGAAGCATCACCAATTCATGAGGTGATGATTGATAAAGCAATGATGGGTTGGAAAGAGTATGAGTTAGAGTTACTTAGAGATAAAAATGATAACGTAGTTATTATTTGTTCTATAGAAAATATGGATCCGATGGGTATTCATACAGGAGATTCTATTACCGTTGCTCCAGCAATGACATTATCTGACAAAACGTATCAGAAAATGCGTGATATGGCAATTCATATGATGCGTTCTATTGGCGATTTTGAAGGTGGATGTAACGTTCAATTTGCGGTTTCACCGGATGAAAAAGAAGATATTATAGCTATTGAAATTAATCCACGTGTTTCGCGTTCATCCGCTTTAGCGAGTAAAGCAACAGGGTATCCTATTGCAAAAGTAGCTACAAAATTAGCGATTGGATATTCTTTAGACGAATTACAAAACGGAATTACAAAATCTACTTCGGCTTTATTTGAACCTACGTTAGATTATGTAATTGTGAAGATTCCGCGTTGGAACTTCGATAAATTTGAAGGCTCAGACAGAACTTTAGGTTTACAAATGAAATCTGTTGGTGAAGTAATGGGAATTGGGCGTTCTTTTCAAGAAGCGCTTCACAAAGCAACACAATCTTTAGAAATTAAGAGAAATGGTTTAGGCGCAGATGGCAAAGGATATACAGATTACAATCAAATTATAGAGAAATTAACTAACGCAAGTTGGGATCGTGTTTTTGCTATTTATGATGCCATTGCAATCGGAATTCCGTTGAGTAAGATTCATGATATCACAAAAATTGACATGTGGTATTTAAAGCAATATGAAGAGTTGTTTCAACTTCAAAAAGAAATATCAACCTATAAAATTGGCAATATAACTAGAGATTTATTGCTAGAAGCGAAGCAAAAAGGATATGGTGATAGACAAATAGCACACATGCTAGGTTGTTTAGAAAGTCAGGTTTATAATAAAAGAGACGAGCTAAAAGTTCAAAGAGTTTATAAGTTAGTAGATACGTGTGCTGCAGAATTTAAAGCAAAAACACCTTATTATTACTCAACTTTCGAAAATGAAATTGAAACAGCAAATGGTGAAATTATTATCGCAAACGAAAGTATTGTAACACCGAAAAAGAAAATTATTGTTTTAGGTTCTGGACCCAATAGAATAGGACAAGGAATTGAGTTTGATTACTGTTGTGTGCATGGAGTTTTAGCAGCCAAAGAATGTGGTTACGAAACCATTATGATTAACTGTAATCCTGAAACGGTTTCTACAGATTTTGATACTGCAGATAAATTATATTTCGAGCCTGTTTTTTGGGAACATATTTATGATATTATTCGTCATGAAAAACCAGAAGGTGTAATTGTGCAATTAGGAGGGCAAACGGCTTTAAAATTAGCAGAAAAGTTAACTAAATATGGAATTAAAATAATAGGAACTTCTTTTGAAGCTTTAGATTTAGCCGAAGATAGAGGAAATTTTTCTACCTTATTAAAGAAAAACAACATCCCTTATCCAGAATTCGGAATTGCAGAAACTGCTGATGAAGCCTTGGTTTTAGCAGATGAATTAGATTTCCCTATTTTGGTAAGACCTTCTTATGTTTTAGGTGGTCAAGGAATGAAAATTGTCATAAACAAAGAAGAATTGGTAGAGCATGTGGTCGATTTATTAGGTAGAATGCCTGGTAATAAATTATTGTTAGATCATTATTTAGATGGCGCAATTGAAGCAGAAGCAGATGCAATTTGTGATGCTGATGGTAATGTGTATATTATCGGAATTATGGAACATATAGAACCTTGTGGAATTCATTCTGGAGATTCTAATGCCATGTTACCTGTATTTAATTTAGGTGATTTGGTGATGCAACAAATTAAAGATCATACATATACCATTGCAAGAGCGTTGAAAACGGTTGGGTTGATAAATGTTCAGTTTGCAATTAAAGATGAACTTGTGTACATTATTGAAGCAAACCCTAGAGCATCTAGAACGGTTCCTTTTATAGCAAAAGCATACAAAGAACCGTATGTAAATTATGCTACCAAGGTAATGTTAGGTCATAATAAGGTAACAGATTTTACTTTTAATCCGCAATTAACAGGGTATGCAATTAAGCAACCTGTTTTCTCATTTGATAAATTTCATAATGTGAATAAGAAATTAGGACCAGAAATGAAATCTACAGGAGAAAGTATCTTATTTATAGATAGCTTAAAAGACGATCAGTTTTACGATTTATATGCTAGACGTAAAATGTACTTGAGTAAATAAAAAATAATTTTATATTCTAAAAAATCGGAAGCACTTGTGCTTAATTTATTTCAGTAATGCTTCGGCTTTTTTATTTTATATTTGTAAAAAGCTTTTACAAAAAATGAATTATATTTTATTTGATAGCGATGTTAGAAACGCATTGCTTCCGTTTACATATACAAGACCAGTTGCAGATATTAGAGTCGGAATTTTAACCATTAGAGAAAAATGGGAAAAACATCTTGGTTTAACTACAACCACAATTACCGAAGATTATTTAGAAGAAAAATATCCGATGGTAGAAATGGAGCAAAATATATTGATTAATGCTTCCTATATCCCAACTAAAAATTTGGTTGAAAAAGTAACTAATTTATCAGAAAATGAAGCCATTTTTAAAGGTGACACAGTTATTGCTTTTTATACAAAAGATACACAAGAAGAAGTAGATTTTACTTCTTACAAGCAAATAGAATTTGATGAAGAACTCTTACAAGTTAAAAATACTTGGGATATTTTTTCATTGAATGATAAAGCGATTCAATTAGATTTTGACTTCTTGACAGAAGATAGAACATCACAAGAAATTCCGAAACATATTCATGTAATAAATAAAAAAAATATTTTTATTGAAGAAGGAGCAACCGTTTTATATGCTTCCTTAAATGCTTCTGAAGGACCAATTTACATTGGTAAAGATGCGCAAGTTTTAGAAGGAAGTTTAATTCGTGGTCCATTTGCTATGTGCGAAAATGCTGTAGTAAAAATGGGGGCAAAAATTTATGGAGCTACAACTCTTGGTCCATATTGTAAAGTTGCCGGAGAAATAAATAATTCGGTGTTATTTGGCTATTCTAGTAAAGGACACGAAGGGTTTTTAGGGAATTCAGTTCTTGGAGAATGGTGTAATATAGGAGCCGATTCTAACAATTCTAATTTAAAAAACAATTATGCAGAGGTTAAAATTTGGAGTTATGAAACTGAACGATTTGCTAAAACAGGGTTGCAATTTTGTGGCTTACTAATGGGAGATCATTCTAAATGCGGAATTAACACCATGTTTAATACAGGAACTGTTGTTGGTGTAAGCGCTAATATTTTTGGTAGTGGATTTCCAAGAAATTTTATTCCGTCTTTTAGTTGGGGCGGAGCATCTGGATTTACAACCTTTGAATTACCAAAAGTATTTGAAGTTGCAGATGTTGTTTTAAAACGTAAAGGTTTAGAATTTGAAGAACAAGACAAAAAAATACTCGAAAAAGTATTCGAGCTTTCTTCAAAATACAGAAAATATTAAAACTCTAAAATGTCACATCGAGGGCAGTCGAGATGTAATTAAATGTCAAACTCTTATGAGTTCTCGACTGCGCTCGAACATAGAAAAGATTTGTTTTTTAGAGAACCTCTTGTTCTATATTCTATAATTTTAAAAAATTAGTTTCTGCTTACTACACTTCCAGAACCGACTGATTTAGAATTAATATGTTCAGGTTTTCCTTTGTAATAAATCGTTCCAGAACCCACAACTTTTGCATCAATTCTATTACTAACAGTCGTTTTTACATTTCCAGAACCAGCTATTTTTACTAAAGTAGAAGTTGCTTTTAATCCGTAAGCATCAATATCTCCAGAACCAGCGATAGAGCATTTTAAATCAGTTGCTTTACCATCTACTTTAATATTCCCAGAACCCGCAATATTTGTTTTAACTTCGGTTGCATCAACAGTTACATTCATATCACCAGAACCCGCAATTGAGAATGATAATTTATCTGCTTTAATAGTTCCATTACTTGTTAAATCTCCAGAACCACTTAATGAAACTTTTTCTATGTCTCTATAAGGCACAGTTACTAATAGTTTTCTTGTTGTTCTAAGGTTTACTCCTTTTTTAACTTGAATCTTTAAGATTCCTCTTCTGACGTCAACTTCTATATATTTCAATAAGTTTTCTTCACCCTTAAGCGTAATTTTTCCTTCTTTTCCTGTCACTAATTCTACATCAAAATTCCCTCCAATACTTACACCTTCATACTCTGATGTTTTTCTAGTTTCTGTTGTAATATTTCCGTTTCCTCTAACTTTTTTGGTACTCCACCAACTTTGAGCATTTACTGAGAAGCTCAATGTTAAAATGATACTTGTAATGATTAATTTTTTCATGATTGTTTGATTATAGTTCTTTTAAATTTACTCCTCCGTATTGCGATTTAATGATTAACGTAGCATTAGATTTTCCTTTTCCGTAAGTTCCTTCGTAATATTTTTTTGATTCTTTTTCAATGCTTTTAAATAGCACTAAATTATCATCGTTATATCTAAATCCAGAATATTGTAAGTTTATTATAAAATTAAAGTTATTACTTGGTCTTGTTCCAATGGTAATTCCGGTATATTCACTTGTAATTTCTGCTTTGTTAAACCCTCTTGCTAATTCTATTATTTTAATTGATCCGTAATCTGCATTAATATTTAAGTTTTTAGAAATTATACCTAAATGAATACTAACATAATTTGAGTTTCCTGTAATATTATTTGCATCATCAACAGAAAGACTTCCATAATCTGCATTGTAAGTAACCGTATTTGCAGTTCCGATATTTATATTAGAATAATCTGAATTTATTTTTACTTCATCCGTTTTATCAATAGTAAGTTTAGAGTAATCTGCATTTATAGATCCAGATTTCATAAAGTTAATAGTAGAGCCGTTAGAGTAATCGATATTGATGTTGTTATTAGAGTTATTTAAATCTCCGAGGGTAAGCTTGCCATAATCACAATTAACATCAGCAGTTCCGTTAATTTCACTGATAAGAATATTTCCGTAATTGTATGTAGTCAAATAAAAATGAACTTTTTCGCTCAAAATTTAAGAGAGGTTTCTGCTAATTTAGTTAAAAATTTTGATACTGTTTTTTTCTAGCTTTCAAAGTGCTATTTTTTGTCATTTTTCGTTTTCTTAATTTTC
>JBDNGO010000138.1:0-2722 GCA_041689245.1 Flavobacteriaceae bacterium | reverse complement strand
TGAATCTAAAGAACATTTAAAAGAAGAAATAATACAATATTTGTACTATTATAATCAGGAAAGACCGCATCAAAGTTTAAACGGTCTTGCTCCTAATAAATTTAATCAAAACTGTCCGCGAATTAGTTAACCTTTACAGAACTGACATTGAGGATAACTGCCAACTGCTAATTGCAACTGAAAACTGATTACAATACTGAGAGATTCTTCACTCCGCTTCGCTCCATTCTGAATGACATCCAAACATTGATTATTGTATAATTGGTAATTGAAACAACTGCCAACTGTTACTGAAAACTGATAATTGCTTATTGATAACTTAATAGAGATTCTTTACTCCGCTTACGCTCCGCTCTGAATGACATCCAAACATTGATTATTGTATAATTGGTAATTGATAATTGACTACTGATTATCCACATCTGCAATAAAACGAATCGGTCTAAAGTCTTTTACAGATTGAAATGTGTTTTTAATTGTTTCGATGTGTTTCTTCGTTTCTGCTAAGTTTTGGTTTGGCGGAATTTTTATGGTAAGCGTTTTTATATATTGATTACGGACTCTAGAAACTACTGGCGCAGTTGGCCCTAATACATGCTCTCTAAATACATTTTGCAACGCTTTTGCAAGCCAATTAATTCCGCTATCAACTTTAATATAATCTTTGTGTTTAAGTGTAATTTTTATCAATCTGTAGTATGGTGGATACTGATATTGCCATCGTTCTTGCAATTGTTCTTTATACATTTCTGCATAATTGGTTGTAGAAACTTGCTGTAATATTTGATGATACGGATTAAAGGTTTGGATCGCTACATTTCCTTGTTTTTTTGATCTTCCTGAGCGTCCTGAAACCTGAACCATCATATCGTAACTACGTTCGTGCGCTCTAAAATCCGGAAAATTAAGCATGTTATCGGCATTTAAAATTCCGACTAAAGACACATTTTCAAAATCCAATCCTTTAGAAAGCATTTGAGTACCTACCAAAACGTCAATTTCATGCGCTTCAAAAGCACCAATTATTTTTTGATATCCGTGTTTTCCACGCGTTGTATCTAAATCCATTCTTCCAATATTATACGTCGGAAAAATTTCTTTTAATTCTAATTCAATTTGCTCAGTTCCAAACCCTTTGGTATCTAAGGTATTACTGCCGCAAGCAGCACAATTATTTGGCATTGCACGTTGGTAATTGCAATAATGACATTTTAATTCACCTCTGTATTTGTGATAGGTTAAACTCACATCGCAATTCGGACATTGTGGAGCAACACCACAGGTTGTACATTCTACAACTGGCGAAAATCCACGACGATTCTGAAATAATATAACTTGTTCTTTATTTTCTAATGCTTCTGTAATTAACGTGATTAACCGGTCAGAAAAATGACCGTTCATTTTCTTTTTACGCTGTTTTTCTTTGATATCAATTAGCTCAATTTTTGGTAATTGTACATTTCCAAACCTGCGATTTAATTCAACCAAACCATATTTGCCATTTTGCGTATTAAAATAACTTTCTAATGATGGTGTCGCAGAACCTAATAAAATTTTTGCTTTGTGTTGATGTGCCAAAATTACCGCTGTATCTCTTGCATGATATCTTGGTGAGGGCTCAAATTGTTTGTACGAAGTTTCGTGTTCTTCATCTACAATAATTAATCCTAGATTAGAAAATGGTAAAAAAATTGAAGATCTAGCGCCTAAAATAATTCGTGCTTTTTGTTTGTTCTCTAACACATTATTCCACACTTCTACTCTTTCGTTCATAGAATATTTTGAATGAAACACAGAAATCTGATTCCCAAAATAATTTTCTAAACGTGAAATAATCTGTGTAGTTAGAGCAATTTCTGGTAATAAAAACAAGATTTGTTTCCCTGAATTTAAATTGTCTTCAATCAGTTTTGTATACACTTCGGTTTTTCCAGAGCTTGTAATTCCGTGTAGTAAAACCACCTCTTTTTCTTCAAAAGACGCTTTTATTTCTGACAACGCTTTTTCTTGAAACTCGTTTAAGTTTTTTAAATCGTTTGTAGCTCCTTTAAAGTTGATTCGGTCAGTTTTAATTTCATACAATTCAAAAATATCTTTATCTGCCAACGCATTAATTACAGCTGTAGAAACTCCTATTTTTGTTTCTAACTCTTTTGCTTTAATCGGTTTTTTATCAACAAATAACTGAAAATAACCAAGCACAGCTTCTCGTTGTTTTTTTGCTCTACTGAGTTCTTCTAATAAATTTTGTAATGCTTTATCAGAAGTATATTGAGCATTTAAACGAACATATTTCACCATTTTTGGTTTGTATTGTTCGTAGATTTCTTCTTGAACAGAAACTGCTTTTTTCTGAATCAATTCGTTGATAATTGGCAAGACTTTTTTCTTCCCTAAAATATCAGCAACTTGATGTATTGTTAATTGTGATTGATGTTGTAAGGCTTCAAAAATTAAGAATTCATCATCTGTTAATTCAGTTTCTTCTGTAAATTCATCATTCTTCAAAACAACAGTTTCACTTTCTAACAAAAAAGCGGATGGCAACGCAGCTCTATAAACATCACCCAAAGAACACATGTAATAGCTAGAAATCCACTGCCAATTTTCTAATTGAATTTCAGTGACAATTGGTTTTTCGTCTAAAATTTGAAGAATATCAATCGCTTCGTATAACTCTGGTTTGTTTTGATGGATGTTAAAAACCAACGCCGTATACATT
>JBDNGO010000137.1:0-12095 GCA_041689245.1 Flavobacteriaceae bacterium | reverse complement strand
CTTTACCCCTAATAATGATGGCGTTTTAGATACTTGGAAAATTCCTGTCTCTAACAATAGTTTCTACACTTCTGCCAGGGTAGAAATTTTTGACCGCTACGGGAAAGTTGTAGCCCTAATTACCGATAAAAATGGACAAGGCTGGGACGGAACCTATAACGGTAAAAAACTACCTTCTAACGATTATTGGTTCAATGCAGTTTTAGAAGATATAAAAGGTACTATTAGAAAAAAAACTGGGCATTTTAGTTTGCTTAGAAAATAAATATAACTTCTTTTTAATTCCGTTTCTTAATTGGTATTTTTGTCTTTATGAATTTTCAATTACATGCTAAATTTAAACCAACTGGAGATCAACCAGAAGCCATAGAACAACTTTATAAAGGGGTTTTAGAAGGAGAAAAATACCAAACTTTATTAGGTGTTACTGGTTCTGGAAAAACGTTTACGGTTGCAAATGTTATTGAAAAAATCAATCGACCAACCTTGGTGTTGGCGCATAACAAAACCTTAGCAGCTCAATTATATTCTGAGTTCAAACAATTTTTTCCGAACAATGCAGTAGAATATTTTGTTTCCTATTACGATTATTATCAACCAGAAGCGTATATTCCTGTTACTGGAACCTATATAGAAAAAGATTTATCTATTAATGACGATATAGAACGACTGCGAATTAGCACTTCTTCTTCCCTACTTTCTGGCAGACGAGATGTCTTGGTGGTTGCTTCTGTTTCATGTTTATACGGAATCGGAAATCCGGTTGAATTTAAAAAGAATGTCATTTCGATTGAAGTTGGTCAACAAATTTCTAGAACTAAATTTTTACATCAATTAGTAACTAGCTTATATTCTAGAACAGAATTTGAAATTAAAAGCGGAAGTTTTAAAGTGAAAGGTGATGTCATTACTATTTATCCATCGTATGGAGATAACGGCTATCGAGTTCACTTTTTTGGTGATGAAATTGAAGAAATAGAATCTTTTATTATTGAAAGTAATCAAGTACTAGAAAAATTTGAGCAGCTTACTATTTATCCTGCAAATCTATTTGTAACCTCGCCAGATGTGTTGCAAAATGCCATTCATCTAATTCAAGAAGATATGGTAAAACAAGTAGATTATTTTAAAGAAATTGGCAAGCATTTAGAAGCAAAACGATTAAAAGAACGTACAGAATTTGATTTAGAAATGATACGCGAATTAGGCTATTGTTCAGGAATTGAAAACTATTCTCGCTATTTAGATGGTAGAGACGCAGGTACAAGGCCGTTCTGTTTATTAGATTATTTTCCGGAGGATTATTTAATGATTATCGACGAAAGTCACGTTACAATTCCACAAACACATGCCATGTATGGCGGTGATAGAAGCAGAAAAGAAAATTTGGTAGAACATGGTTTTCGTTTGCTAGCAGCAATGGATAATAGACCTTTAAAGTTTGAAGAATTAGAAGATATTCAGAATCAAGTAATTTATGTAAGTGCAACTCCGGCAGATTATGAATTGCAGAAAACAGAGGGTGTTTTTGTGGAGCAAGTAATTCGTCCAACAGGATTGTTAGATCCAGTAATTGAAGTACGTCCAAGTTTAAATCAAATTGATGATTTAATTGAAGAAATTCAAATTAGAGTTGAAAAAGACGAACGGACTTTAGTGACAACTTTAACCAAAAGAATGGCAGAAGAATTGGCAAAATACTTAACTCGAATTCAAGTTCGCTGTCGTTATATTCATTCTGATGTTGACACCCTAGAACGTGTAGAAATTATGCGAGATTTACGTAAAGGACTCTTTGATGTGCTTATCGGTGTAAATTTACTAAGAGAAGGTCTTGACCTTCCTGAAGTTTCATTAGTCGCTATTTTAGATGCTGACAAAGAAGGCTTTTTACGTTCACACAGATCGATCACACAAACCATTGGTAGAGCTGCAAGAAACGTAAATGGTTTGGCAATTTTGTATGCAGATAAAATGACCAACAGCATGCAAAAAACCATTAACGAAACCAACAGACGAAGAGAAAAACAAATTGAATACAATACAGAAAATAACATTACGCCAACACAGATTGTAAAAGCAATTGATAACTCGTTAACTAAAAACGCGGTTTCTTCTTTTCATTATAACAATGCTATTAACAAAGCAGCCGAACAAGAATTAGAATATTTGCCAAAACCAGAAATTGAAAAACGCATTCGAGAAACTCGCAAACACATGGAGCAAGCAGCAAAAGCATTAGACTTTTTAACTGCGGCACAATTTAGAGATGAAATTGAAGTGTTAAAAAGGCATTTGTAATTCTACTTTTTAATTATTTCTGTAGACATTTTTAGTATCTTTAACTAAAATTGATAAGATTCATAAAAACGATATAGATATCAATAGTAAATCAATTAATCAACCAATAAAAAATGAAACAGATTCTAATTTTTATCATGCTTGTTCTGCTAGCATATGGATGCAAAGAGGAAACTTCAAAAGAGAATACATCAGAAGTAATATCAATTGCTACGATTTTTAACGATTATTATAAATTCAAGGACCGCATAAATCCAATTGAAGCAACAAAAGGAGGTAATTATGAATATAATGATTTTATAGCAAATTATATATCTGATAACTATCAAAAAGACTTGAAAGAGAATTATACTCACTTTTTGAATTTGTTAAATAAATATGATAGTAAAGACTTATCAGAAGCAGACCTTTTGAGCATGAAAGTTATGCAATGGGATTGTGAGGTGAAGTTAGAAGGTTTAAATAGTGCCATTGTAACAATAGCATCCCCAATTTATAACTTACCTAGTTTTGAATTGATGCCTTTATTTCAAATACAGTCGTTGCATTTATATGTTGCTCAATTAGCAGCAGGAGGAAGTGTTCACCCTTTTAATACAGTTGAAGATTATGACAATTGGTTGAAAAGAGTAGATGACTACCTTAGTTTTCTGGATACTTCTATTTCAATGATGAAAGAAGGCATGTCTAAAAATATTGTGTTGCCAAAGGTACTTGCTCAAAAAATGATTCCTCAATTGAATGAATTCATTTCAAATCCAGTTAAAGACCATTTATTTTACAAACCAATATTATCAATGCCTGAAAGCATTAATAAAGAAGAGCTTCATCGAATTTCTGCTGAATATAGCAATATGATTACTAATAAGTTGAAACCAAAATATAAAGAACTTAAGCAGTTTTTGGTTAATGAGTATTTACCAGCTTGTAGAGAAACTTCAGAAATTGGAGCTTTGCCAAATGGACAAGAAACATATAATTATCTTATAAAGTTACATACCACCACCACCATGACAGCTGATGAGATTCACGAACTGGGAAAAAGTGAAGTAGCTCGTATTTTAGTTGAAATGGAGGATGCAAAAAATAAAATAGGTTTTGATGGTGATATCAAAGCATTTTTTGAGTTTGTCCGTAACAGTCCAAAGCAAATGCCTTTTACTGACCCACAACAGGTAATTGATAATTTTAATAGCATTAAGGAAAGAATTAATAAGACATTGAATCAGGTTTTTGAATTGAAACCTAAAGCAGATTTTATAGTAAAACGTACAGAAGCATTTCGGGAAGCCTCGGCAAGTGCTGAATATGTTCCTGGAACTAAAGATGCTTCACGAGCAGGAATCTTTTATGTGCCAATTCCTGATGTAAAAAAATACAATAAATATTCAGATGAAGCGCTATTTCTTCATGAAGCCATTCCTGGACATCATTATCAATTATCCTTACAACAAGAAAACACAGAATTACCAGAATTTTTGCATCCAGAAAGTATGGGCGTTTTTGTTGAAGGCTGGGCTTTGTATGCTGAATCTTTAGGTACTGAACTTGGCCTATACAAAGACCCTATTCAATATTTTGGAATGCTAAGTATGGAAATGCATCGTGCTATTCGTTTAGTAGTTGATACTGGAATACATAGTAAAGGATGGACACGTGAACAAGCTATTCAATACTCATTAGACAACGAAGCAGAATCTGAAGAATCGGTTGTTGCTGAAATTGAACGTTATATGGCAACTCCAGGCCAAGCATTGTCATATAAAATTGGTCAATTAAAAATTAGAGAATTAAGAACTAAAACCGAAACTAAACTAGGTGATAAGTTTAGAATCACAGAGTTTCACAATCAAGTGCTAAATTCTGGAAGTTTGCCTTTAGTATTATTAGAAGCAAAAATTGATAATTGGATTAATTCACAAATTTAGATTAACTTGATATTAGTTGTAAAAATATAAATGCAATATAAATAAATAACGAAATACGTTAGCGAAACTCATCAAAACATTTGGCTTTTTCATCAAGTAAAATTCAATATCTTTGCTTTTTCTAAAAAACAAGATGCAACAAAGAATTCCCAATTACATAAAGTTTATTTTTTTTAATATTTTCTCTTTTGTAATCTATGCGTTTATTTTTAGGGCAGTATTCTATTTCTTTTTTGCGCAGTTAAACTCAGTAACAAGTGCAGATTTACAACAAGCTTTTGGGTTGGGAATTCGTTTTGATATCAAGTTAGCCGTATTGGTTGTTTTTCCTATTGCAATCTTAATCTTTATCATCAACCAGCGTTTTTTTAAAAATAAAATTTACAAAAAAATTAGTGTGCTCTATTTTACCCTCATGTATTTGGTAATTACGCTCTTCTATTTGTTTGATTTTGGTTATTACGATTATTTAGGTATTCGTTTAGATGCAGCTTCACTACGTTTTTTAAGCAATTTAAAAATATCTACCCAAGTATTGTTTGAAAGCTACCCTATGTTTAAAGGCTTCTTTGGGTTGCTAATCTTAGTGATTTTTATTTATAAATTCAATTCGTTTTTATACAGAAAATTTAATTTAGAAACTGCTCCTATTTCTAAAAAGAGAAAAGCATTTTTTATTGTCGTTCCGTTTTTTCTATTGGCATTCGGAGTTTACAATAGCATTACACATTATCCGCTACGTTGGAGTCAAGCGTTCTTTTCTAAAAATCAGTCAGTAAATCAGTTTGCATTAAATCCTATTTTATATTTCTACGATAGCTTTGCTTTTAGAAGTGACGGTTTTAATTTAGAAAAAACAAAAAAATACTATCCATCAGTTGCCAAACAATTACACTTATCAAAAGATTCTTTATACTTTAAAAGAAGTTTTGTAAGACCAGATTCTATCACTGTAAAACCAAATGTAGTTATTGTAATGTTAGAATCATTTGGAGCAGCTACAGTCAGTTATTTCGGTAATCCAATCAATACAACTCCAAGAGTAGATAGCCTTCTAAAAAAGAGTGTTTTATTCACGAACTTTTATGTACACAAAGCAGGTACAGCAGGTAGTGTTTTTGCAAGTATAACAGGCTTGCCAGATGTAGATAATGTAGAAACTGCTTCTCGTAATCCGATGGTAATTGACCAACGTATTATTTTTGATCAGTTTAAAGGGTATGAAAAATTGTATTTTTTAGGCGGAAGTGCAAATTGGGCAAATATTCGTGGTGTTTTTCAATCGAATATTAGCAATTTAAAAATCTTTGAAGAAGGTAGTTACAACAATGAAAATAGAGCTGATGTTTGGGGAATAGACGATTACGAATTGTTTAAAGAATCTGACAAAGAATTACAAAAATTAGACAAACAAAACAAACCTTTTATTGCATATATTCAAACAGCTTCTAATCATATGCCTTTTACAGTTCCTGATAAAAAAGGTAGTTATAGTCCTTTAAAAGAAACAGATGTTAGTGCTGAGTTATTAGAAAAATCTGGATTTAAATCGGTGGCACAAATCAATGCGTTACGGTATTTAGATTTTAATATTGCTGAGTTTTTAAAACGTGCAAAAAAAGCTGGGTATTATGACAATACCATTTTCTTGTTTTTTGGAGATCATAACACAGCCATGAATCCAGTTACTTTTTTAGCAAAAAAAGAATCAGAATTAGGAACTATTGTTCATCACGTTCCGTTTTTTATTCATGCTCCAAAGTTTACTGAGCCTAAAGTTATTTCTAAGTTTACAAAATTGGTTGATATTGTTCCGACTGCAGCAAGTTTAGCAAACATCAACTATACAAATTACACATTAGGTTCTAATGCGTTAGACTCTGTACAAGCAACAGATTTTGCTTTTATATATAAAGCCATCAACGGAGAGCCAGCAATTGGTTTGCTACAAAACGATTTTTACTACACATTAACTACAGTTTCGAATTCTGTTAATTTGTACGACTTTAATGGTAACGATTTAACTGACATAAAAAAAGACCACCCAAATGTTACCAAACAAATGGATAGCCTTTTAAGAGGTTATTACAATGCTACGAAGTACTTATATTACAACAACAAGAAAATTAAATAAGATTTCTATTAGTTGATTTTGCTTCTTACTGTTATTCCGACTGTAATGGAGGAATCTCAGAATATAGATTTCTCGGCTTCATTTCATTTCGCTCGAAATGACAAGTTAATTAATGGTTATTCTTCAAAAAGTTTTCTTGAAAATATTCCTTGCAATTTAAATGCAGAAAAGCCTAGAATAGCTCCAATAGTTGCACCTGCTAAAATATCAATCGGAAAATGAACTCCTAGATACAATCTGCTGTACGCGAAAAAGATTGGAAATATAAATATAAACTTAATGTATTTATAACTGTCTTTAAACAACAAATACGCAAACACAGAAAAGGTCATAGAAGTTGTTGCATGACCAGAAGTAAAACTATAACTCTGTGGCGTAATTAATGTTCTCAATAAATGATTGATGCTGGTATCGTTATTTGGACGTAAACGTTCAAAAATTCCACGTATCACGTTTGTAAATTGATCAGAAAAAGCAACTAATAAGATTATAAATAGGAATAAAAATCCACCTTTTTTCCAACCAAAATTTTTAAAAATTAAAAAGATAATCAGCAAAAACAAGGGAGCCCAATTAAATTGATTGGTTATAAACAACCAAAATGGATCCCATTGTTCGCTTCCTAAACTATTTAAATAGATAAGAATTTGTTTGTCTTTTTGTATAAAAATATCAAACATCTACTACTTCCCTATTTTTAAAATTTCTAATTCAAAAACTACATCTGATTTAGCTGGAAAAGGACCATAAGCTTTCTCTCCATATCCTAAGTTATACGGAATAAACAAACGCACCTTTCCTCCTTCTCTCATGTTTAAAATTGCCTCATTTACTCCAGAAATCATTGGTTGTTGGCTTAGTGTAAATGTAAATGGATCTTTACCTACTGTAGATTGAATTGATTTTCCATCAGCTAACAACATGATATAATGAATTGTTGTTGGAGTTGTTGGAGAAAACTCTTTCCCCCTACCTTTTTTAAGTGTTAAAATCTGTAAACCAGAAGCCGTTTTTGTTGCTTTAGCAATTCCTTGAGCTTTCTGATACACTTCTTTATCTTCTAAAAATTGAGTATATCTAGCAACTTCTGCTTTTTGAACTTCTTCTATTCTTTTTTGTTTAGCAGCAACAGAATTTTTCATTTCTACTTCAAAAACTTTTGCAGCATCAAATTCTTTCGCTTTGCTACCAACTCTAATAATTGATATATGTTTAATCGTATCTTTTTGAGCAATTAAATTCACAACATCTTGACCCTTTTCAACTTTTCCAAAAACAGAATGGATTCCATCTAACCAAGGCGTTTCTATATGTGTGATAAAAAACTGGCTTCCATTCATTCCTGGTCCGCCATTTGCCATTGATAAAACTCCAGCAGCATCATGTTTATATTTTAAATTCCCTAAAGAATCTATGGGAAACTCATCTTCAAACACATAACCTGGTCCGCCAGTTCCATTTGCTAGTGGATCTCCACCTTGAATCATAAAATCTTTTAAAACTCTATGAAACGTTAATCCGTCGTAATATTTTTTACCTTTTAAAGAATCAGAAACACTTGAGTTATTTCCTTCTGCTAAAGAAACAAAGTTAGAAACCGCTAAAGGCACATCTTCTTGATGTAATTTAAGTAAAATATCTCCTCTATTAGTTTCAATATCTGCATACAAACCGTCTTTCAAGTGCGGGTATTTTACAGATTTACAAGAAGCTACAAATAAAATTGCAGCTACAAAAAAGAATTTAAAAAATTTCATAATGTTTATTGATTGTTTATTGATTGTTTATTGATTGTTTATTTAGTTTTTACGATTTCTACCAATTCAATATCAAATACCAACGCGGTAAAAGGTTCAATTAATTTGCTTTTATATGTTAAACCATATGCTAGTTCTTGAGGGATGAAGAATCGATATTGTGCTCCTTCTTTCATCAACTGCAATCCTTCTATCCAACCTTGTATAACTCCATTTACATTAAAAGTTGATGGTTGATTATTGCTTCGAGAGCTTTCAAAAACAGCTCCGTTTATTAATTTCCCTGTATAATGTGCTTTAACAGTTGATGTAATTGTTGGTTTCTCTCCTTTTCCTTCTTTTAAAATTTCATATTGCAAACCGCTTTCGGTGGTAAAGATTCCTTTTTGATTCTTGTTGTATGCTAAAAACTCTTCTCCACGTTTTTTAACTTCACTGAATTTTTTTTCAATAGCAGCTTTAGATTCTTCTTGCTGTCTATTAATTTCTTCGATTCTTTTTTGTTGCACATATGCATTAATAATTTTTAAATCTTGAGGTTTTAATAATAAACCTGAAGAATCTATTGCATTTAAATATCCTTGAATAAGTAAATTGGTGTTTATTTTTCCAATATTGGCTTTTATTTTAATAGCCATATCAAAACCTATAGCATAACTTACAGAATCTATTTTAGAATCTAATTTTTTACTTGCGTATTTATTATTGCAAGAAATTATTGTGAAGCTTAAAAAAGCAAATCCTATTAATTTAAAAATTTTCATTTTTTAATGTTGTTTAATTGATAGTAATGTTACTGTACTTTTTATTGTTTGATTGATTCCAATTTTATTTTCATCTCCAACTACCCCAAAAGCTCTATGGGACGGAATGACAAAGGTAATGGTTTCTCCGATTTTCATCAACTTTATTCCTTCTTGTAATGCAGGAATAAAATCTTCTTTATCTATAATGTATTTCTTAACTCCTAACTCGTCTTTAGGATAAAAAATATTCCCATATAAATCTGTAATATCATATGTTATTTCAACCTTATCTCCTACTTTGGGTGTTTGAGTTTCCGATTGTTTTTGTGTTATATATACATACCAAAAACCGTTAGTTGCAACATGGTATTGTTTGGTAGAATCTTGTGCTATATAATTTTCTACAACACTATTTTCTACTGCAATTAGCTTCTTCTTTTGCTCTAATGTTTCAGATAATATTGTTACAGTTTTTTGAACAACAGGCCTTCTAGCTTCTTGTTCTTTACAAGAAAAAAGTAACAAAAAACTCAAAAAAAAGATTTTATTATTCTTCATAAGAGTTCTGTAATTCATTTTTATAATTTGGTAATAGTGATGTAAAATAGGTAACTGTTTTTTTAAGTGAAAGATCAGATTTTCCTCCAGCAGCATTGTCATGTCCACCACCATTAAAATAATTTCTTGCAAATTTATTCACAGAGAAACTCCCTTTAGAACGGAAAGATATTTTAATTATTTTTTGCTCTTCATCCTCTATAAAAATTGCTGCGAAAACAATATCATTTAAAGAAAGTGCATAATTTACAACGCCTTCTGTATCTCCTTTTTCATATTCGAACTTCTTTTTTTCTTTTTCTGAAAGTGTAATAAACGCTGTTTTGTATTCTGACAATATTTTTAAATTGGTTAATGCTTGCCCGAGTAATAACAATCTATTATACGAATTAGAATCATATACATTGCTATGAATTTTATCATTCTCAGCTCCTTTTTCAATTAGTTTTGCAACAACTCTATGTGTTTCACTGGTTGTAGATCTAAATCTAAACGAACCTGTATCTGTCATTATTCCCGTATATAAACACGTTGCAATATTTTTGGTAATAGATTCTGTATCGGCTAACATTTCTAAAAAATGATACACCATTTGTGCCGTAGAACAAATTGAAGTATCGGAATACAAATAGGTTGCAATACTATCTGGTTGTTGATGATGATCAATCATTGCAAATTCATTCTCATACAATTCTAATGTTTTTTCCATATCGTCTCCAACTCTATGCAATGCATTAAAATCTAACAAGAAAATAATATCAGAAGTATCAATAGCTCTTTTTGCTTGTTTATTTTGCTTATCAAATAAAATTACATCATTAGTCCCTGGTAACCAACGCAAAAATTCTGGATATTCATTTGGCGCTACAACTGTAGCATTATGCTTTTTAGAACTAAAGTATTGACACAAAGCTAAAGTAGAACCCATTGCATCTCCATCAGGATTTCTATGCGGTATAATTACAATGTTTTTTTTGGTTGATAAAAACGATTGTAATTTATTTAATTGTCCTTTCTCCATAAGTTGCGAATATACGATATAATACCAAATTTTCTAAACAAATAAATCTTACATTTGTGTTAAATCAATTGTAAAAAAATGAAAAAAATCATCTATTTAATACTGCTGTTTTTTGTGATTAGTTGTAACACTAAAAATACAGATTTCATTATTTCTTTTGGCTCTTGCAACAAACAATATGTCGAGAATGTTTTATGGCAAGAAATTGCTAAAAACAATTCTAAAGTTTGGATTTGGGGAGGAGATAATGTGTATTCTGATACAGATAGTATGCCAAAATTAAAAGCCGATTATGAAATGCAATGGAAACAGAAAGGCTATAAAGAATTTGTTAATTCTGTTGATGTTTTAGCTACTTGGGACGATCATGATTATGGTTTAAATGATGGTGGCGTTGAGTTTTATAAAAAGAAAGAAAGTCAGCAAGAATTTTTAGATTTTTTTAAAATTCCTAAAGATGATATAAGAAGAAATCGAGAAGGTGTTTATTATACAAAAACATATAAAACAAACCAAGGGAGTATAAAAGTACTAGTCTTAGATACACGATATTTTAGAACCGGATTAACTTTAGCAACAGATACAACCAAAAGATATCAACCCAACAAATATGGCGAAGGAACTATTTTAGGAGAACAACAATGGAAATGGTTTCAAGACGAATTATCAAATTCAACAGCAAATTTTAATGTAATTGTAAGTAGCATTCAGTTTTTATCGTACAAACATGGTTTCGAATCTTGGGGAACTTTTCCGTACGAAGTAGATAAAATGAAAAACATCATTAAATCTTCTAACGCAAAAGGCGTTTTAATTTTATCTGGAGATAGACATATTTCTGAATTTTCAGCAACAAAAATTGATGGCTTAGATTTTCCGTTAGTAGATTTTACTTCAAGCGGATTAACACATTCTTATACTAGTTTTAAAGGGGAAGAAAATCCTGAGAGAATTGGTAAAGTAATTCCCGAAATAAGTTTCGGAATCTTAAAATTCGACTTTAAAGCAAAAAAAATTACGATGCAAATGCGTGGCAAAGACAATACTTTACAACAAGAACATATTCAAAGCTATAATTAACTTGCATTTAAGAGATAAAACTGTACTTTTGCACAAAATTTTTAAAGTTAGAAATGGCAACAAATAGAACATTTACAATGATCAAGCCTGATGGAGTTGAAAACGCGCACATCGGAGCAATCTTAGAAAAAATTAACGCAACAGGATTTAGAATTGTTGCAATGAAATTAACTCAAATGACAAGAAGAGATGCAGAAGCTTTTTATGCTGTGCATAACGAACGTCCATTTTTTGGTGAGTTAGTAGAGTTTATGACACGCGGACCAATTGTAGCTGCAATCTTAGAAAAAGACAACGCAGTTGAAGATTTTAGAGCTTTAATCGGCGCTACAAATCCAGCTGAAGCTGCAGAAGGAACAATCAGAAAATTATTTGCAACTTCTATTGGAGAAAATGCTGTACATGGTTCTGATTCTGATGAAAACGCTGCTATTGAAGGTGCTTTTCATTTTTCAGGAAGAGAACTTTTTTAAGGAAAATCTTAATAAACGCTTGTCCCGTCCTGAATAAACGATACAGATTATTAGACAATAATACTTAATTAAACACTTGTAAGAACATTCTTGCAAG
>JBDNGO010000136.1:0-6521 GCA_041689245.1 Flavobacteriaceae bacterium | reverse complement strand
TTCACCATCATGATATAAAAACTGAAATTTGTGTGTTTCTACACGAACATCATCAATTTTTCTTCCAGCAGGAAACGTATTATCAATTACTTTACCATTGGTTACACTTTTTAATTTAGTTCTTACAAATGCAGGTCCTTTCCCTGGTTTTACATGTAAAAATTCAATTACTTTATAAATATCATTATTGTATCTAATACACAATCCATTTCTAATATCTGATGTTGTTGCCATGTACTTTTTTATATTTTTATATTATTATCCTGCTGAATATCCTTTCATAATTCCACGTTGAGAATTACGAATAAACAGTATAATTTCATCTCTTTCTGGTGTTGCTTCCATTTCAGCTTCAATAATTTCAATAGCTTGAGTGGTATTATAATTTTTTTGATATAAGATTCTATAAATATCTTGAATCTCTTTAATTTTTGGAGATGAAAAACCTCTTCTTCTTAATCCAATAGAATTAATACCAACATAAGACAAAGGTTCTTTTGCTGCTTTTGTATAAGGAGGAACATCTTTTCTAACTAAAGAACCACCAGAAATCATTGCATGATCTCCAATATGAATAAACTGGTGTATTGCAGATAAACCACCTAAAACAGCATATTCTCCTACAACAACATGTCCGCCCAATAAAACACCATTTACAATAATTGCATTATTACCAACAATACAATCATGTGCAATATGTGCAGCGGCCATAATTAAACAATTATCTCCAACTACAGTTTTACCTCTATCATTTGTTCCTCTATTAATTGTAACACATTCTCTAATTGTAGTGTTGTCTCCAATTACGGTAAGAGAATCTTCTCCTTCAAATTTTAAATCTTGCGGAATTGCAGAAATTATAGCTCCAGGAAAAATTCTACAATTTTTACCAATTCTAGCTCCTTCCATTATTGTTACGTTAGATCCTATCCAAGTTCCTGAGCCAATTTCTACATCATTATTAATGGTTGTAAAAGGTTCTACAACTACATTTCTAGCAATTTTTGCTTGAGGATGTATGTATGCTAAAGGTTGATTCATATTCTTATTTTTTTACTATTTGTGCCATTAATTCTGCTTCCACTACTAATTTTCCATTTGCATAACCATAGGCTTGCATGTGACAAATACCTCTTCTTATTGGTGAAATTAATTCACATTTAAATAGTAATGTATCTCCTGGTAACACTTTTTGTTTAAACTT
Source organism: Flavobacteriaceae bacterium (assembly GCA_041689245.1). Taxonomy (GTDB): domain Bacteria; phylum Bacteroidota; class Bacteroidia; order Flavobacteriales; family Flavobacteriaceae; genus Polaribacter. Next base: position 5,317 of record JBDNGO010000136.1, on the reverse strand, counting down.
TACATTATCCATTTTCATGAAATATGTTAAGTAATTTTCTGGATCTGGAACTGTGCTTAAAACCAAAATTCCACCACATTGCGCCATCGCTTCAACTTGTAAAACTCCTGGCATTACAGGTGATCCTGGAAAATGTCCTATAAAGAAGTTCTCGTTCATTGTCACATTTTTCATCCCAACAACATGCTTGTCAGAAAGTTCTAAAATTCTATCAATCAATAAAAAAGGTGGCCTATGTGGAAGAATCTCCATTATTTGATAAATATCCATTAATGGAGGTTGATTTAAATCAATCTGTGGAACGTTATTGCGCTTCTCTAGTTTTATAATCTTAGATAATTTTTTTGCAAATTGTGTATTTACTAAATGTCCAGGTTTATTTGCGATAACTTTTCCTCTAATTCTAATTCCTGTTAACGCTAAATCTCCAATTACATCTAATAATTTATGCCTAGCAGCTTCATTTGCCCAATGTAAATTTAAGTTGTCTAAAATACCATTAGGTTGTACTGCAATATCCTTTTTATTAAAAGCTTTCTTTAATCTATCCATTGTTTCAGGAGATAATTCTTTATCTACATACACAATAGCATTATTTAAATCTCCGCCTTTAATTAAATCATTTTCTAAAAGCATTTCAATTTCATGTAAAAAGCTAAAAGTTCTGGCTGCAGCAATTTCTTTTTTAAAATCTGAGATATGCTGTAAAGTAGCATTTTGTGTTCCTAAAATTTTAGTACCAAAATCTACCATTGTAGTTATTTCGTATTTATCTGAAGGCATTAAAATAATTTCACTTCCAGTAATTTCATCTCTATAAGAAATAATGTCTTTTACAATGTATTCTTTAATATCTGCATCTTGTTCTTCTATTCCTGCTTTTTCTAAAGCTTCTATAAAGAATTTTGAAGATCCATCCATAATTGGAGGCTCAGATGCATCAATTTCAATTAATAAATTATCGATACCTAAACCAACTGCTGCCGCTAATACGTGTTCTGAAGTTTGAATCTGAACACCATTTTTTTCAAGGTTTGTTCCTCTTTGTGTATTTACAACATATTCTGCATGGGCAGCAATAATAGGTTCGCCTTCTAAATCTACACGTACAAATGCATATCCATGATCTATTGGTGCAGGTTTAAAAGTCATGTTAACTGTATTTCCTGTATGTAATCCAACACCAGAAAGGCTAACTTCTTTTTTTATTGTTTGTTGTTTGTTACCCATCATTATTCACTTTGAGTTTTTATATTTTTCTCTAAATTATTTATTTTTTTTACCAATTCTGGTAATTTTTTAAAATATACGTAAGATTTGTTAAAATCAGAAAAACCAAAAGCTGGAGTCCCATTAATTACTTGATTATCTTTAACACTTTTGGTTACACCAGATTGTGCGCCTATTTTTACATTATCTCCAACTGTTATATGACCTGCAAAACCTACTTGGCCACCAATCATACAATTTCTTCCTATTTTAGTAGAACCCGAAATTCCTGTTTGAGCAGCAATTACTGTATTTTCTCCAACTTCTACATTATGAGCAATTTGTATTTGATTGTCTAGCTTTACTCCTTTTCTAATAATTGTAGAACCTAAAGTTGCTCTATCTATTGTAGTTGCAGAGCCAATATCAACATCGTCTTCTATCATAACATTTCCTATTTGCGGAACCTTAGTATACACTCCTTCTTTATTTGGTGCAAAACCAAATCCGTCAGAACCAAGTATCACACCAGAATGCAAAACACAATTACTACCGATTTGAGTTTCAGAATATACTTTTACACCAGAAAAAAGTGTGCAATTATTTCCAATCACAACATTATCACCTACATAAACATTTGGATAAATTTTCACATTTTCTCCAATCGTAACATTTTCTCCTATATATGCAAAAGCGCCAATATATTCATTTGAACCTATTAATGCTGTAGATGAAATAAAATGTGGCTCTTCTCTACCCAATTTATTATTTTTTACTTGATTGTAAAATTCTAAAAGTTTAGAAAAAGATGCATATGCATCTTCTACTTTTATCAATGTAGTTTCTATTTCTTTTTCAGGCTTAAAGCTTTTGTTGACTATAGCTATTGAAGCTTTTGTTGTATATAAATATGGGCTGTATTTTGGATTGGATAAAAAAGTAAGACTCCCTTTTTCTCCTTCTTCAATTTTAGATAATCTAGATACTTCAACATTTGGGTTACCAACAATGTCTCCTTCTAAAATTTCCGCTATTTGTTGAGCTGTAAAATTCATTATCTGCAAAAGTATGAAATTTCTTAGAATTTGGCTAATTACATTTTCTTAGGATAACACAAATAAAACTTTTCTACAGGTTTTGTTAGTGCTAGTAAATTTAATTGATCTGAAGCAGTAGCAATATCTAGTATTTTATTGTTTTTAGACATTATTTTTATAGGATTTTCTGTGTTGTATGCTTGGTTGCTAACGGACCCTTCAAAAACAAAATAATGAGCAAATTCTGCATCAATATTAAATTTTGAAGTTAATTTTTCTCGTTGTTTTGTTGCCTCTTCTTTTGTGAATTTTTTATCTTGAATATTGATTTTCAATAAATTACGATTCATAATCATGGTAGATAATTTTGATAATACCTTGTCTGAATGGGTTGTCCATTCTTTAATGGCAGACAAGACATCATAATCATCTAACTTAGAAAAAATGACTAAAGTTTCATCTGTGAAATTTTCTTTCGTGATTTGATTGTATAAAAAATATTGCATTGTTTTTGTTGCTGGCAAAGCAACATTTTGCAACGCTAATTCTTTTGCGCGCTGTAAAATTTTAACCAACATATTTTCTGCAACCAAACCTGTTTTGTGCAAATACACTTGCCAATACATCAATCTGCGAGCAATTAAAAACTTTTCTACAGAGTAAATTCCTTTTTTTTCTATGACCAATTCATCATTGGCAACATTCATCATTACAATTAACCGATCAGAACTAATATTTCCTTCTGTAACACCCGTATAAAAACTATCTCTTTTTAAATAATCTAATCTATCAATATCTAATTGACTTGATACTAATTGATTAAAAAAACCTCTTTTGTACTTCCCTTCAAATATTTCGATTGCTAAACTTAATTTTCCGCCAAATTCATCATTTAGCTTCTTCATAAATTTTAAAGAAATCTCTTCATGACTAATTCCGTTTACAATACTGTGCTCTAAAGCATGAGAAAAAGCTCCGTGACCAATATCGTGCAACAAAATTGCAATATATAACGCATTTGCTTCATCATCAGAAATTTCTATTTCTTTAAAGCGTAAAACACTAACCGCTTTTTGCATTAAATGCATGCAACCAATAGCGTGATGAAAACGTGTGTGGTTTGCACCTGGATATACTAAATTAGAAAATCCCATTTGGGTTACACGTCTTAAACGTTGAAAATAAGGATGCTCTATAATATCAAAAATTAAACTATTCGGAATTGTAATAAAACCGTAAATTGGGTCGTTCAGTATTTTAAGTTTATTGGTTTTTGAAGTTTTCAAACTGTACAATTTTGTTTTGCAAATATACTATTGTTATTCATACTTAGTTGTTGAATTCAAAATTACAAAAATGATTCACTTTTATTTAACAGAGTTATCAAAAAAATAGTTGCAAATTCAAGTTTTTTAGCAATTACTTAAAACATATATAGTATGAGAAAAATAGAAATTTTATGGGTTGATGATGAGATAGATTTATTAAAACCTCATATTCTATTTTTAGAACAAAAAAATTACAATGTTACAAAGTGTACAAACGGAACTGACGCTATTGATTTAGTTGATGAACAGAATTTTGATATTGTTTTTTTAGACGAAAATATGCCTGGAATTACTGGTTTAGAAACCTTGGCGGAAATAAAACAAAAGCAAAACAATCTTCCTGTTGTAATGATTACAAAAAGTGAAGAAGAATATATTATGGAAGAAGCAATTGGCTCTAAAATTGCCGATTACTTGATTAAGCCTGTAAATCCAAATCAGATTTTACTAAGTTTAAAAAAGAACTTAGATCATTCTAAATTAATATCTGATAAAACTACTTCTAACTATCAACAAGAATTTAGAAAAATTTCGATGGATTTAGCGATGGTTAATTCGTACTCAGAATGGATTGATATTTATAAAAAATTAGTTCATTGGGAATTAGAATTAGAAAATATTAGCGATGCCGGAATGTTAGGCATTTTAGAAAGTCAGAAAAACGAAGCGAATTCTTTGTTTTTTAAATTTATAAAAAAGAATTACGAAGACTTTTTAACATCTGATGACAAACCTATTTTTTCGCATACGTTGTTAAAAGAGCTTGTATTTCCGGAATTAAAAACTTCAGAAAACGGAACTTTATTAGTTGTTATTGATAATCTTCGTTTAGATCAGTTTCGAATTTTAGAGCCATATATAAATAATCATTTTAAGAAAGAAAAAGAACATTCGTTTTTTAGTATTTTACCAACAGCAACTCAATATTCTAGAAATGCTATTTTCTCTGGATTGATGCCTTCTGAAATGGAAAAAATGTATCCAGAATATTGGAGGAATGATACAGATGAAGGCAGAAAAAACTTGTACGAAAATGAGTTTTTAACAACGCAAATAAAGCGGTTAAACTTACCCATTAAACACGAATATTATAAAATTACCAATCTTAAAAATGGTAAAGAATTGGCTGATAATTATAATGCAACCAAGCAAAACGATTTAACAGTTATTGTCTATAATTTTGTGGATATGATTTCGCATGCAAAAACAGAAATGGAAGTAATTAAAGAATTGGCTGGCGATGATAAAGCTTACAGATCATTAACAGAAAGTTGGTTTAGAAACTCGCCTTTGTTAGAGATTATTCAGAAAGCACAAAAATTAGGGCAGAAATTAATTATTACGACCGATCACGGAACCATAAATTGTAAAAACCCAAGTAAAGTTATTGGTGATAAAAATGCGAGTTCTAATTTGCGTTACAAAACTGGCAGAAGTCTAAGTTATAATGAAAAAGATGTCTACGCTGTTCGTAACCCGAAAGATATATTTTTACCAACTACAGCAATGAATAGCTCATTTATTTTTGCAAAAGAAGATTTGTTTTTGGCGTATCAAAACAATTATAATCATTATGTAAATTATTACAAAAACACCTATCAGCATGGCGGAATTTCTTTAGAAGAAATGATAATTCCATGTGCTATTTATGAGGCAAAATAATTTTATGAAAAACCGCGTTGTCATTCCTGCGTAGGCAGGAATCCAAACTCTAAAAATAAATGAAAACAATCCATCAATATT
>JBDNGO010000135.1:0-3855 GCA_041689245.1 Flavobacteriaceae bacterium | reverse complement strand
CTGACGATGTCCATTTTTCTTTTTGTATCCTTTTCTTCTTTTCTTTTTGAAAACGATTACTTTATCACCTTTTAAGTGACCTAAAATCTTAGCCGTTACTGCGGCTCCTTCTATAGCTGGGGCGCCAATAGTTACATTTCCACTGTCTGCTACTAAAAGAACATTATCAAAAGTAACTTTTGATCCTTCTTCTCCTTGTAAACGATGAACGTAAACTTTTTGGTCTTTTGCTACTTTAAATTGCTGCCCTGCTATCTCTACGATTGCGTACATACTATTAGTTTTGCGTATTTATACTTTAATTAAACATCTTCTCAATGAAAATGCGGGTGCAAATATACATTTTTATTTGATATTTTACAATATGATTTTTAAAGGAAATTATTAGGTGATTTTAACACATTAAAATCTTTATTTTTTCTTATTTACCAAATACACTCCAAACAAAATAATAAAAGCAGCTAGCAATTCTGTAAAACTTAATTTTTCTCCATCTAAAATTCCCCAAAAAACGGCTACAATCGGAATTAAATAGGTTACTGATGAAGCAAATATTGGCGTTGCTAAATGCACCATTTTATTATATAAAACCTTTGCTAATCCAGTTCCAATAATGGATAATATAGTAACGTAACCTAGCGAGTTTATATTTGTTTGATTCATTTCAAAAGTAGAAAAGAAATCTGTCATTGATAAAACCAATAACGCCGGAATAACCATCAATAAAAAATTCCCTGCAACAATACTCAATGCGCTAATATCGTGTAGGTATTTTTTTACAATATTTACATTAAAAGCATAACCAACTGATGCTATAATAATTAAAATTGAAAGCCAATAATTCTGATTTGGATTTAAATCTGCTCCCTCTAAAATGAGTATTATCGTACCAACTAATCCGATAATAATTCCAATTAATTGTTGCTTTTTAAACGTAAATCCAAACACTAAAGCACCAAAAATAAAGGTGTTAAAAGGTGTTAAAGAATTTAGTATTGAAACTATAGAGCTATCTATTCCGCTAACAGCATAGGCAAATAAAAATACAGGAATAAATGTTCCTAAAATTGCTGTATAGACTATGTATTTCCAATGATGTCTTTGGATTTCTTTAATGCTTTTAAACCCTATAAGTAATAAAAAAAATCCTGCAATTAAAATACGTAACGCTCCCAATTGAATGGGTGTTAAACCAATCAAAGCTTTTTTCATTAGTATAAAAGAACTTCCCCAAACTAATGCTAGAATACCTAAATAAATCCATTTTTGATTCTTAGAATCCATTTATCAATCATTTATCTTTCACAAAAGTCGTTTAATTATGCTGATATAAAACAATTAATTGATAAATTTGTAACATTATTAGATAATCTAAATTTATGATGAAATTTCAACGAATTATAGTCGTTATATCCGTAGCGGTTTTTGCACTTTCGGCCTGTAATACGGAAACAAAAAAAGCCCCTGAAGCTAAAGAAGTAAAAACACCAAAATTACAAAAAGTAGCACTTACTATTTCTGGAATGACCTGCGAAATTGGTTGTGCAAAAACCATACAATCTAAACTTTCTAAAAAAGAAGGGATTACCTCTGCAAAAGTAATCTTTAAAGATAGTTTAGGATTGGTAGAATATGATGCAAATATTATTTCTGCAGAAGATATAACTACTTTTATAACCGGGATCGCTGGCGGAGATCTATACACCATAAAAACCTCTAAAAAAGTTACAAGTTTTGATAAAATTAAAAAATAAATAAGGTGAAAAAACGACTTCCTTTATTTGTGAAACTTTCTTTAATTTCTGTATATGTGATTTTTTTAGCTGGTTCTGTTGTTAGAATGACTGGCTCTGGAATGGGTTGCCCAGATTGGCCCAAATGTTTTGGATACTACATTCCGCCAACTTCTGAAGAACAAATTTCTTGGCAACCAAATACAGATTACAAAAAAGGAATCATCATCATAAAAGATGAAACCTTATATGTTGCCAAAAAAGATATTAAAACCTACATCACTTTTTCTGCTAATAACTGGAGTAAATACACAAAACACAGTTATGCTAAATTCAATAAATACCATACTTGGACAGAATATATCAACCGATTATCTTCTGCTATAGCAGGATTTTTCTTCTTATTTTTAATAGTTTCCGCTTTTAAATATTGGAAAGAAAATAAAGAAATTACCATTTTAGCTTTTGTAGCTTTTTTCTTAATGCTAGTAGAAGCTTGGTTAGGAAAAATAGTTGTAGATTCTAATTTAAAACCAACGATTATTACCATTCACATGGTTGGTGGATTGATAATTATTGCGCTTTTACTGCGTTTGCGTTTTATCGTTTCTGATTCATACAACTCCGCTCAGAATAACAGACCTTATAAATACCATTCATTGTTTAGTAAACTATTAATTGTATCTGCAATTTTTAGTTTGATACAAATTGCATCGGGAACACAAGTAAGACAATTTATAGACGAGCAAGTAAAATTATTTGGTTTCGAAAATAAAAATTATAGTTTACTAAATCCGAGTTTTAAATTTTATTTCCACAGATCATTTACAATTGCTATTGTACTTGTTAATCTTGGTTTATTTTATCTAAATCAGATGAAAAACCTAGGTTATAAATTGGTAAATTGGGTTGTATTTTTAATCTTCTTAGAAACCATTACAGGCATCTTAATGTACTATGCAGAATTTCCGATGGGCACGCAGGCAATACATTTATTAGCTGGAGCAGTTTTATTTGGATTGCAATTTTATTTATGGTTGCAGTCTCGCAATTTGAAAAGATAATTATTATTCATTTGTCATTTCTGAGAAAGCAGTAACGTAAACCAACTTTTTATAGATTTCTGCTTTCACAAGAATGGCAGCTACTTAATTAACTTCCTTTTAGACTTAATCAACCCATTGAAGCGTTTCTATTAAACGCAAAATGTCTTTTTTAATATACGCTACGGCAGGTAAAATAGAGTCATAATTTGGTTTTGCATAAAAATACAACGCTCCTTTTATAAAGTTGTGTGTGCTATCTGTTAAATGAAACTGAATTTGAGAAGCGGCGTTTCCGGAAATTTCTTGCATACTTCCAAAAACACGTTTATCGTAGTTTTCAAAATTTTTTGTGGTAATTTCTTCGGCTTTAACCGCGTGTTTATAAACCAATTTTTCAGATTCCATTAACAATTCTTTTAAGTTGTTCTGAATTGGTCTGTACGTAATATCTATAGAGGCTTTTAACTTCTGATATTTTATTTGTATCCAAAATTTTGGCTGCTCAATTATTTCAACATTAGAAGAAACCTCAAAACTATATGGTTTTGCAACCACTACTTTTTTATAAATAACTGTTGGATAGTTTAAACTTAAATACGCTTTTGGTTTTGGTAAAACATCTTCTTTACAAGAAGAACATAAAATTCCTATTAAAAAAAAGATATAAAAATTACGCATGTAATCTGGTTACTTTAACTTGTTTAATTCGCCTTTTGTCAAGCGATTCAACAGTAAATGAAAAATTATGAAAGTTTACATTTTCTCCTTTTCTAGGGAATTTTCCAGAGATTTCTAAAATAAATCCTGCTAAAGTTTCAGATTCGCCTTTTTCTTCTTCAAAAATAGCTTCATCATCAATGTTTAGCACTTTACAAAAAGATTTAATTGTAGTTTTCCCGTCAAACACATAATTATTGGCATCTAATTTAGAATATGACAAATCATCTTCATCAAATTCATCATTTATATCTCCAACTATTTCTTCAATTACATCTTCTAAAGTTACAATTCCGCTTGTTCCTCCATATTCATCAACCACAATTGCTAAATGATTTTTCTTGTCTTGAAACTCACTT
>JBDNGO010000134.1:0-5142 GCA_041689245.1 Flavobacteriaceae bacterium | reverse complement strand
TATTCCAGTAATGGGAATAGGATTCACAATAGATTCTCCTTTAAAAGTAGCGCAATACGGAATAGATTCTGTAATTTCTTTGGTTGATGACATTCTACTAGAAAAATTACGAAAAATGTATAGTGATAAATTTGAAATTCCCTATAAAGAAATATCCGATAAAGTTGATGATTTTAGAGCAAAGAGGATTACTTCTTACCTAAATTTAATCCATGAGCAAACCGAAAAAAAGTTTCATCAACTAAAAAATATAACTTCAGAAAAAAGCAAAGCTTTAAAAGAATATATATACATGTTGCCAGAATATTCTTCCTTAAAAAAAGAATTTGTTAAACTAACAGAAGAAGGTGTTGATTTTTCTAAGCTAAAAGATTGGGCTTCTAAAAATTTAACAATGGGAAGCATTGATGTAAATATTATGACTAAAGTCGATAAAGGTAATTATCTAAACAAAGAATTGTTACCAATAGAGTACAATGATGCACATGCAGCTTTAAGAGGTTATTCAAACAGTAAACTATCATCATCATTAGTGCTTTCTGCAGGAATGAACCCAAGATTGTATTCGTACATCAGTAATTTTGATGATTTTTTTCCTGATAAAAAAGGAACTATTAAAAAGAAAATCATTTTAAAAGTAAGTGATTATAGATCTGCTTTTATTCAAGGAAAATTTTTAGCTAAAAAAGGGTTGTGGGTTTCAGAATATAGAATAGAATCTGGATTAAATTGTGGAGGACATACTTTTGCAACTGATGGTTTTCTGTTAGGTCCAGTTTTAAAGGAATTCAAAGAGAATAAAGAAGTCTTAAAAAGCCAAACTAAAGAATTATTGACTGAAGCTTTAAAAGCCGCAAACAGAGTTTTACCAATAAATGAGTTAGAACTAAAAATTACAACTCAGGGTGGAGTAGGTACTGATGAAGAACATTCTTTCTTAATGGACGAATATCAATTAGATTCAGTAGGTTGGGGAAGTCCATTTTTATTAGTTCCAGAAGCAACAAGTGTTGATGAAAAAACAATGGAAAAATTAGCAAATGCTAAAGAAGAAGATTTATATTTAAGTAATACTTCGCCATTAGGGGTTCCTTTTAATACTCTAAAAGGAAACACAAAAGATTTTGAGAAGCAACAATTTATTGATAAAGATAGACCAGGAAGTTCATGTCCAAATAAATTCATTGCTTTAAATCATGAATTTAAAGAGTCTGGTTTGTGTACTGCTTCAAGAGAATATCAATATTTAAAATTAAAAGAACTAGATTCTTTAGAAATCTCATCAAAAGAAAAGGAACAAAAGCACAATAAGATTATAGAAAAATCTTGTATTTGTGTTGGTTTAAGCACTTCTACACTAATTTTAAACAAGATGAGTACAAAGAAGATAGGTGAAGGAGTTTCTGTTTGTCCTGGGCCAAATATGGCTTATTATGATAAAGTAATGAGTTTACGTGGTATTACAGATCATATTTATGGTAGAAAAAATATGATAACTAGAACAGATAGACCAAATATCTTTGTTAAAGAGTTATCTCTTTATATTACACATTTACAAGGAAAAGTGGATGAAGTAAAAACGAATATTGATAAAAAACAACTTCGATATTTGTTGAAATTTAAAAAGAATTTAGAGGAAGGAATTTGTTATTATAAAGAATTATTTATAGCACAGAAAAAATCTTTTGTTGATCATAAAGAAGCACTTTTAAATGCACTTCAGGTTGAGCAAAACAAACTAATAATAATTGGTAAAGAAATAGATAATTTATAAAAAATTAATTATCGAACATAAAAAAACATCTTTCGATCAGGGCAGAATCATACTTTTTTTCTTATATAAATCATCTATTCACTTGATTTATAGTTGTTTTAGTTGTTAATTATTCATATATTATACTGATAATCAATAATTTAACTAAATGGACTCAGGGAGTAAAATAATACGTATTTTTAAGCAGGTAGAAGATCCTAGAAGCCCATAAACCAACTTTACCATTTAATTGACATCCTTCTTATAGGTATAATTTCAGTGATTTATGGAGCAGAAACTTGGAGCAAATGTTTGCGTTTGCTAAATCAAAAGAATATTTTTTAAAAATATTTCTTGAATTATCCCATGGTATTCCTTCAAAAGTGACTATTAATAGAGTATTCTCGGCTATTGATAGTGAACAATTTGAATCTTGCTTTATTGATTGGGTTAATTCAATTGCAGATATAAGTAAAGGCCAAATAATTGCCATCGATGGTAAAACGATACGTGGTGCAAAATCTCATGGAAAAAAATCGCCAATTCACATGGTTAGTGCTTGGGCTTGTGAAAATAACCTTGTTTTAGGTCAAGTTAAAAGAGCTGAAAAATCAAACGAGATTACTGCAATACCAGAATTACTAAACATTATAAATGTTGCAGGAAATACCATCACTATTGATGCTATGGGAACTCAAAAATAAATTGCCAAAAATATAATTGACAAAAATGCCGATTATATTTTAGCAGTTAAAGCAAATCAACCCCAGTTATTAGAGCATATTGAAGATGAATTTCGATTTTCAAAACAACCAGAAATATACACTAAGCATGATTTAGATCATGGACGTATTGAAACTAGAAGAACATGCAGCGTAATTACTGATTTTAAGTTTATTGAACAGAATAATCAATGGAAAAACTTGACTAGCATTATAAAAATAGATAGTATTCGTGAATTTAAAAACAGCGATAGAGCGACAGAAAAAGCGACACGCTATTATATTTCAAGTGTACGTAATGATGCTAGTGAATTTCAATCTAAGATACGCTCACATTGGGCGGTAGAAAATAAATTGCATTGGACTTTAGATGTTGCTTTCTCTGAAAATGCTTCTAGAAAAAGAGCAGGGAATACTGCTCAAAATTATTCTATTCTGCTTAAAATTGCCTTAAACTTATTAAAAAATGAAACTTCTAAAAAACGATCTATCAAAAGCAAAAGACTTGAGGCTGGCTGGAATGAAGACTATTTACTCAGAATATTGAATTTGAAAGTATGATTCTGCCCTGCCTAGAAAAATAAGGTGTACTATCTACTCCAGCATTTTTTGTTCATTTGGTTAATTCAACTTCTTTATTCTCTGCAACTGCAATTTTATCAAATTCTTCTACCATACCATCTACATAAGTAGCTTGAAAACCAATAAGATCTCGTATAATATCTGTAATTGCATCGGCTATTTTACCATGCTCTACAGCTAGTTTATCTAAAACTAAGTAGTTTACATCAATTCCCTCATAAGTTCTTTCTCTTCTTATCATTTGCCCCTCTTTCACCAATTGTGCAGCTAAAACTTCTTGTAGCGTATTGTTATTTACATGATACCAAGCGTATTGAAACGTTTTATAGCCTGCTACATTTGTATACAATGAGTTTGTAAGTTGTTCTGAATCATTATTTAAAGAATAACCAATTTCTAATCTTCCGTTTTCTGATGTTTTTATTTTTGCTACAACAGCATCAAAACTTCTTGCTTGCTGTGCCCAACCTACATTTCCGAAAATTATACTATCATCATATATAATTTATTGACGACCAATTTTAACGAAAAGTTATTTGTGAATTGATATTGTGCCCAAGCTTGATGAAACGAATTTGCATTGTCTTTAAAAGCCAACGTACTTAAATCTCCCCAAACTCTAATATTTTGTAGAGAAATACCAAGTGTTAATTTTTCTTGTTGAAAATTAAAATTTGCACGAGTTCTTTGAGATATAAAATTTGCTGCTTCATCTCCAGTACTAATCAATGTTTTATACCCATGTCTGTTTTCAAAACGAGGTCTAATTTCTGATGATAATTCAAATGTTTGAGCAGTCATTAAAGCTGTAAAAAACAGTGTCATCAATAATATAAGTTTCCTTTTTTTCATTATGTGAATTTTTTATTATTCATAAAAAATGAATGCTAAAACACTTTTAACATTCATTTTCTTCATTTGGGAGATTGTTAAATGAATATTATTGATTATTTTTTTCTAAAAGAATTGCTTTAGGAAATAAAATATTATTTTCTAAATGTATATGTTGATGCAAATCTTGTTCAAACTCTTCTAATTTTGCATATAACGCTTTAAAAGTGTTACAAGCTCCTTCTGGTGGCGTGTAACTATTAGAAAGCTTTTTTATTTCTTTTAAAATATCACCTGCGTTTTCATGCTCTTCTTCCATCATTGCAATTGGATGGTTTACAGTTCCAAAATGAGGTTGATTTACTTTAACGCCTTCTCTATCAGCTTTCACTAATTGTTTAATAAACGGAAATAATATTAATTCTTCTTTTTTCATGTGCGCTGCTAATTCTTGTGCAACGGTCATAAAAAGGCTATTAATTTTGATTACTTCTTTATAATGATGCCCATGAACTTTTGCTACTTTTGAGGCATATTGCAAAACTAAAGGAGTATTTTCAACAACATAACTATGATGTATGTTTTCTATATGATCTACTAAAAAATCTAATTTCCAGCTATCATAATTATAGGCATTAAAAGTTGCGTTATTAATAGTTGATAGTTCTTTTTCTAGCTCAGAAAAAGAAATGTTATTTTTTTTACAAGCTTTTTTAATAGATATTCCTCCTCCACAACAAAAATCAATTCCGTGTTTTTTAAATACATCTGCAGTTTTAATGTTGCTTGTTACAACTTCTGCTACTGTGTTATTCTCTGAAATGTTCATTATTTTATTTGTTTATTGTTGCTACTATTTTTTTTATTGTTTCTATATTACTAACTCCTAATCCTTCTTGTTGATGTACTAATTTTCCTTGAGGATTAAATACACTTATAATGTTGGAATGTGAAAAATCTAAAGGAGAAATTTGTTTGTATTTTACCGCTAAAACATTCGAAAATTCTCTTACACCACTTGTAGTACCTTGTAATAAAGTCCATTCTTTTCCATCTATATAATTTTCTATAGCAAACTCTTTTAATCTTTTTGCTGTGTCATTTTCAGGGTCTATACTGTATAACGTCAGCAAAAAGTGAACTAGTTATCACTTTAATATAAGAGATAGGTTTTATTATTTTTACAAACCTTTAAATCTTAAATGATGAAAAACAAGAAAAGTGCCAGTGCTTTAATTAGCGACTTAAAACGTA
>JBDNGO010000133.1:0-3957 GCA_041689245.1 Flavobacteriaceae bacterium | reverse complement strand
TTATATCCGGGGATATAGCGCGTTAAAAGGGAGAGAAGCTTTTGAGAAAAATTTGGAAAAACTTGATTTTGTCATTTTTAACAAATAACTTTAAAGTCGCCCTTGTGCAACAATCACAAATCTCAATTTGCATCGATTCCATGTATCGATCGACTTTAATCTTCTAAAATCAATCATTTTTCCTTTTTATCAAAAGTCTTCAAAGTGCATGATTTTGGGTAACGGAAACCGCGCAATTCGATATAACGGTTTGCAAATAGGCAAAGGCGCCTTCTCGAATATAACACTTTTGGCGCTTTTGTTTATTTGCTGTTATGGGCTTTTTTTTCACCAAAGCCACTTATCTGCTACTTTGTCAAACACTTTAATGCCTCCATCTTTGTAGCGTTGCCACAAATCTTTAATATTATAAGTATTGTCATCTAATTCTTTGTGTTCGGCTTTTAAAACAAGACAACCGATACACATTTCATCAATATATTTAAGAATAGCATCATCCGTTTTTAATTTTAGAACTTCTTCGATTATTCTTTTTCTTGGTGTTACGTGTTCAAGCTGAAATTTACAATCCTCATGATTAGAAATCAAAATACCAGAATCAAGCTGATAGTCAATATTGTCTTTCAAATATGTTTCAATTTCTGAACCTTTTATATTATTTGGTGACATATTAAGCTTACCTGCAATTTCTTTAATTCCTGATGAAATGTATTGCCCCTTATATTTTCCATTAGCTTCTACAATTTTCCATAGAGGCTCATCTAACATGCCTTTTGATTTGAAATCGACAATGTCGTCATATGTTTTTAAGCCATACCCCCTAATAGTCTTTAGAAGATGAACAAACATATGTTTTTGAAATTCAATAATTTCTTTTGATTCTTTTTTCATTCATCATATTTTTTTATGGCATAAATCCGCCCTCTTTAACTTATTTAAAGTTAGTTCACTTTTTATCAATTTATAATAAATTATTTCTTTTTCCCTTTAAGCTCGACAATATCACCTAGAGTAACCTCCATTTGTTTTGATTTAAAACTTGTAATGTTTATTATATTCATGCTATCATTAATTATTGTCAATAGGTCTTTTACTCCTTTTTCATTAAGGTTACCACTGATATTTTCATAGGTGTCATAAAATAATTGAATTGCATTTTCGTTTTACCCTATTATTTCAGAATACACAACAGAACCAGCAGTTTCATATGCTAAACCACTCGGAAATTATCGAATAATCAATTTGTCACACTTCGGCTGCGCACAGTGTAAAAATGAATCAAATAAATTAATCCATGAGGCATCGAACAGAGAACCCACTTGCCTTATTGTCATAGCCCCTTCTAGAAGTACACTCATTGTAACACAGTTTGCGGAACCACCCATATGACGGTATCGTATTAAACTCCGTAGAACTCCACCAGTTACCATAGTAACCCCCTTCGCCGAGAACACTTTCGAACCTCCCAATAGCTTCACGACTACCGCCTGGAAAACCTGAAAAACCGCTGCTATTGTCTCCGTTACCTGAATGTGTTACTACCTTAGTAGTAACCCGACGACTATCTTTACATGTATGGCATGGAACTTTTTTACGATATTCTGAACTCCAAGAAATACAGTTGGGACAAGTTTTCGATTCTGTGTCTGTATAACTCTTCCAACCTCTTGTGCTTCTCATTTTTTTTTCTGCTAATTTCTCTCCCCCTAAAAAATTAATTAAAGTTGTCCATTCGTCATCTGTGGGGATGTGAAAGCCTTTTGGACCTAAGCCACGAGGATCGCTTACCGCATACCAATTGTACAATTTGCCATACTTTTCTGCATTCGCAGGGTCGTTATTATAATAACACCACGCTGGCTGGCTGTTTTCTCCTGCTTTTTTCCACTCTTCATTTGTTTTTGCATGCGGTATGGGGTCACCATTGCGGAATTTGTCCACATTCAGGTTTTTGGTCATCCATTTTTGAGTTCCAATTGTTACAGTTGAATATGATTGGTTAGCAGTTGGCTGAATAACCTCTGATTGAGTCTTAGTATCTTCCTTTAAGTTTGCTTTTTCAGCAGACGACAAAAAATTTGGATAATAAAATTCAACACGAATATCTAGTCTTTCTTCATCATGGTTATCGCTGACCAAGTGATTATAACCTGAATTTGAATTCTGTACATCAATAGTATATTTTGACCCAAACTCATCTTTAACCTCCCAAGTTCTATGTTCTTCTCCCTTTGAATTAACAGTTACCTTTTCGGAACTAAGAATGGTAAACCTAATCGTCTTCAACTCAATAAATCCCTGATCTAAGTCAAATATTAAATCTGCAACATCCGGAGTTATTTTAGACCATTCAAGTTCCCATCTGTCCCAAGTACAATAGTTTATTGTTTTTGTTTTCACCACTTGTGCACAAATATTACTTGTCAAGCACAGGCCAATAAACAGAGTGACCAGTGATGTGATTTTTTTTAATTTATTAAACATGAACACGTTCTTTTATGTATTTTAATTTTTCCCTAATGTATATCCTTAGTCTCTTCTCTAACATTTTTCTGTTCGGCTAATTCCTTTTCATTTGCTAAACTTAATTCTTCTCGCACTTTTCTTTTTATTCATCATTTAAGATTTAAAGGTTTATAAAAATAATAAAAAACCTCTCTCTTAAATTCAAGTGATAAAAAGTTCACTTTTTGCTGACGTTATACACATTATCATCTATATCATATACTGAAATCGATTCAGAATTTTCGTAATTTATATATTTGAAATGATATTCACTTGACGGGTATAAGTCAATTGATATACTCTCAACCCACTCTGTGAAAGGAATAATCGTCGTCAATGAACTGTTTGAAACTGACATGAAATGAAATTCAAAATTTTCGAAATACCGATACTTTGAGATTCTATCAGTGAAAATATTTTCTAGAGCTCCACGTAAAAATGAATCATTATCTCCAGTCTTATATGTAGATTGGAATTCTACGTCATATTCAAGTTTAGAAAGTTCGCTTCCAATATAATCTTTAAAATCTTCTTGTGTTTCTTGGCTGTATCCAAACGTTGATAGGAATATTGTTAATATAATTATTAAGTTTCTCATGTTTTAAATTTTATTTATAGACCTCATCACTAATACTTCTTAGGTTTTGATATTCATTAGATTCATTGAAGTTATCATACCAGATACAAATCCATCTAATACACTTCCCAGTAGTAACATCATATATTCTTAAATCTTCTGATCCATATCCAAATCCTTCGTATACTATTCTATATTTGGTTGAATCACTATATACTTTATTATCTACATTATCTTCTATCCATTTATAGAAAGGAACTTCTGGGTTATCTTGAAGATTGTGAACTAAAAGCATGTTAATTCTTGGATTAATATTTCCATATTTATATTTAGATGTATCATCAGAAAAAATAAATTCTAAAATTCCTAACGTTTCAGGTAAATCATTATCACCGTCTTTATGTTTTAAGTATGGCCCACTATATGAATTATATTCATACAGTATATCATTGGCTAATTCAGTCATTTCTATATTAAATAAAATAGAATCAGATTGCCCATTTACGTGTGTAACTGTAAGTATTAAAGTGATAATTAGAATTAACTTTCTCATAGTTGTTTGTTTTTTAGGTGTTTAAATTAATTATTATTCCTATATTATTCTGACTAACGTTTTTGTATCGTTCTGAAAAACAGTCGTTAGCGTTTCTGTTTTTCTGTCGTGTTTTTACTCTTTTTCAGCTAATTAAACGTTAGCTTAAAGTAATTATTTGTTTTTTCCACAAAGGGAGGAATTGCCCATAACGTATAGAAGTTTGTCTCGTCAGAAAATCTCGAGTTTAAAAGTAAACTGAATGAGACAAACTTCGTGTTATGTCGAGTTATTTTTAAATTAAAGATATAAAAAAATAACGGAGTTGAGCGTCTTTCCCTTG
>JBDNGO010000132.1:0-2414 GCA_041689245.1 Flavobacteriaceae bacterium | reverse complement strand
ACAACAAAAAAACAACTTGATTAATAAAGGAAAAGGATTGTTAAATAATTTATTCAAAAACAACTAAACACATTGCTTTACAAATTAACTCTTCAAACACAAGACTACTTGTTACCTTGTTTAAATAAAAAACTTTTTGGAATTGAATGTTTAGGTTGTGGTTTTCAGCGCGCATTCTTGTTTTTATTAAAAGGCAATTTCATGGAGGCTTTTAAAATGTATCCAGCAATTTATTCGCTATTAATTCTTGGTATATTTGCGTTGTTACATTGGAAATATAAATTTAAAAAAGGAAGAAAAATTACGATTGCTCTAGCTGCAATTAATCTTGTGATTATTGTGGTGAGCTATATTATAAAAATGAACTCATAAAATGGAAAAACAACCTTTACAATATGGTGCTTTAATTTATATTTTAGCACTTTTATCATTGCCATTGTGTTTATGTGGTGGATTTGGAATTATAACAGCCGGAATTGCGTATTACTTAGCAACAACAGAATTAAAAAAATTCTATGCAAACCCAGATGCATATTCTAACCAAGATAGTATATATACTGCCAAAATTATTTCTTTGGTTGTATTAATACTAAATGCGCTGTATTTAATGTATGTTGCTTATATGATATACTCTATAGGATGGAATGAATTGATGAAGCAATCAGAAGAACTGATGAAAAACTATCAACAATAAAAAAGGAGCGATTTTCATCGCTCCTTTTTTTATTTAAATTTCTGAATTCTAAAATTCAGATATCGTTTTTTTAATTATAGAAATACAATCTCTTAATTGAACTTCATTCATCACTAAAGGCGGTGCAAAACGAATGATATTTCCATGAGTTGGCTTTGCCAATAAGCCATTATCTCTTAGCTTCATACAAATATCCCAAGCTGTTGAGCTTTCTTCAGTATCATTGATTAAAACTGCATTTAATAATCCTTTTCCTCTTACAGATTTAACCAGCTTGTTTACTTTTGCAAATTCAGATAATTCAGCTCTGAAAATCTGACCTAAAGTTTCTGCGTTATCTGCTAAATTTTCTTCTCTAACAACCTCTAAAGCTGCAATTGCAACTGCAGCTGCAATTGGGTTTCCTCCAAAAGTAGAACCGTGATTTCCTGGCTGAATTACATTCATTATATTGTCATTAGCCAGCACTGCCGAAACTGGATATGCGCCACCACTCAATGCTTTTCCTAATATTAAAATATCTGGTTTTACCTTTTCGTGATCTACGGCTAACATTTTTCCTGTTCTTGCAATTCCTGTTTGAACCTCATCGGCAATAAACAACACATTATGTTTTGCACACAACTCTTTGGCTGCACTTAAATACCCTTCAGAAGGAACATATACTCCCGCTTCACCTTGAATTGGCTCTATTAAGAACGCTGCAATGTTTGTGTCACTTTCTAAAGTTTCTTCTAACGCTTGTAAATTATTGTATTCTATTTTAATGAATCCGTTGGTAAACGGTCCAAAGTTTTTACGTGCTACTGGATCATTAGAAAATGAAATAATAGTCGTTGTTCTTCCATGGAAATTGTTTTCACACACAATAATTTGCGCTTCATTTTCTGCAATTTCTTTTACTTCGTACGCCCATTTTCTGGCAATTTTCAGCGCTGTTTCTACAGCTTCTGCACCAGTATTCATTGGTAATAATTTGTCATAACCAAAAAGCTCTGTTGCAAATTTCTCGTACTTACCAAGCACATCATTATAAAATGCTCTTGAAGTTAATGTTAGTGTTTGTGCTTGTTGCACCATTGCTCCAATAATTTTTGGGTGACAATGTCCTTGGTTTACTGCAGAATATGCTGATAAAAAATCATAATATTTTTTACCTTCTACATCCCAAACATACACCCCTTCTCCTCTACTCAATACCACTGGAAGTGGATGATAGTTGTGTGCTCCGTACTTGTTTTCTAGTTCGATCGCTTGTTGCGAAGTTAATTGGTCTAAAACAGTCATTTGTTTTTCGTTTTAAATGTTTATAATTAAATAACCATTCCTGTTCTACCTTTATCCTTTCAGTAAAAACTGAAAATTCAGCGTGGGAAAGAAATCATCCCCGAAGTTTTACAAAAGTAAATAAAATAATTAACTATTTGAATACTGATTTTGTAGAGGCATAGGCGTTCCTTTATCCTGAAGGAATTCAGGACCAAGTCGCGCTTTCCACTATATCTTTTTTGGTTTTGTCATTGCCAACAAAGTTTTTAGCTTTCTGTGGAAATATGCTTATTAAAAAGAGATTACTTCGTTCCTCGCAATTGTAAAGGTTAACTAATTCGCGGACAGTTTTGATTAAATTTATTAGGAGCAAGACCGTTTAAACTTTGATGCGGTCTTTCCTGATTATAATAGTACAAATATTGTATTATTTCTTCTTTTAAATGTTCTT
>JBDNGO010000131.1:0-9218 GCA_041689245.1 Flavobacteriaceae bacterium | reverse complement strand
TTTTTATCTTTATTTCAAACCTTGATTCGCATTAATAATTAATTTTAAAAAAATCATGAGAAATTTAAATTTTATTTTCAGCTTACTTCTTTTAATAACTTATTCTGCCAATGCTCAATGGACGAACCGATATCCAAAAGTGGATGGGTATGGGCATCACGTTTATTTAGAAGCACATGAACTGCCCGTTTTAAATTCAGGTCCTACAGATCCTGCCTCGTCTCCTTCAAATGATCAAGTCGTTTTTGCAGCTAAAGGGTGGTTATGGATGATGAATCTTAAAACATTAGAAGCAAAAAGGATAACTTTTTCTCCTGATATCGATTCTAGACCTAATTGGTCACCTGACGGAAATAAAATAGTTTTTGTGCGAGATAATGGGTCAGATACTCATTTAGTTCTCCTTGATTTGATTTCCAAAAAAGAAAGTATTCTGGTCAATTCAAAAGCATTAGATCTAGATCCCATTTTTTCTAAAAACGGAAACGATGTGTATTACTCTTCGGCAAAAAACGGATCTTTTGACCTTTGGAAAATAAACCTCACCTCTTTAGAGAGTATCCCTTTAACTCAAGAAAGTAGCCTTGAGCGACTTCCTGTACCAACAAATCAGGGAGATCAAGTTGTTTACCTTCATAAAAAAGGATTTTCCTACGATGCAATAAAATTGTTGGATATAGAAAAAAACACTTCCTCTTCTTTGGTTGAAGAGAATTTTGTCTCTCAAGCCGCTTTTACACTGTCTCAAGACAATAAAACTTTAGTCTATACATGGCCTAATGGGGATGATTATGAGCTCCACTTATTAAATATCACAATTCCCAAAAGCAAAATGCTTCTTACCAAAAGTGAAGGACTCCCTTTATCACCTAAGTTTAGTTCTGATGGTCAATGGGTTTATTTCACTGAAAACAATAAAAATGAGACTTCAGAAATGAAAAGAATATCTGTAAATGGAGGCACCCCTGAGTTATTATCTGTTAGGAGTTGGGATTGGGGTATAGCCACTGGAAAACTAAAAATCACTAGTCATGTAGATGGAAAAAAGGAACCTGTTCGAATGAGCATTACAGATGAAAATGGACATCCAATTATTCCTGAGTCGGGTATTATACATTCCGAAGGGCAAAATGGAATTGTTTTTTTCTATTCTCCCGGAGAAATTGAAGTAGAAGCGCCACTTGGCACCATCAACATCACAGCAGTACATGGTTTTTCTACTACCAAACAAGTTCAAAAAATTAAATTAGAAGAAAGCGTTACAAAAACGGAAATAAATCTAAATAGAATATGGAATGCAAATAAAAATGGATGGTATGCTGCCGACAATCATTTTCATCTAAATTATGGAGGAACTAATCGATTAGACCCTGAAGATATTCTGTTAGACCTAAAAGCAGAAGAAATTGATATAGCCTTTCCATTGGTCGCTAATCTTGGAAATCGTTTTCTTGAAAAGGACCTTTTGGATTGGGAAGGTGAAGGCGCACCCATTATCTCATTTGGACAAGAGATACGTTCACATTTTTTAGGTCATTTGAATTTAATTGGAACTCAAGAGTTATACTGGCCTTGGGTATGGGGACCACGCTATGATATTTATGAAGCAGATGATAGATTGAATACTGAACCTCTTCAGTTTGCTCGTGAAAAAGGTGGATTAGGAGGCTATGTTCATCCCGTTTCTGTAAGAGATCCTTTTAAGGGGGGCGGTGCTAGTTCCGTACCCATTTCATTAGTAGCCGATGCTGTGATGGGAGAAGTAGATATTTTAGAGTTGGGATGTCTATGGTCCGATGAAATTGGGACTGCCTCATTATGGCACGAATTTCTTAACCTTGGTGTTCCAATTGCCTTATCTGCAGGTAGTGATGTGATGAACGACCTTTATAGAACTATGGCTATTGGAGCTGCCAGGGTATATGTAAAACCCGAAGGGAAATTAACTCTCGAGAATTATTTAAAAGCACTTAAAAAAGGTAAAAGTTTTGTGAGCAATGGTCCACAGATTCTATTCTCAGTAGAAGATTATGAAGTGGGTGACGTCATCAAATCGGAAAAAAAGAAAGCCAATTGGAAACTGATAGTTCATTCTCCTGTTCCGTATGAAAAAGTAGAAATATTCGTCAATGGAGTTGTCGTTGATACAAAAAAAAGAAAGAATGGAAATAGTGAAACCTATAGAGGCTCCATTAAAATCCCTAAAGGTGGATGGGTAACAGCAAGAGTTTCAGGTAGTAATTCTGAATGGCCTATGATGGATAGTTATGCGTTCGCAGAGAGTTCACCTATATGGTTTGATGAAATCGGTAGCACAATGCCCAATGCTAAAATTGATGCAGCAAATAAGCTTCTCAAAATATTAGAGGTCTCAGAAAAACGAATGAAACAAGGTTATGGCGAAAATCAAACTCCTAATTTAAGTGAGCATTTTTCTAAGGCAAGGAAAAAATTGGTGAGAATCATAGGTGGAAACTAAAAATAGGTTACTATTAAACACTCCTAAACAAATAACCGAGGTAAAAAAAACTATTTTATTCTTTCTGATTTATATCTATAAAATTAGAGATTGTAAACTTAAGACCTATAAAATTAATTGCTAGTTCGAGCCTATTTACGAAATTAGTTGCTTAAACACGCAACAAACCATATACCAAAAGTTTTAAAAGATGATGGATTATTACTTTATTGTATTGCTGGGCGTTTCTGCTTTTCTTTCAATTAGAGGAGAAAAGAACCCTAAAAGAAAAAAATTATTTATTGGAATTTATGTTGTGCTAATTGGTTTAGCATTTTTATATCTCTCAGGTGAGTCAATTGGACATTATATTTATAACATAACTAATTCTTAAAAAATTAACTTAAAATTGAAGTCTAAAACTCTACTATTATTATTATTTACTCTTTGTTTTTCTCAAATTTCATTTGGACAAATTGGTCAACTAAAAATTAAGAAATCAGATAATTCTTTATTAATTGGAGAGAACCGAGATAATTATTTATCTATAATAATCTACACAATAGACAACCCAAGTGGAAGCTCAGGTTTTGAAGAAGGTCACGAAATCTCATATAATTTATTAGTTGCTGTTTCAGAATTTGACGAAGAACCCAATCAGAATCTTTTTGATATTGGTGATTTTTATAATCCTAAATTTATAAAATGGACTAAAATAAAAGAATAGGAAAAAGAATTTGAAATTGAATATGGAGTTTTTAAAAATCGAAAAACGTTAAGACTCATCGTTAACATCAATGAATTGAAATTATCACAATAACTCCATTTATAAAACCAGCTTCTCCTTTTTTGACTAACTTAGAGCAAAATCCAAAATTCATACTTATGAGAAATTTACTACTTGTCGTTGTACTTGTCTTTGCTTCTTGCAAACCAAACACAGATAAAAAAACAGAAATCGAAAACTATAAAGAGATTCATTTTAACGCTATTGTAGTTGACACACACAATGATATTTTAATGAAAGCTGTTGACAACGGAGTTATTTTTGATCAAGATTTAACCGGAAAAACACACAGCGATTTAAATCGTTGGAAAACTGGAGGTTTGGATGTTCAAATTTTCTCTGTGTATACTGATGGAGGCATAAAAAATGCTTTTGCAATTGCCAATCAAGAAATGGATAGTTTAGATGCGGTTGTAAAAAGAAACCCAACAAAGATTGTAAAAGTTTATAAGTATGCTGAAGTTTTACAAGCTGTAAAAGAAAATAAAATTGCCGCTATGTTTGGTGTTGAAGGCGGACACATGATAGAAGATGACCTTACAAAGTTAGAAGCACTCTACAATCGTGGTGCACGGTATTTAACCTTAACACACAATATTGCTCCTTCTTGGGCAACGAGTGCTGCAGATGAAACCACAAATCCAGATTTACCACACAAAGGTTTAACTGATTTCGGAAAGCAAGTTGTTGTAAAAATGAATGAATTAGGGATGATGGTAGATGTGAGTCATGTTGGAGATCAAACTTTTTGGGATGTAATTGAAATCACCACAAAACCAATTATTGCTTCACACAGTTCTGTGTATAGTTTGGTTCCAAGTCGTAGAAATTTAAAAGATGACCAAATAAAAGCAATTGCAAAAAATGGCGGAGTTATTATGGTGAATTTTCACCCTGGTTTTATTGATGATAGTTTTGATAAAAAAGAAAGTGACTTTCTTCAAAAGCATAAAATTGAAGGAGATTCACTCATGAAAAGCGGAATGGATGATTGGTACACCATGGATTTTCTATATAAAAAATATGCAGCTGAAGTTGATGCAATGAGACCACCTTTGTCTAAATTGATAGATCACATCGATTATATTGTTAAACTAGTAGGAGCTGATTATGTTGGTTTAGGATCTGACTTTGATGGAATTAATTTAACCCCTTTACAATTAGATGATGTTACTACCTATCCAATAATCACAAAAGCATTAGTAGAAAAAGGATACACAGAAGAAGATATTGTTAAAATTCTTGGAGGCAATTTATTACGTGTTTTAAAAGCAAATGAATAATTAGAAGATTAAAATTGAATTTTATTATTCTAAACATAAGAAGAACTTTTTAGTGCTATTTCAGGAGGTTCTTCGTTCTACTCAAAATGACAACTGATAATTGACAACTGATAATTTTGTTTATTGTTCATTGTTTATTCCTTCACCTTAATACTCCACTCATACACAAACTGAGAAACCAACTCTCCTGAAGCATTAAAACCATCTGTTTTTAAATGAATGATTTGTCCTTCACCTGTTTCAATAGATTTCTGAATAGTTTCTTTAATCAAGTTTCCATCGGTACATTTAAAGAGTATTTTTCCGGTAGCTTTTTTTGTAAAGCTCCCTTCTTGATGTGTAACTAGCATCGATATTTTTCTGTTTGAATTTTTAATTTCTTGTAGTACTAAAATTCCGTTAGCAAATTCTGATGCCATTCCTTGCACTGCCCAATACAAAGATTTAAACGGATTCTGATTGATCCATCGATGTCTCACTTTTACAACTGCTTCTGTATTAGAAATAGACACCACTCTAACACCACAAAAAAATGCAGATGGTAGTTTAAATAACATATAAATGTTGATTATACGTGGCGTAATTTTCATGTTTTAATCATTTTTAAGTTGTTTTCACTTTTAAAATAAAAATATTTTAATTTTTTTTAGAGGCTTTCAAAAGCGATACAAGCCCTTTATTATAAAGCAATGTAAGTATATTTTTTAAATAAAAAAAGAAACTAAAATATTAAAATTTAAAAAAATATAGTACTTTGTTTTACATAGTACCTTTTTTTATTCATATATTTGCATAGTCAAGTAGTATATAAAATTATAATCATGAATAAAAATAACGAAAATACCAATGCTTTTTTAATCCATATTTCGGCTTTTGCTGGATATATTATTCCGTTCGGAAGTATTATTGTTCCATTAGTAGTATGGCAAACCTTAAAAGACAGAAGTCGCTTTTTAGACGAACAAGGAAAAGAAGCTGTCAATTTTAATATTAGTTATGCTTTATATATGTTCATCCTCGGAGTATCAATACTTCCATTTGCCCTCGGGTCATTTATAAAACATATTCGTCATTACAATGATTTTAACTTTGAATTTAATTTTAGTGATGGAAGCGGACTTTTTGGCTTATTCGGAATGGGTGCAATAATTACATTGGTTAGCTTTATTAAAATTGCATTAATCATTATTGCAGCATTAAAATCTAAAGAAGGAGAAGATTACAAGTATCCTTTTACAATAAAATTTATTAAATAACACGTATAAAACTCTTTATATGAAGATAGAAAATACAAAAGCACAAATGCGGAAAGGAGTTTTAGAGTTCTGCATCTTATCCATATTAAAACATGGTGATGCATATACTTCTGAAATCATAGAAACATTAAAAAGTGCCAAAATGATTGTAGTAGAAGGAACTATTTATCCGCTACTAACAAGATTAAAAAACGCAGGATTATTAACCTATCGATGGGAAGAATCTACCTCTGGACCACCGAGAAAGTATTATGTATTAACAGAAAACGGAACCATGTTTTCGAAAGAATTAGACAGAACCTGGGGAAACCTAGTAACAGCAGTAAACCAAATAACAAGTAAAAAAACAAAGTAATGAATAAGACAATAAACATAAACTTAGGAGGATTCTTTTTCCATATAGATGAAATTGCTTTTCAGAAATTAAGAAGATATTTAGATTCTATTTCTAAATCTTTAAGCGATGATTCTCAAGGGAAAAACGAAATTATTTCAGATATAGAAGCTCGTATAAGCGAGTTGTTATCAGAAAAAATAACAGACACACGTCAGGTTATTAACGAAGGTGATATTGATGAAGTTATCAAAATCATGGGACAACCAGAAGATTACGCAGAAGCAGAAGAAGGGTACGTAAACGAAAATTACAAGTATCAAAGAAGAAGTACTTCAACTAGTAAAAAACTATTTAGAGACGGAGATGATAAATTTTTAGGTGGTGTTGCTTCAGGTATTGCACATTATTTTAATATAGATACTGTTTGGATTCGTTTGGCATTTATCTTATTAGCGTTTAGTGGATTTAGTATTGTAACGTATATTATTCTTTGGATTGTAATTCCGCAAGCAGAAACAACTGCAGAGAAATTACAAATGGAAGGCGAAGCTGTAAATATTGATAATATTGAAAAAAAAATTCGTGAAGAATTTAGCAATGTTTCAGAAACTATAAAAAATAGTGCTAGCGAAGTTTCTGGTAAAATTAAAGATGGTGCAAATGAAGTTAGTCAAAAAGTAAACGAAGGATTTAAAAAAGGAAGTAAAAAAGCAAAATCGGGTTTTCAGGATTTTTTAGACACTTTAGGCACAATAATTCTTGCAATATTTAAAATTATTGGCAAGTTTATTGGAGTGATTCTAATGTTTGTTGCCGCAGTCACTTTAATCTCTTTGATTATTGGAGCGTTTTCTATTGGTAGTTTAGAATTTCTTGGATTTGACAATGATTTTGTGATGTATCCACCGTTTTTCTACGACTCTATAATGCCTCATTGGTTATTAATGGTTTGTGCATTTTTAGTAGTTGGAATTCCATTTTTAATTCTATTTGTATTGGGATTACGAATCTTATCGAGCAACGTAAAACAGTTTAGCAAAGTAACTTCATTAACCTTTTTTGGTATTTGGCTAGCTGCAGTATTAACATTGGTTTTTACCGGAATTGAATTTAGCACTACAAAAGCTGCAGATGGATTTATCGTAGAAAAGAAAATAATTAACACTAGCGTAAATGATACATTAACCCTTAAAATGGTTGAGAATAAAAACTTTCAGAACGAATACAATTACAGAAGTCACAATAACAAAGATATTGTAATGGTAGATAATATAAAAAAATTAACTTCAAATGATATACATATTGATATTAAGAAAAGTGATACTAATGAAAGTTACCTACAAATAAGAAAAATTTCTGAAGGAAGAAATAGAAATAATGCAAACAACAATGCAACAAGTATTCTTTTTAATCACAAAATAACAGGCAACAAAATTAAATTAGATACGTATTTTTTAAGTGATTATAAAAATGCATTTAAAAAAGAAGATGTAAATGTTACGTTATTTATCCCAAATGGAGTTACTGTGTTTTTTGATAATTCTACAAGAAATTACTTACGTCAAATAGACAACACAACAAATACCAATGATAGACAAATGGTTAATCATTATTTTCTAATGACTGATGAAGGTTTGCATAGCAAAGAATTAAAAGCTTTAGAGGAAGCTAAGGAACAATAACAGTTCATCAATAAAAAACAACAATTGAGTAACCTAAATTCGTTTCAATGCGTCTATATAAAGACATTTGAATTTTAAAAACTATAGCATGAAAACACGTATTACAAAAGCATTCGCATTTTTATTTATTGCAACGCTAACAACATCTTGTATGTTAGATGGAATTAGCTCAGTTACAGGAAACAGAAATGTAATTACAGAAACTCGTAAAATAAATGATGACTTTACAAAAATAGAAGTTGGTCAAGGAATTCAATTATACATTACACAAGATGATGATGTATCTTTAGTTGTAATAGCTGATGAAAATCTTCACAAACTAATTAGAACAGAAGTTAAAAACGGCGTTTTAAAAATATCATCTAAAAGAAATATTAGAAGAGCAAAATCTAAGAAAATATATCTTTCTGTTTCAAATATCAGCTCAATTAAAGCAACAAGTGGTAGCGATGTTGTAACAGAAAACACCATAAAAGCGGATATTATCGATGTGCATGTTAGTAGTGGCGCAGATGCAAGAATAGATGTAAATGCAGACACTGTAAATTCAAGTTCTTCAAGCGGAGCAGATTTAAGAATTAAAGGAACTGCAAACTATTACACTGCAAAAGCAACAAGCGGAAGCTCAATTAGAGCGTATGGTTTAAAAAGCAAAAATGCAACTGTAAAAGTAAATAGCGGCGCAAATATTGATGTGTATGCTATAGAGTCTTTAATTGCAAAAGCTAGTAGCGGTGGAGATGTTGATTATAAAGGAAATCCGAAAAAAATAGATAAAAAATCTTCTTCTGGAGGAAGTATTTCATCAAATTAAAAAAACAACTTTAAAAATTGCGCTCATGATTAAGTTTATGTTATTTATTATCGCCTTATTAATGTCTTATATTGCTTTTGGGCAAATAAATGAGATTCCTAAATACGAAATTAAAGACCTAAAATTATACAACGAAATTGTAAAAATGGACAGCATCTATTTTAATGCTTATAATACGTGCGACATGGAAACTCAAGCTAAAATTTATGATGAAGATCTTGAGTTTTTTCATGATAAAGGTGGATTAGCAACCTCAAAAAGTGATATTTTAAAATCTTTAAAAGAAAATATTTGCAACAAAGTAACAAGAACACTAATTAAAGGCAGTGTTGAAGTGTATCCGATAAAAAATTACGGAGCAATTCAATTTGGCTATCATAAATTCTATAACAAAGAAGAACCAAATGCAAAATCAATTCCCAGTAAGTTTGTTGTCATTTGGAAAAACAAAAATAATAGTTGGAAAATTACAAAGGTAATTAGCCTTCATAATTAACTTATTTAAAATCTATATTAAGGCAACTTCAACCTTAATTATAGTACTAATACTTGGTTTTATTAGTTTACTTTGTAAAAGTCATATTATTTATAATATGGCTTT
>JBDNGO010000130.1:0-7839 GCA_041689245.1 Flavobacteriaceae bacterium | reverse complement strand
TTTAAAATTCTTTTGCTTAACGCAACAGCACTTTCTTTTTTTGTTCCAGAACCTATAAGAATTGCGATAAGTTCTGCATCTGTTAAAACAGATTTCCCTTGAAGGATTAATTTTTCTCTTGGTCTATCTTCAATAGCCCAAGATTTAATAGTTAACTTTTTCATTTTTAACGATTTTTAGAATAAATATAAGCTTTATTTAGAGTATTAAAATTGAATAATAATTTCTTTTTTTTGCAGATGCAATTAAAGAACAATACATTTGCAAACTATATTTCATTTTTATTTTTATGAAAATTATAATAGCTGGTGCTGGAGATGTTGGTTTCCATTTAGCTAAATTATTGTCTTATGAAGCTCAAGATACCTATGTTATTGACTTTGATGGAGATAAGCTAGAATATATTAATACCCATTTAGACGTTTTTACTAAAAAAGGCGATGCTACTTCTATCAATCTTTTAAAAGAAATAGGAATAGAATCTGCCGATTTATTATTAGCTGTAACTGAATCTCAGAATACTAATTTTACGATTTCTGTTATTGGAAAAGCACTTGGAGTTAAAAAAACCATTGCTAGAATAGACAACCCAGAGTTTTTAAAAAACGATATCATCGACTTTAAAAAATTTGGTGTTGATTTTATGATCTCTCCGCAAGAATTAGCAGCAAATGAAATAAAAATGTTGTTAAATCAATCTTCTTTTAATGATACTGTTGAGTTTGAAAAAGGGTTGTTTAATTTAATGGGCACAACATTAGAAAATAAATCTCCTATTTTAGATTTAACAGTAAAAGAAGCAAAAGATAAATTTCCTTTGGTAGATTTTATTACCATTGCCATTAAACGTGAAGGCGTTTCTCAAACAATAATTCCACGTGGAGATACTGTTTATAAAATTAAAGATCAAGTTTATTTTTCTGTTCCAAAAAGCAGTATCGAAAAGCTATATCCAATAATTGGCCAAAAACAAATAAACATTAAAAATGTAATGATTTTAGGCGGAAGTAGTATTGGTTTTAAAACTGCAAGAAATCTTTGCAAAGAAAATTTTAACGTTAAAATAATTGAAAAAGATAAAGATAAAGCCTTTGATATTGCAGATAAACTATCTAATGCTTTAGTAATTAATGGCGACGGAAGAGATATTGAGTTATTAGAAGAAGAAAACATTAGAGAAATGGATGCATTTATTGCTGTAACGGGCAACTCTGAAACAAATATTATGTCTTGTTTGGTGGCAAAATCTAAAGGAGTAAAAAAGACAATTGCTTTAGTAGAGAATATGGATTATATAAACATTTCTCAAACCATTGGAATTGATACATTGATAAACAAAAAATTATTAGCAGCAAGTAGTATTTTTAAACATATAAGAAAAGGCGAAGTTGTTGCACTTGCTAATTTACACAATATTGATGCTGAAATTTTTGAGTTTGAAGTTAAGCCAAGCTCTAAAGTAACTAAGAAACCTATTCGGGAACTAAAACTTCCTAGAGAAGCTGTTTTTGGTGGAATTATTAGAGATGGAGAAGCAATGATGTCTTTTGGTGACTTTCAAATAAAAGCCGGAGATAAAGCCATCGTTTTCTGCTTACCAGAAGCAATTTCTATAGTAGAAGAATTATTCAAATCTTAATAAATGCGTTCTTTAAACTTAAAAATTATTTATCGTTTTCTTGGCATAACAGCTATTTTAAACGGAATTTTTATGTTTATTGCTCTACCTTTTAGCATCTATCATCAAGAAGAAGCAAAATTTGGTATTTTAAATGCGGGTATAATTACTGTTTCAGTAGGGTTATTATTATACTTTTTTAATAAACCAACATCAACAAATATTCAAAAAAAAGAAGGATATTTAATTGTAACATTAGGTTGGCTTGTCTTATCAATAACAGGTATGTTCCCTTTTCTTTTTACTGGAGAAATTCCTCATCTTGCCGATGCTTTTTTTGAAACTTTATCAGGGTATTCTACAACTGGCTCTTCTATTTTAACAGACATAGAAAGTATGCCAAAAGGTATATTATTTTGGCGAAGCGCAACTCATTGGATTGGTGGTATGGGAATTATTGTTTTAACTATTGCCATTTTACCTTTGTTAGGAATTGGAGGAATGCAACTTTTTATGGCAGAAGCTCCTGGACCATCAACCGATAAATTACATCCAAGAATTTCAGATACGGCTAAACGTTTATGGCTTATTTATGTATCACTTACTTTTTGTGAGTTTTTCTTATTAAAATTTGCAGGCATGACATGGTTTGATGCTATAAATCACGCAATGGCTACTATGAGCACTGGCGGATTTTCTACAAAAAATGCAAACATAGCACATTATAATGCAATGCCAATGGTACAGTATATCATAATTATTTTTATGTTTATTGCTGGAACAAATTTTGTGCTTACTTATTTTGCTTTAAAAGGGAAAGTTCGTAAGATCTTTCAAAGCGAAGAGTTTAAATATTACTTTTTTGGTATAGTAATTATATCAACCATTATCGCTGTAATCATAATTTTTTATCAAGATCCAACTCTTAAAACAACTATAGATCATCCAATGATTTACGGAAAAGTTGAAAGTGCAATTAGACATTCATTCTTTCAAGTTATTTCTGTGCTTACGACAACTGGTTTTGTAAGTGCAGATTTTACCATGTGGAGTTTCTTTGCGACTGGAATTTTCTTTTCTCTTTTCTTTGTAGGTGGTTCAGCAGGTTCTACAAGTGGTGGTGTAAAAATTGTACGCCATATTGTGATGCTAAAAAGCAGCTTTTTAGAATTTAAGAAAGCATTACATCCAAATGCAATTATTCCTGTTAGATATGACAATAAACCTGTAAACCATACAATTGTATTTAATATTATTTCTTTCTTTATTATTTACATGCTAATTTTTGTGGTATCATCAGTAATACTAACTTTTTTAGGATTAGATTTTCTCTCGGCTCTTGGTGCTGCTGCTTCTTCTTTAGGCAATATTGGCCCAGCAATTGGCTCCGTTAGTCCTGGTGATAATTATGCCCATTTAACGGATGCTGCAAAATGGTTCTGTGCCTTTTTAATGCTAATTGGGCGTTTAGAACTGTTTACTGTTTTAATTTTATTCTCGCCCTTCTTTTGGAGAAAAAATTAAACCTAGTATTAATACCTTATTGATAGGCATTATTTTTTTTAATTTTTTTTTACTAACTTTATTGAAAATTTTCAACGCTATGAAAAAAAAATACTCATTGAGAGGCTTCTTTGTATGCCTATTTTTTCTAATTTTCATTAACATAAACACATCAAATGCTCAAGCTCCAGCTCTCGGAGACGTAGCCTTTGTAGGATTTAATGCTAATGGTGATGATGATTTCTCATTAATTGCATTAGATAATATTATCGCAAACTCAACGATCTATATTAAAGATGGTGGAACGGGACGAATAATTTGGGATACTGGAACCTCAATTATTCAAGCTGGTACTATTATTACCTTTACAGATGTTGATGCAGTATCTAATCCTTTATTAAACGTCTCTATTGGGTCCATTACAAAAAGTGGCACTTTTGGATGGAGCGCTTCAGGTGAAGCTATATTTGTTTACTTAGGCACAGATTCAGAGACTCCAACAGTATATCTAACAGGTATAATGAACGGTACTGTTACTAATGAACTAACAGATACAGGTTTAGTTATTGGTACAAATTTCTTAGAAATAAACACATCTAGTAGTCCTAACGGAGGAGCTTATACGGGTTCTCGTAACAATAAAGCGACATATTCTGAATATTTAGCGGAAGTTGTTAATAAAACTAATTGGGCGTCTAGTACAACTGGAGAAGACTTTGTACCCTTTTCAGGAGAACTTTTTTCTTTAAGTGGTACAACAGTAAATACATGGACAGGTACATCAAGTTCTGTTTGGAGCTTGGCCGGTAATTGGACAAATGGCATTCCAACGAGTACATCTATAGTTTCGGTTCCTGACGTTGCAACATCACCAGTAATTAGTTCTGGAACAACAGCTCTAGCCGGTAACTTAACTATTAACGCAAGTGAAGCCTTAACTATTAATTCTGTAAATTCATTAACTGTTAGTGGTTTATTTACAGTTATTGGTAGCCTAACAATAAGCGGCGGAGGTTCTTTAATTGTAAAAGGTAGTGCAACGGGCAATCTTACCTATAATGTTAATGTAAGTGACACCAATTGGCATTTAGTTTCACCTCCAGTAGTTGGAGAACAATATGATGATGCTTGGAATACTACAAATTCTATTAATGTTTCTGGCACATTAAATAATGATGCAGTAGGCACTTATAATAATACTACCTCGGCAAGTGGAAGTTGGGATTATTTTCAAACTGGCGGAACTGTTACAACTTTTAACCAAGGACAAGGCTATTCTTTAAAAAGAACGAGTGCTGGAAATTATGGATTTATTGGCACTTTTCCTAATACGGGTATTCTTCTTACAATCTCACAAGGTTTTGGTGCTTTAAATAAATGGAATTTTATTGGGAATCCTTTTTCTTCTTACATAAAAGTGAGTGAATTAATTGCTGCAAATTCTGCAAATATTACAGACACTCATGAATTTATATATGTTTGGAATGGCACGAATTATATTACTTTAAACGGTACAGATTATATTCATCCAGGTCAAGGATTTTTTGTAAATGCAGACAATTCTAATGCAAATAATTTTGTGTTAGCTCAATCTTTACAAAGTCACCAAACGGGAATTACTTTTTATAAAGAGACTACCAATCCAACAATAAAAGTATTTGTTAATGATAAAGATAATAATCAAGAATTTACAGAAATTAGATATGTAGAAAATACAACCAAAAAATTAGACCCTGGATTTGACGCTGGTACATTTACAGCACAATCTACCAGTTTTAGCTTATTTTCTCACTTAGTTTCTAATAGTGAAGGAGTTAATTTTATGTTACAATCATTACCTCAAAATGATTATGAAAACACAATTATTCCTTTAGGCCTAAATGCAGTTACTGGCAAGGAAGTTGCTTTTTCAATCAACCATCAAAATTTATCGAGTGAATTAATGGTTTTTATTGAAGACACAAAGCTAAAAACAATTACCCGTTTAGATGAAAATAACAGTACTTATAAAATTACGTTAGATTCTGATAGTAGTGGAATTGGTCGATTTTATTTACATACTTCTACATCAGACTTAAGAAAAACATTAGATATTAATGACTTTAATATAGATCAAGTAAGTATCTATTTAAGTTCTGATCGTAACTTAAGAATTGCTGGATTAAAGGATGATAAAGCGATACTAACCGTTTACACTATTTTAGGTGAAAAAATTTACTTTCAAAATTTAAAATCTAACACAACAATAGATGTTAATTTATCAGATTCTATAAAACAAGGAATTTACATTGTTAAACTTGAAACTGATAACGGAAATATTACCAAAAGAATATTCTTAAAATAATTTTGAGATGAAGAACAACATGAAAAAGAAAAATGAAAATATTACTCGTAAGGAAGCCATTAAAAAAATAGGAAGCTATGGTAAATACACTGCTTTAACTGCTATTGGAACATATCTATTATTAAATCCTAAAACAGCACAAGCAAGGAGCCCAATCGCTCCAGGAGGTGGATTCTAGTAAAGAAATCTAAATTTTGAAGTTTTTATAAATTCATTTTAATTTTTAATGGGGGAATTAGTAGTAAAAAAAATTGAGGCGAAAAATATAGTTTGGTTTAAAAACTCAAATTCATATTTAGTTTTAGAACCTATTGTTACAAAAATCTTATTAAAAATAAATAAAAAAGTTTCTCTTGAAGAAATTGAAACTTGGGTAATTAAAAAAGTTGATGCTCCTAAAAATGTCATTAAAAAATTTATTGTTGATATTTATTCTCTTTATTCAGAAAATAACAGAGTTACAAAAGAAGCTCTATTAGATACTTCAAATTATAAAGTTCCAACAAAATTCTTTTCAAAAAAACAGTATTCGATTAAGAATAGAATCTTTTTTTTTCAATTTGAAAATGAATATTTAGAATCTAAAATTCATCTTATTTTTGCTCATTTAGAAGTAAAAAATCAAACCAAGTTTCATTTCAATTACCAAGTTTTTGAAAATAAAAATTTGATTTTATTTGTTAAAAACAAAAAACTAATTGGACGTTGGAAAAAAGAACAGGCACACGTTTTTCAAGGTAAAATTTCTATGCAGTTGTTAATTGATTGTTATAAAAAACCAGAAGAAGATTGGATGGGTGTTTTTCATGCATCAGCAGTTAGTAACGGAAAAGAATCTCTGCTTTTTTTAGGCGATTCTGGAAGTGGGAAAAGTACTTCTTTAGCGTTGCTAAATGCAAACGGATTTGATTGTATTGCTGATGATTTTGTTCCTATAGACAACAATCAGGACGCTTATACATATCCAGCAGCTATTTCAATAAAAAAGAAAAGTGTTCCGACCTTACTTCCATTTTATCCAGAGTTAGACAAAATAGCTGAACATCATTTAAAAGAGTTACATAAAATTGTTCGCTATTTACCGCCAAGAAATATTAATTACGATTTAAAATTAAAATGCAAAGCATTAATTTTTATTAAATACAATCCTGAAGTTGAAATGGAAATAAAACCAATATCTAAAATTGATGCTTTTCAGCAATTAATACCTGATTCTTGGATTTCACCCATAGAAAAAAATGCTACTGTATTTTTAGAATGGTTTTTGGAATTGCCATCTTATCAACTCACCTATTCTAACAACTCAAAAATGATTGAAACTGTTTCTAAAATTTTTAAGGATGAATTATAAAGAAACGTTATTTTTTGTCGGAAAATGTTTAACAATTTCTCATGAAGAACACAACAGAAAAATTGTTGAACAAGAAATAAAATATGGAAGTGTTGATTGGGACAATGTTGTTAAACTGAGTACAGAACACTATGTTTTCCCTGCATTGTACTGCAATCTTAAAAGAGCAAATTTCCTTTCTTATGTGCCGGAAGAACTGGTAAATTACATGAAACACATTACCGATTTAAACAGAGAAAGAAATGTACAAATAATAGAACAAGCAAAAGAAGTCAACGAGTTATTGCTAGCAAACAACATTACTCCTGTTTTCTTAAAAGGAACAGGGAATTTACTTGAAGGTTTATATGAAGATATTGCAGAAAGAATGGTTGGAGATATTGATTTTATTGTTGATAAGAATATTGCTCATAAAACGCTAAAAACATTATCAGAAAATCGATATACTTTCTTAGACAAAACACCAAAACAATTAGGTTATATAAAACACTATTCTAGGATGATTAAGAAAGGGAGAATCAATGCTATTGAAGTTCACCTTGAAATGACCTTGAAA
This sequence comes from Flavobacteriaceae bacterium, assembly GCA_041689245.1. Taxonomy (GTDB): domain Bacteria; phylum Bacteroidota; class Bacteroidia; order Flavobacteriales; family Flavobacteriaceae; genus Polaribacter. The sequence goes on along the minus strand of JBDNGO010000130.1, from coordinate 467 downwards.
AAATTTAGTCCAATTTTCAACTATCAAATCATAAAACCACAATTAAGAAAAGTAGATGGTTTTAAATTACTTTCACATGAACATCAAATTACCCATACAATCATCAATAAACAACTCAATGATTATGGTTATTTATATAAAAACATAGCGTTGAGAAATTACTACGATCTGTTTCTACTATCATTCAAAGCCAACACCTTAACAAGCATCGATAAATTTCCGTCAATCTTTAAGCAATTAAACGCATTTTTGGCAGTAGCTTCATTTCTTTTTCTAAATACGAAACATCTAATTTTCAAAAATAGCTCAAGTGTAATCCGTTATAGAAACTCGGTATTTAAGTTATTAAACACTCCCAAAAAGAGCCAAAACAGAAACCGCTTTTTAAAATTATGTATGATCACTAATATTAGAATAAAACTCTTAATAAAAGCCTTATATAGTAAAAGTCATTTTATCTATGTGAT
>JBDNGO010000129.1:0-16671 GCA_041689245.1 Flavobacteriaceae bacterium | reverse complement strand
AGTAAAACAATGCTGAAAAACCACTTTGCTGTTTTTTTAATAATTGACGTAGGTTTCTTTTCTTTTTTATTCATGATTTTTTATAATATGTATTCTATTAAAATAACAAATTTTAGTGTAATTTATTACTTATTAAAAGGTAAAAAATATTTTATTTAAAAAGATCCATTCCAGGAATATTTGGCATTCCGCTTTTTGCAGCAATTGCTAATTCTTGCTCGTTTATTTCAGTAGCTTTTTCAATCGCGTTATTTAACGTAACAATTAAACAATCTTCTAATTCTTTAGCATCGTTTAGTAAACTTTTATCAAATTTAACAGCTTTTATTTCTCTGTTTGCCGTAATAGTTATTTGTATTTTGCCATTTACAGATTTTTCATCAATAAGTACATGATGTAATCTAGCTTTTGTTTCTTCTACTTTTTGTTGAGCTTCTTTTAATTTACTCATCATTCCAGACATATCTCCAAACATACTATTCTTATTTTCTATCAAAGACAAAATTAGTATTTTAACATTGATAAAAAAATATAAAAAAATGAGAAAAATATTGTTTTACACTACAGCTTTTAGCCTTATTTTTGCAACCGCTTGTAAAAACGATTTAATGAATAATAACAGCATAAAACCACCATTAGCAGAAAAGATTCCTACTGAAATTGAAGCTCATGGTGATATTAGAATAGATAATTATTTTTGGATGCGATTGTCTGATGAGCAAAAAACGGCTACAATAAAAGACGAACAAACAACAAAAGTTCTTGATTATTTAAATAAAGAAAACGATTATTACAGCCATATAACTGAGCATACTAATAATTTTCAAACTTCATTATTCGAAGAAATGAAATCTCGAATTAAAGAAGATGATGAATCTGTTCCGTATAAAAATAATGGATATTTATACATCACAAAATACAAAAAAGGACAACAATACCCAATCTATACTCGTAAAAAAGAATCTTTAAATGCAAAAAAGGAGTTGTTATTTGATGTAAATGAGTTAGCAAAAGGGTACGATTATTTTCAATTAGGCGGATTAAATGTCAGTACAAATAATGAGTTAGTTGCTTTTTCTGTAGATACAATTAGTAGAAGACAATATGTGCTTCATATAAAAAATATTAAAACTGGCGAAGTATACAAAGATGCAATCACCAATACAAATGGTGGTTCGGTTTGGGCAAATGATAATAAAACGTTATTTTACACTAAAAAAGACCCAGTTTCATTAAGAAGCTATAAAATTTTCAAACATATTTTAGGAACTGATGAATCTGAAGATGTAGAAGTGTTTCATGAAAAGGACGATACTTTCGGAACTTTTGTAACAAAATCAAAATCAAACAAATACATTATTATTGGTTCTTATAGTACGTTATCTTCTGAATATCAATTTTTAGAAGCTGATAAGCCAAATGGAACGTTTAAAATTATCCAAAAAAGAGAGCGTAATTTAGAATATGATATTGCACATTACAAAAATCATTTTTACATATTAACGAATAAAGACGGAGCAACAAACTTTAAGTTGATGAAAACTCCGATTACAAAAACATCAAAAGAAAATTGGACAGATGTTATTCCGTATAGAGAAGATACCCTATTAGAAGACATGTCTATTTTTAAGGATTATTTAGTTTTAGAAGAGCGAACTAATGGATTAAACACTATTAGAATTAAACGTTGGGACAATACAGAAGATTACTATTTACCTTTTGATGAAGAAACGTATTCTGTAAGTGTACATTCGAATCCAGATTTTGATACAAAAATAATTCGCTATTCATACAATTCAATGACAACACCAAGTTCTGTGATTGATTTTAATATGAGCGATAAATCAAAAGAAATCAAAAAAGAACAAGAAGTTCTTGGAGGAAAATTTGATAAAAATAATTATACAAGTAAGCGTGTTTGGGTAGATACAAGAGATGGAAAAAAAGTGGCTGTTTCTTTAGTACACAGAAAAGATACAGAACTAAATGAAAATACACCATTGTTGTTATTTGCTTACGGTTCTTACGGAGCAACAATGTCAGCCGGATTTAGTACCGTGCGGTTAAGTTTGTTAGATAGAGGTTTTATATACGCAATTGCTCATATTAGAGGAAGCGAATACCTAGGAAGAGATTGGTACGAAGATGGAAAATTATTACATAAGAAAAATACGTTTAATGATTTTATAGATTGTTCTAAATTTTTAATAAAAAACAACTACACTTCTGCAAAACATTTATACGCAATGGGCGGTTCTGCTGGCGGATTGTTAATGGGAGCAATTATAAATATGAATCCAGAATTATATAATGGTATTATAGCGCAAGTTCCTTTTGTAGATATTGTTTCTACGATGTTGGATGAAAGTATTCCGTTAACCACTGGAGAATTTGACGAATGGGGAAATCCAAAGAATAAAGAATATTACGAGTACATGAAAAGTTACTCGCCTTACGATCAGATTACAACTAAAGCATATCCTAATATGTTAATTACAACAGGTTATTGGGATAGTCAAGTGCAATATTGGGAACCAGCAAAATGGATTGCCAAATTAAGAGAATATAAATCAGGAGATAATATTTTATTATTGAATATAAATCTAGAAGCTGGTCATGGTGGAGCTTCAGGAAGATTTGACGCCTTAAAAGAAGTAGCAAGAGAATATGCGTTTATCTTAGATTTAGAGAATAAAATTGAATAATGACGAGGAATCAAAAGAAGTACAAAAACATTTTAGAACTCGTTGGTCAAACACCTTTAGTTCAGTTAAACTCAATTACAACTAATTTAAAAGGTTCTTATTATGCAAAATTAGAATCTTTTAATCCTGGGCATTCTGCAAAAGACAGAATAGCAACCTATATTATAGAAAATGCTGAGAAAAAAGGAATTTTAAAACCTGGAAATACCATTGTAGAAACTACTTCTGGTAATACAGGTTTTTCGTTGGCAATGATTGCAATAGTAAAAGGCTACAAATGTATCTTAGCTGTAAGCTCTAAAACATCGAAAGATAAAATAGACATGTTAAAAATAATGGGAGCAGAAGTACATTTATGTCCTGCAAATGTGGCTGCAGATGATCCTAGTTCTTATTATGAAGTTGCAAAAAAAATCCATAAAGAAACTCCGAATTCAATTTATATCAACCAATATTTTAACGAATTAAATAGCGAAGCACATTACCATTCTACAGGTCCAGAAATTTGGGAACAAACCGAAGGGGGAGTCACGCATGTAGTTGTTGCAAGCGGAACAGGAGGAACCATATCTGGAATTGGTAACTACTTAAAAGAACAAAATTCTGCAATAAAAATACTAGGTGTAGATGCGTACGGTTCTATTTTAAAAGGTTTTCACGAAACTAGAAAAATAGATGAAGATGATATTTACCCATACAGAATAGAAGGTTTGGGTAAAAATTTAATTCCTACTGCAACAGATTTTGACATTATTGATCACTACGAAAAAGTAACCGATAAAGATGCTGCGCTTAAAGCCAGAGAAATAGTAACTAAAGAAGGGATATTTGCTGGGTACACAAGCGGTGCAGTTATACAAGCAGCAATACAATACAACAACAAAAATATATTTACCAAAGATAGTGTTGTGGTGTTGGTTTTTCCAGACCATGGTTCTAAATATATGAATAAAATTTACAAAGATTCTTGGATGGAAAAACAAGGATTTTTAGAATAATAGAAATAAAACTTTGTTATTTTAATTTTGAAATACGGGTATTCAACTACTTATTTATTTGATTTACTCCTAAAAAAGCAGTTAATTTGCATTCTCAATTTGAAGATAAAAAACATGACGAAAGATTTATTTGAAAGAATAAAAAGAGATAAAGGACCATTAGGTAAATGGGCAGATAAAGCTGAAGGATATTATGTATTCCCGAAGTTAGAAGGACCTATTTCTAACAGAATGTATTTTAACGGAAAGAAAGTTATTACATGGAGTATTAATGATTATTTAGGATTGGCAAATCATCCAGAAGTGTTGAAAGTTGATGGAGAAGCTGCCCTAGAATACGGAATGGCATATCCGATGGGGGCAAGAATGATGTCTGGTCATACTGTTTTTCATGAGCAACTAGAAAAAGAATGTGCTGAGTTTGTAGAAAAAGAAGCTTCTTATTTGGTGAACTTTGGGTATCAAGGAATGGTTTCTGCCATTGATGCGTTGGTTACTAAAAACGATATTATTGTATATGATATGGATACGCACGCTTGTATTATTGATGGTGTTCGTTTACATGCAGGAAAACGTTTTGTATATAAGCATAACCACATGGAAAGTTTTGAAAAAAACTTGAAACGTGCTACTAAAATGACAGCTCAAACTGGCGGCGGAATTTTAGTTATTTCTGAAGGAGTATTTGGAATGAGAGGAGAGCAAGGTCGTTTAAAAGAAATAGTAGCTTTAAAAGAAAAATACAATTTTCGTTTGTTGGTAGATGATGCTCATGGTTTCGGAACCTTAGGGAAAGACGGAAAAGGAACTGGATTTGAACAAGGCGTTCAAGACGGAATTGACTTGTATTTTGCAACTTTCGCAAAATCTATGGCTGGTATTGGAGCCTTTTTTGCGGGAGATAAAGATGTAATTCAGTATTTACAATACAATATGCGTTCTCAAATGTTTGCAAAATCATTACCAATGGCAATGGTTAAAGGAGCATTAAAAAGGTTGGATATGTTGCGTACAATGCCAGAATTAAAAGCAACACTTTGGGAAAACACAAACGCATTACAAAGCGGTTTAAAAAATGCTGGTTTCGATTTAGGAGCTACGCAAACCTGTATTACACCAGTATTCTTAAAAGGGGATATTCCTGAAGCTATGGCGATGGTAAACGATTTACGAGAAAATTACGGAGTATTCTGTTCTATTGTTGTGTATCCTGTAATACCAAAAGGATTAATTATTTTAAGATTGATTCCTACAGCAACACATACACAAGAAGATATTGATGTAACTATTGCAGCATTTTCAGGTATTAGAACCAAATTAGAAAACGGAACCTATAAAAAAATATCGGTTTCTATGATGGAAGAATAGTAGTTGTACAAAATATAAAAAAAGCCTCAAACTAAATGTTTGAGGCTTTTTATTACTTTCTTATTATAATATTACTATTATCTTTTGAAAATATTTTATAGCCATCAATAATATCATTTTGAATTAAAGATCTATCAATATTTATATATTTTATTCCCTTTTTTTTGTTTAAAAAAACTAACAAAATAAAATTATCATAATTTTTAATTGTATTGGGAATACCATTTAAATGATAATTTGAAATTTTATTTAAGTCTGTATATGGACCTGCTATTAAAAGCTCATCCCATTGAAATGAAGAAATAGTATCAAGACTTAGGGTAAGAGATTTTGTTTTTTGATTAATTAAAGTTTCTTTAATTTTATTTTCATGCTTTTTCAACCTATTTGGTTTGTTGCATGAAACAAATATGACTATTAATATTAATATTATTTTTTTCATTTAATTACAATTTTTTAAAATTTTAATTTCACCGTTATTAAAAGCTATGATAAAATCTTGATAGAATTTTTCTTCTGTAAGAAAAGCATTAGATAAAGAATAATTATAACCCCAAGAATTGTTATGCAGATCCATAACTTTTTCACTTAATTGATTTGCAGGAGTATCACATTCATGTGCATTTCCTAACTTTTGAGCATTTGAATATCCAATACTTTTGGTGTTTAATGCAGAAAAATATGCATGTCTATATCCATCTCCAATATTGTTATGTAAAACATTGTTCCCTTGGTTATTTAAACATTTAAATCTATTAAAAGCTGCATTTTGTGCCTTTTGCCTATTCTGAGTAACTTTAAAAACTGTTGTTGGATTAGATTTAAAAAAATCTTTTTCGCAATCTGTTAGTTTATTCCAGTCATCATAAGTTTGAGCTCCACCACCAACCACCGGTACTAAGACCATCTTCTAATAAACCCTGGTCATTACATGAAGCTGAAGAACCCACATAATCTTCGGTTACTGCTCCATTTGAGTATGTTGTTACTATAAACCAATCTATAATTTCACAAGCAGATGTTTTATTTTGAAACTGATTATTAGGTTTAGTAGATTTAAACGAACCTTCAATGAAAGTATTTTTTTCATCAAAGCTCATAGATGGTAATTCAAGAGTATTTACAATGTTAAAATCACTCATTTTTTTATTGATGAAAACCTGAAATAATTCTATATAATGAGTTTCATCATTTTTCACTAATAAAACGTAAGGGTAAAAATATACTTTATCTTTAATTTCACTCTTTTCATTAGAAAGGATAATTTCATTTTTAACACTAAGTAATGGTATGTAAACTACTTCATTCAAAACTTGTGCTTTGTTCCAGTTTATGTTGCCTTTATAATATTTATTGTTCTCAATTTGGACACTATGATTTTGTTCAAACCAATTTTTAGCACTAGTAATTTCTGATTGAATGAGTGAGTATTCATCTTTCTCGCAACTACTTAATAGGAAAAAAATCCAAAAAGAACAATTCCGATTTTTAATAAGTTGATTAATTTAATTTTTCTACTTTTCATATTTATACTCTTTAAGATTAAAGTTCTATTCTTAAAGAGAACAAATATTGTATATCAGAAAAAAAAATGAGATAATAGAAGTTTGTTCTTTTTATAGCATCTCAAATATAGCAAATTTATTGCATAAAAAAAGCGCATCTTTTACAGATACGCTTTTGCTTTATAATAATGTATTTTATCTTTCTCTACGTCTTCTGCCGAAGCCGCCAGTTTTTTTGTCTGCTGTAGCTCTGTCTGGTCTGTCTCCGCCAGCTCTTGGTTTTCTATCAGAAGAACCGCTTCTTCTTGGAGAAGAAGAACTTCCTTCGCTACGTTTTCTTCCAAAACTACCGCCATCAGATTTAGGTGAAGACCTTCTTCCACCTCTATCTCCGCCACGGCCTCTTCCGCCGCCAGAACGTTCTTTTTTAGTGATTTCTATATTTACACCACGTCCGTTAAATTCTGGATCATTTTCTTCAAAAGCACTTAATGTTTGTCCTTCAAAGTTTTTATCTAATTCAAAAAATGAGAAAGTGTCTAAAATATCAATCGCACCAATTTCTATATTGTCTGTAATTCGTTGGTCGTTAATTAAACCAATTAATCGTGCAGGATTTAAATCGTCTTTTCTACCTAAGTTGATAAAGAAACGTGTCATATTTTCATCTCTTGGTCTTCCTCTACCACCAGAATCTCTAGAATCTTCTCTAGATGACGCTAAATCGTTTAAATCTGCAGCATTTTCGTAATATGCTAAAAACGTATTAAATTCTAACGATACAAATTTCTGAATTAATTGTTCTCTATCTAAACCATCTAATTTATCATAAATGCTTGGTAAAAATTCTTCTATTTGTTTTGTATTTACTTCAGTATTTTGCACTTTATCAATTAAATGCATTAATTGATTTTGACAAATTTCTTTTCCGCTAGGAATATCCGCTTGTACAAATTTCTGTTTAATGATTCTTTCTATCGGACTTAATTTTCCTTTCTCTTTGCTGTTTACCAAAACAATCGAAATTCCTTTTTTACCAGCTCTACCAGTTCTTCCAGATCTATGTGTATAGTTTTCTATTTGGTCTGGTAATTTGTGATTGATAACGTGAGTTAATTCAGTAACATCCAAACCACGAGCCGCAACATCTGTTGCTACTAAAATCTGAATACTTTTCTTTCTAAATTTATCCATAACGCCATCACGTTGTCCTTGCGATAAGTCTCCGTGCAGCGCATCTGCGCTATAACCGTCTTTTATTAAGTTATTGGCAACTTCTTGAGTTTCTCTACGAGTTCTACAAAAAACAATAGCGTAAATGTCTGTATTTACATCAGCAATTCTTTTTAATGCTTCATAACGAGTACGTTCGTTAACCACATAGTATTCATGACTTACATCATCAGTACCTTTGTTTTTTTCACCTGAAGTAATCTCTATAGGATTATCCATATAGTTTCTAGCAATTGCTTCTACTTCTTTTGGAAACGTTGCAGAGAACAATAAAGTTTGTTTTTCTTTTGGAGTAGCACCCAACACTTTATCTAGCTCTTCTTTGAAACCCATGTTTAACATTTCATCGGCTTCATCTAAAACCACCCAACGAATGTTTTCTAATTTTAACGCTCTACGCTTAATTAAATCTACCGTTCTTCCTGGAGTTCCAACTACTATTTGAGAACCTTTTTTTAATGAACGAATTTGCTCATCAATATTAGCTCCACCATAAACGGTAGTTGTTTTTACGCCTTTTAAATATTTGGCAAACTCTTCAATGTTTTTACCAATTTGAACTGCTAGTTCTCTTGTTGGTGATAAAATGATTGCTTGTGTTTCTTTACTATTTACATCTATTTGTTGTAAAATAGGCAAACTAAAAGCAGCTGTTTTACCAGTACCCGTTTGTGCAAAAGCTTTTAAATCTTGTGAAGATGCAATTACTTGTGGAATTGCTTTTTCTTGAATTACTGTAGGGTTTTCATAACCCAAATCAGTTAAGGCTTTAGAGATTTCTTCTCTAAGCCCCAACTCTAAAAATGTTGACATGCTGTGAACAATTGTGAATTCACAGACGCCAGTATCTGTAAACTCGGTTTATAAAACGCTTTAGAATCTGTTACTTATAATCTGGGTAACAACTATCTAACAATTTTTAATTCTTAAAATTAAAAACGTGCAAATGTACGTTAAATAATATAGATAAAACTAAAAAATTAGTCTTTTTGTAAAGTCTTTAGTTGTTTGTGAATTGTAGAACTGCTGATAGAAGCAAAGCCATTAACAATTTTGCCTTTCTTATTTACTAATAAGGTTCTTGGTAATTCGCTTGTTAAAAATTCGTTTGCTTTACTTTCTGAATTGATGAAGAATTGTTGTTTAATATCAATTCCTTTTACAGGTTTTTCATTTGCTTTAGAAGAAATTTTTACGCCAATAAAATTAAGTTTTGGAAACTCTTTAGATAAATAATCAATTCTTGAGGGTAAGTATTCTTCACTAATAAAACTAGGATTCCAAAGATAAATAACACTATTCTTGTTTTTTACTAAACCTTTAATATTGTGTTTTGTGTTATTAAAATCTAAAATATCAAATGCTGGTAATTGATTTCCGGCATTTAATTTTTTTATATCGTTTATTAAGCGCTGAATTTCCTTTTTATCTTCAACATTAGAACTTAATTTAAAGTAGGTGTAAAAAGCATCTTTATTAATATTACAACTAGATTTGTCTAAAAAAGCATTGATAACCATTTGCCTTAAATAGGTGTTCTTTGATTTTTCGTTAGTAATATTATCATTAATGGTGTTTAATAATGCCACCGTAAATTCATTAGAATTATTGGTGTAACCTTGCGCATACACATTACTATAAAATCTATTTACAATGTATTGTGTATAGGATTTCAAATACATTAAATCGCTATTATTTAAATCAATATGTTCTCTGTAATCAAAAAAGGTAGCATCTAATTTAGGTAATTCAGTAGCTTTATGAAAATCTTTATTTTTCGAAGGGTACCTTTCAAATCTTGTATAAAGTGGGTATTTAGCAACTATTTCTAAAATTTTAGAATAGCTTTCTGGCAAATTAGTTTGTCTTAATTTAAAATCGTCAATTTTTTTCTTTCTTAAATTCAATAACGAATCTAATTTTTCTTTAAAAGCAGTTGATTCTAAACCATAAAAAGAATAAATGGTCTGATTATAACGTTCTTTTTCGTTCTCTAAAAAACAATCGATTAACATATTGTTTTTTTCAGCTCCAATACCGCTATATACCAGAGATTCATCAAAATCCCAAGTATTTAAACGTATAGAAATACTATCGTTTGGTTCAAAATAAATGTATTGGTTTTCATTACCGTGAATAAAGTAATAAAAGCCTTCATTAAAGTTTTTGTAACTAGCTATAAATTTATCTTCTTTATCTAAAAATAAACTATCAATAAGTTTATCATTTTGATACAACAACACAAAATCTGTTTTTGGATGTATTATTTTACCACCAAAATAGGTAAGTTTTTCTTTGTTAGAAGAAGTACAACTTCCAATTAGAATAGCAGTTACAAGTAAAAAATAATATTTAAAAAACCGATTCATTTATTCATTTTAAACTATTGACAAAATTACATATACATCTTTCAAAAATTTGTTAATACGTTGTTAAAGTATAAAAAAAAGCGTCATTATAAAATATTTATTTTACTTTTTTAGTTTGATGATTTACAAAAGATATTTATTCCATTTTTAACCCTGAAAACATCTAAAATACCTATAAATTTTATACTTTTGCCAAAATTTTAAAATTACAAAAATGCTTTCAGTTTCAAATTTATCCGTTCAGTTTGGTAAAAGAATATTATTTGATGAAGTAAATACAAAATTTCTGCAAGGTAATTGCTACGGTATCATTGGTGCAAACGGTGCAGGAAAATCTACTTTTCTTAAAATAATAGCTGGTGAGCAAGATCCAACTTCTGGTCATGTTCATTTAGAAACAGGAAAAAGAATGTCGGTTTTATCTCAGAATCACTTTGCTTTTGATGATATACCGGTATTAGAAACTGTAATTATGGGAAACAAAGAATTGTTTACTATCAAAAAAGAAATGGATGCTTTGTACGCTGATTATACTGATGAAAACGCAGAAAAGATTGGAGAATTACAAGTAAAGTTTGAGGAAATGAATGGTTGGAATGCAGATTCTGATGCTGCAGCAATGTTGTCTAATCTGGGGATCAAAGAAGAGCTGCATTATACATTGATGAAAGATTTGGATGGAAAACAAAAAGTACGTGTGTTATTATCGCAAGCTTTGTTCGGAACTCCAGATTTGTTAATTATGGATGAGCCAACAAACGACTTAGATTTTGAAACCATTGCTTGGTTAGAGAATTTCTTAGCAAATTATGATAATACAGTAATTGTGGTTTCTCACGACCGTCACTTTTTAGATGCAGTTTGTACACATATTTCTGACATCGATTTTAGTAAAATTAACAACTACTCTGGTAATTATACTTTTTGGTACGAATCTAGTCAGTTAGCGGCAAAACAAAGAGCACAACAAAACAAAAAAGCTGAAGATAAAAAGAAAGAGTTAGAAGAGTTTATTCGTCGTTTTTCTGCAAATGTTGCAAAATCTAAACAAGCAACTTCTCGTAAAAAAATGATAGAGAAATTAAATGTTGATGATATTAAACCATCAAGCAGACGGTATCCAGCAATTATTTTTAAAAGTGAACGAGAAGCTGGAGATCAAATTTTAAATGTAGAAGGATTGGCAAAGAAGTTTGAAGGAGAATATTTGTTTAATGATATTCATATCAACTTAAATAAAGGAGATAAAGTAGCCATTATTTCTAAAAATTCTAGAGCGATTACTGCTTTTTATCAAATTTTAAATGGTAAAGAAAAAGCTGATTCTGGTTCTTTTGATTGGGGTGTAACAACTACCCAATCTTATTTGCCACTAGAAAATGCTGAGTATTTTAAAAATGCAGAATTAGATTTGGTAGATTGGTTACGTCAATATGCACAAACAGAAGAAGAAAGAGAAGAAGTTTTTATAAGAGGATTTTTAGGGAAAATGATTTTTAGTGGAGAAGAAGCATTAAAGAAATGTAATGTGTTGTCTGGAGGAGAAAAAGTGCGGTGTATGCTGTCTAGAATGATGATGACAAGAGCAAATATTTTGCAATTAGACGAACCAACAAATCACTTAGATTTAGAATCAATTCAAGCTTTAAATAACTCGTTAATAAATTTTAAAGGAACTATATTGTTTTCTACACACGATCATGAGTTTGCACAAACGGTTGCCAATAGAATTATAGAAATCACTCCAAAAGGGGTTATTGATAGATATTCTACTTTTGATGATTATTTATCTGACTCAAAATTAAAAGAACAACGAGAAAAAATGTATTTATAAGATTTTTAATGTCTCCTAGAGCATTATGTTCAAACTAAAAAACATTTTAGTTTGAACATAAAAGAGTAGCTTACGAAAGGTTTTATTAGTTCTCGACAGCACTCGAGCAGACAGTAAAAAAACTATTTCTTCTGCAGCGGACTAATAATTTTGACATCAGAAAAGGAAATGGCACCTCTTATAACACCATCGATTGTAGTTTTCAACGCTTCAATTAATTGCATTTTTAATTGCGATTTATGGTACAATAAACTTACTTCTCTTGCAGGTGGAGGCGTAGTGAATTCTCTTAAAAATTGTTTGTCATTTTCGCTTAAATCCAACGTTTGTAAATACGGAAGTAATGTCATTCCTAAACCTCCTTTAGAGAGTTTTATTAAGGTGTCAAAACTACCGCTTTGCAATTGAAAATTTCTTATAGAATTACTTTTGTAATTTCGACATAAATTAAGAACACTATCTTTAAAACAATGACCGTCTTCTAGCAATAAAAGATCATCAACTTCTAATTCATCTACAGTAATAGTTTTGTTGCTAAATAATCTATGATCTCTAGGGATTAAACCCACAAAAGGCTCATAATACAAAGGGCGTTCTTTAATGGCTTCATTTTCTAATGGAGTAGCAGCAATGGCAGCATCAATATGTCCGTCAGTTAATTTTCGTATAATTTCTTCGGTTGCTAGTTCCTCTATTATCAACGTTACTTTTGGATATTTTTTTGTGAAATTATGTAAGAACATCGGTAATAATGTAGGCATAATTGTAGGAATAATTCCTAATTTAAATTCACCACCGATATACCCTTTTTGTTGATGTACAATATCTGTAATTCGTGTACTTTCATCCACAATAATTTTTGCTTGTTCAACAATTTTTTTTCCAATATCTGTTAATTCTATTGGTTTTGTAGACCGATTGAATATTTTAGCTTTTAGCTCATCTTCTAATTTTTGTATTTGCATACTCAATGTTGGTTGCGTAACAAAACTGTGCTGAGCAGCAATTGTGAAATTTTGATATTTTGCTACAGAAAGCACATACTTTAATTGTGTAATTGTCATATTATCAATATTTTTGATAAAGATATTAAAACTATCAATAATATTTATAGTTTTTGATTAAAATGTTGTTGTAAATTTGTATTGAATTAAAAAAGGACATGTAAAAATGAACACAACACTATTAGGGTTAGATAAAGAGAAAACAGTAAAAATAGGGAATGAATTAAATATTTTGTTAGCTAACTTTCAAATATATTATCAAAGTTTAAGAGGTTTACATTGGAATATTAAAGGGAAGAATTTTTTTGAGTTACATGTAAAATTTGAGGAGTTTTATAACGATTCACAATTAAAAATCGACATGATTGCAGAACGAATTTTAACACTACAAGGAAAGCCATTGCACACCTTTTCAGAATACATTTCGTTAGCAAAAGTTCCTGTAGCAAAAAATATTTCTAATGATATACAAGCAATTGAAATAATTGTAAACTCACTTTCAGAATTGTTATCAATTGAAAGAGTAATTTTAAATGAATCTGGTGATGCTAATGATGAAGGTACAAATTCTATGATGAGCAATTTTATTGCAGAACAAGAAAAAACAATTTGGATGATGAATGCCTGGTTAGGGAAGTAACAGTAATAAATTTAAATAAAAAAAGAAGGAACATTTGTTGCTCTCTTTTTTATATTTTTAACTCCAAAACTCTCTTTTTTTATTCAACTCTTCTTCTTGCTTAGCGTACTCTTCTGGTGTTATTACTTTTAAAAAAGAAGGATGTTGTTCAATTGCGAATTCAATTTTCTTAATAATTTTTGCAATATCATCATTCTCATAATCTATTTTTAATGGTTTTTTAATAACCATAGATTGTAATACATTACGTTTTTTAATTGCCAAACCTTTTTTATCAAAAGAACGTCTAAAGCCATCAATAACAATAGGGATAACAATAGGTTTGTGCTTTTTAATGATATGTGCAGTTCCTCTTCTAATGGGTTTAAAAGGAGTTGTAGTACCTTGTGGAAAGGTAATTACCCAGCCATCATTTAATGCTTTTCCAATATTAGAAATGTCAGACATTTTTACCTGTCTATTCACATCTTCCCCTTCGCTTCTCCAGGTTCTATCAATAGAAATAGAACCAGCATATGCAAATATTTTAGGCAATAAACCAGATCGCATTGTTTCTCCAGCAGCAACAAAATAAAGATTTAATTTTGGATTCCAGATATACCCAATGTTTTTAATAGTATTTACTCTTCCTTTTAAAGAAGCGTTAAATACATGAAACATTGCCGCAACATCTGCAAAATAGGTTTGATGATTAGAAACAAATAAGACATTATTATCAGGTAAATTTCTTAAAATTTCTGAGCCTTCAATCTGTAAATTATTAAATCGTCTATATCTACCATGAGAAATTGTTCCAAAAATTCGAATAATCCATTTTTTTAAAAAAAGAATATGTCCAAAAGGATTTCTTTTGAATAAAGGCATTAATAGTTGGTTTTATTTTTGTTAGTTGTTGATTGCTAAAATACAAAAGAATATAGGAACATACTATTTTAATAATTCTTTAATTTCATTAAGAATCATTGCTGTTGCTCCCCAAACAATATAATCGTTTAGTTTAAAGCAAGGTACATCAATATTTTTTGCATAAGAAGTTGTAATATTTATTGTTGTAATATTTGTGTCGTCTAAAAGGTCTTTTACTAAAACATCAAATATATGTTCAACCTCATGGTTTGTTTTAAAAAAAGGCTTTTCTTCCGTAAATGCGATAAAAGGTGTTGCTAAAAAATTACTAGGCGGAATATAAACATCTGTAATTTCTCTTATCACGGTAATGTTTTCTCTGATAACACCTACTTCTTCAAATGCTTCTCTTAAAGCAGTTTCTTTCAAATTTTTATCAGTTTTTTCAATTTTTCCTCCTGGAAAACTTATTTGAGCAGAATGTGTTCCTTTATAACGTGCTCTTTGTGTAAGTAAAAAACAGGTTTCACCTTTTTTATTTGGATAAAACAAGGCTAAAACAGCAGCTCTTTTAGGATTACTAGCAGCAATCTTTTCAGTATTGTAATTTAAACGCATTTTAGGAGCCAATCTAAACTGAGATTCTAAACCGCCAATTTTAGCAGTTTTTATATGATGTATGATATCTATAAATGAAGTGAATTTCATTATTTTTTTAGGTAGTTAAAGATTCTTTTAAACCCTAATCTTCTCAACATTTTCTTTTCAAAATTCCAGAAAAAGGTAAATTGCCCGAAAAGCCAGCCATAAAAAACGATTAAGATTTGATAAAAAGGAAAAATTAAGAGAACTCTTAAAGACCTATAAAACCAAGGATTTGTAGTTGCCTGATCTAAATCAACAAAACTTAAAATTGGTTTGGCAATCATTAAAGAGCTATATCCGGTAACTGAAAACACCAATAGAATAATAAAGACTTGCCAATTAGAAGTTAAATTCCAACGTTTTTTTAATTTCTCCATTCTTAAAACCATGCGACAAAAATACAATATGATTCTAGTTATAGAAAATTTAAACAAGTAGATTTCTAAAATAACGTTCAGAAATTTGGATGTTGGTTTTTATTTTTTTTATCTTTCAAAACTATAACTATAATTCTATTAAATGAAAAAATTAGCACTACACTGGCAAATACTATTGGGAATGTTATTAGGAGTTGTTTTTGCTCTTATTATGACAAATTTCGATTTTGGAAAAGACTTTGTTAAAGATTGGATTAAGCCCTTCGGAACCATCTTTATAAATTCATTAAAATTGATTGCAATTCCGCTTATTTTAGCTGCATTAATTAAAGGAGTTTCAGATTTAAAGGATATTTCTAAACTTTCAAAAATGGGAGGAAGAACTATTGGTCTTTATATTGTAACTACTGTAATTGCTGTTTCTATTGGATTAGTTCTAGTAAATATTATAAATCCAGGTAAACAAATTACCGAATCTACAAGAACAGAAATGGTAGAAAGTTATAGTACAGACACTACAAAGTATAAAGATGAAGCCGCTAAGCAAAAAGATAGCGGACCCTTACAAGCATTAGAAGATTTAGTTCCAGAAAATATTTTTGCAGCTTCAACAAGTAACAGAAACATGTTGCAAGTAATCTTTTTTGCTGTATTTTTTGGAATTGGATTGATATTAATTCCTGAAGAAAAAGGAAAAACGGTAAAGAAATTTTTCGACGGATTTAACGAGGTCATTCTTAAAATGGTCGATTTAATTATGTTAGCTGCTCCTTATGGGGTATTTGCCTTATTAGCAGCATTGGTTGTAGAATCACCAAGTTTAGATTTATTTAAAGCCCTAGGTTGGTATGCCGTAACCGTTATTGTAGGTTTAATGATAATGATTGTAATTTATAACATATTGGTTTTTGTAGTCACAAAAAGAAGTCCAAGCTCTTTTATGAAAGCAATGTCTCCAGCACAATTATTAGCATTTTCTACAAGTTCTAGTGCAGCAACACTTCCAGTTACAATGGAAAGAGTTACTGAACATATTGGAGTAGAAGAAGAAGTTGCAAGTTTTGTATTACCGATTGGAGCTACTATTAATATGGACGGAACTAGTTTATATCAAGCTGTAGCAGCAGTATTTATAGCACAAGCATTT